>NZ_JBICXE010000021.1:0-162091 GCF_043200155.1 Streptomyces sp. NPDC048473
CCCTCCGCCACACCGGCCGCGACTACCACCGGCCCCTACGAGCCCTCGGTCTCACGTGACGAACCCAGACAGATCTCGATCATGCAATGACCCTGAGTTCGTCCCCACCGACCTGCCTCCGGTACGTGATCTCCGGCTGCGCGGTCGCCCAGCCCCCACCGGGCCTCCCCGCCACCGGGTCCACAAACCTCTCGCCGAAGGTCGAGGCCCAGCCGGCGTGGACCTTGCCGGTGCGCGCGGCGTCGTCGCGGAAGTACACGCGGGACGCGACGGTGTTGCCGTCGCCGACACGCAGGTGGGCCTTCATGTACGCGCGCTTCAACGGGTCCACCTCAGGCGGGAAGGCGCGCTCTGCGCGCCACTTCCGGTTACTGCCGACGTACTGGACTCCCTCATTCCGTCACCGCAGCGAACCACGGTGCGTGAGCCACCAAGACGGGCGGACTCGCTGCCCCACCTCTCGAAAGTCCTGACAGGTGCCTGCCACCATCCGATTCAACCCGCCGAACGGGCGGATCCCGCAAGACGGGACCAGCACATCCGGCGGACCGCTGGGAGTCAGTACCGCTCACGGAAACCTCGTCACGCTTGGTCGCCCGCAGGGGGACGACCAGGCGTGACGAAGTTTCAGCACGAGCGTCGTCTGAGCGTCAATAGTGCGAAAACCACGCCGGGACCACGACACAGCGGGTCTCCGTCCGTGCCTGAAACCTCAGCTCAGAGCGCACAAGGCGGATGGTTCCCTGCTTGATGTGTTGTGCGGAGGAAAACAGGTCGAGGGAACCACCCGGGCGGCAAAATCGCAGGTCAGGCGCCCTTTGCGATGGGTTCGAGGATCGCCACGCACTCCACGTGATGCGTCATCGGGAACAGGTCGAACGCCCGCAGCATCCGCACCTTGTAGCCGCCCTCCCGGAAGTACGCCAGGTCGCGCGCGAGTGCCGCCGGGTCGCACGCCACGTAGGCGATGCGGCGGGCGCCGAGGCCCGCGAGGTGCTTCACCGTCTGCTTGCCCGCGCCCGCACGCGGCGGGTCCAGGACGATCAGGTCGGTCTCGGTGATGCCGGTGCGCGGCAGGATCTGGTCGACCTTGCCGTGCTCGATGCGGACCCGCTCCAGGTCCTTCAGGTTGTGCCGGGCGTCCTCGACGGCGCGCTTGCCGGACTCGATGCCGAGGACGGCACCCTTCTCGCCGATGCGCTGGCCGATGGCGCCCGCGAACAGGCCGACGCCGCAGTACAGGTCGAGGGCGGTGTCGCCCTTGCGGGGCAGCAGGCCCTGCATGACGGCGCGGACGAGGGTGTTGGCGGCCTGCGGGTGGACCTGCCAGAAGCCGCCCGAGCCGACCCGGTAGGTGCGGTCGTCGGCGCGCTCGCGGACGAAGGCGCGGCCGTGCACCCGGTGGACGCCGCCGTCGCGCTCGTCGACGCGCATCACCGAGACGGGCTTGTCGAGCTCGACGAGGGGCAGCCGGCCGCCGGGCTTCGGGGTGAGGATGACCTGACGGTCGTGCGAGCCGGTGGCTGCGATGGCTTCCACCGAGGCCATGCCGGGCCATTCCCGCTTCTCGATGCCGAGCTCGGTCACGCCGGGGGCCGCGATCAGGCAGCGCTCGATGGGCTCCACGTCGTGCGAGCGGTGCTTGCGCAGGCCGACGCGGCCGTCCTCGTCGATGGCGTACTGGACGCGGGTGCGCCAGGCGGGCACCTCGCCCTTCGGGAGCTTGTCGCCCTCGGCCGGCATGACGGTGCCGTCCCAGCCCGCCTCTTCGGGGGTGAGCCCCGCGAGGCGCTGGAGCTGCTCGGCGATCACTTCGCCCTTGAGCCTGCGCTGGGCGCCGGGCTTGGCGTGCTGCCAGTCGCAGCCGCCGCACTGGCCGGGACCGGCGTACGGGCAGGGCGCCTCGACGCGGTCCTTGGACGCCTCGATGATCCGTACCGCGTCGGCGCGCAGGAAGCGGGAGTCGCTCTCGCCCTCGGTGACCTTGGCAACGATCTTCTCACCGGGAAGCGTGTGCCGTACGAAGAGGACCTGGCCCTCCGAGGTGCGGGCGATGCAGTGGCCGCCGTGTGCGACGGGCCCGACCTCGACCTCGTACTCCTCCCCGACCAGCGACGACGTGGGTTCGTTCTGCATGAGGGGGTGGCTCCAGAGATCAAGGAAAAAACGGCCGGACAACAACCCACGAGTCTACGTGGGTGTCGTCCGGCCGTTTACCACGAGCGAGCGGGCGCGGTCAGCCCTTGTTGGCGGGTTCCTTGGGCCTGCGCTCCACGGGTCCGCGGCGCACCGCACCCGGTGCGTTCCACTCGGCGCGCTTCCTTGCGCGCTTCTTCGCCGCCTCGGAGGACTCCAGCTGGTACGGCACGGAGGTCACCATCACGCCCGGGGTGAACAGCAGCCGCCCCTTGAGGCGCAGGGCGCTCTGGTTGTGGAGGAGGTGCTCGTACCAGTGGCCGACCACGTACTCGGGGATGTACACGCTCACGACGTCGCGCGGGCTCTCCCGGCGCAGGCTCTTCACATAGTCGATGACCGGGCGGGTGACTTCGCGGTACGGGGAGTCGAGGATCTTCAGCGGGATGTCGATGCCGCGCCGCTCCCAGTCCTCCCTGAGCGCCTTGGTCTCGGACGGGTCGACGCTGATGGAGAGCGCCTCCAGCCGGTCGGAGCGGATCAGCTTGGCGTAGGCGAGGGCGCGCAGCGTGGGCCGGTGGAGCTTGGAGACCAGGACGATCGAGTGGACTCTGGAGGGCCGCATCGTCTCGTCGGCCGGGGTCTCGTCCGCGGCGATCTCCTCGGCGACCCGGTCGTAGTGCCTGCGGATCGCGCTCATCGTCCCGTAGAAGATCACCATGCCGAGCAGCGCGACCCAGGCGCCGTGGGTGAACTTGGTCGCGAGCACCACGACGAGCACCAGGCCGGTGAAGAAGGCGCCGAAGGTGTTGATCGCGCGGGAGCGGATCATGTGGCGGCGCTTGGCCGGGTCCTTCTCCGTCGCCAGGTGGCGGTTCCAGTGCCTGACCATGCCGGTCTGGCTGAGGGTGAAGGAGACGAAGACGCCGACGATGTAGAGCTGGATGAGCCGGGTCGAGTCCGCTCCGTAGATCCAGGTCAGCAGGATCGCCGCGCCCGCCAGCAGCACGATGCCGTTGGAGAAGGCGAGCCGGTCACCGCGGGTGTGGAGCTGGCGGGGCAGGTAGCGGTCCTGGGCGAGGATCGAGCCGAGCAGCGGGAAGCCGTTGTACGCGGTGTTGGCGGCCAGGAAGAGAACGAGTGCGGTGGCCGCCGCGAGGACGATGAAGAAGAACGTACCGTCGCCGAAGACGGCAGCCGCGACCTGTGAGATCACCGGGTCCTGGACGAAGCCGGAGCCGACCGCGACACCGTTGTTGATCAGGTCCTCGGCCGGGTTCTCCGCCATCTTCACATCGGTGGCCATGGCCAGGCCGATGATGCCGCAGAACATGGTGACGGCCAGCAGGCCCATCAGCGCGAGCGTGTTCGCGGCGTTCTTGCTCTTCGGCTTGCGGAAGGCGGGCACACCGTTGCTGATCGCCTCGACGCCGGTGAGGGCGGCACAGCCCGAGGAGAACGCCCGCAGCAGCAGGAAGACCAGCGCGAAGCCGGCCAGTCCCTGGTGCTCGGCCTTGATCTCGTAGCCCGAGGTCGGGGCGTGCATGGTGTCGCCGAGGACCAGTCCCCGGAACGCACCCCAGATGATCATGATGAAGACGCCGGCCACGAAGAGGTACGTGGGGATGGCGAAGAGCTTGCCGGACTCCTTGACGCCGCGCAGATTCATCAGCGTCAGCAGCACGATGGCCACGATCGCGCACGTCGTCTTGTGCTCGACGACGAACGGGATCGCGGACCCGAGGTTCTCCACCCCGGAGGAGATCGACACGGCGACGGTCAGCACGTAGTCGACCAGCAGCGCACTGGCCACGGTCAGCCCGGCCTTGGGCCCGAGGTTGGTGGTGGCGACCTCGTAGTCACCACCACCGCTCGGGTAGGCGTGCACGTTCTGCCGGTACGAGGCGACGACCGTGAACATCAGGACCACGACCGCGAGCGCGATCCAGGGGCTGAAGTGGTAGGCCGACACGCCCGCGATGGAGAGCACCAGGAGAACTTCTCCGGGTGCGTACGCCACCGAGGACAGCGGGTCGGATGCGAAGACGGGAAGTGCGATGCGCTTGGGGAGGAGCGTTTCTCCCAGCTTGTCGCTGCGCAGCGCCCGTCCGATCAGAATCCGTTTGGGCAGGTCGGTCAGTTTGGACACGCAGAGGATCGTATGCGTTCCGTATGGAAGCCGCAGACCCACCACCCCCGTGGCCTCGCAATCTCCTGCGCTCGGCCGAGAAAGCCACGAAATCCTTAACGAAATCCTTGCACTCAGGCGTCCGCGAACAGGGCGCTGTAGCCGTTGAGTGCGGGTTGGCCGCCGAGATGGGCGTAAAGGACGGTGGAGTCACGGGCGATCTCGCCGCGCGCCACGAGGTCGACCGTCCCGGCCATCGACTTCCCCTCGTAGACGGGGTCGGTGATCATGCCCTCGGTACGGGCGGCGAGCCGCATCGCGTCGAGGGTGGTGTCGTCGGGGATGCCGTACGTACCCGCGTGGTAGCGCTCGTCCAGCTCGATGTCGTCCACGGTGAGCTCGCGGCGCACCCCGATGAGCCGTGCGGTGCCGGCCGCGATCCGGGCGATCTGCTCGCGGGTACGAGCAGGCTCGGCGGAGGCGTCGATGCCCAGCACGCGCCGCGGACGGCCGCCCTCCTCTTCGAGTGCGGCGAAGCCCGCGACCATGCCGGCCTGGGTGGAGCCGGTCACCGAGCAGACGACCACGGTGTCGAAGAACACGCCGAGTGCGCGTTCCTGCTCGGCGACCTCGTACGCCCAGTTGGCGAAGCCGAGCCCGCCGAGAGGATGGTCGGACGCGCCTGCGGGGATGGCGTACGGCCGGCCGCCGCGCTCCTCGACCTCGCGCAGCGCCTGCTCCCAGCTCTCCTTGACCCCGATGCCGAACCCGGCGCGCACCAGGCGGACATCGGCACCGGCCAGGCGGCTGATCAGGATGTTGCCGACCTTGTCGTAGACGGCGTCGGGCCACTCGACCCAGCTCTCCTGGATGAGCACACACCTGAGGCCGACGCGGGCGGCGACCGCCGCCACCTGGCGGGTGTGGTTGGACTGGACGCCGCCGATGGAGACGAGCGTGTCGCAGCCCTTCGCCAGGGCGTCGGCGACGAGGTATTCGAGCTTTCGAGTCTTGTTGCCGCCGTAGGCGATGCCGGAGTTGCAGTCCTCCCGCTTGGCCCAGACCGCGGCGCCGCCGAGGTGGTCGGTCAGCCGGTCGAGGCGGTGCACGGGAGAGGGGCCGAAGAGGAGGGGGTAGCGGTCGTAGGAGGAGAGGGAGGGAGAGGACGGGGAGGTGGGCGATGCGGGCGTCACGGGGGCTCCCTTGGTCGGGGGTTGGTGTGGTGACGGTGATCGGGTGGTCAGGGTTGATGTGGCGGTGGCCGGGTGGTCAGGGTTGGTGTGGCGGTCGGTCCGAGCGCCGTCCGGGCGGTGCATCCGGGCGGTGCATCCGAGCGGTGCTCGGGCCGTCGACCTAGTCGGACGTTTCGTCCTGTTCGTTCTGTTCATCCTGTTCGGACGGTTCGTCGGCGAGTCCTTCGAGCGCCCGCCAGATCTCCGCGGTGACCCGGGCCGCGGCTTCGGCATCGCGCCCCGCGCACGCCTCGATCAGCCGGTCGTGCAGCTCCGCCGAGCCGTGTGCCGCGCTCGCCGTGCCGAACTGCCGCCACTCCAGGCGCCGGATCAAGGGGGTGTAGCGCTCGACGGTGGCGGCCACGGCACGGTTGCCGCAGGCAGTGACGAGGACGTCGTGGAGCAGGTCGTCGGCACGCAGCGCGTCCGCCACGTCGCCGCGGCGGGTCGCCTCCCGGAAGCGGTCGTTCGCCTCGCGCATCGCGGTGATGTCCGAGTCCGCGAGGCGGGGTACAGCGGTCCTGGCGGCGAGTTCGTGCATGGCCCGTACGACCGCCGCCGCGTCCCGGACGTCGCGCGGCACCAGCCGGGTCACCCGGGTGTAGCTCTGCGGCTTGGACTCGACGAGGCCCTCGCCGGAGAGCCGGGACAGTGCGTCGCGGACCGGGGCCCGGGACAGTCCGAGGCGTTCGGCGAGGTCGGCGTCGCGGACGGGGGCACCGGGCGGAATGTCGCCACGGACGATGGCGTCACGGATCGCCTCGTACGCGGTGTCCCGCAGCAGGGTCCGTCGGACGGGGCGCAGGGTCTCCATGAACTGACATGTTAGATGTCTGTGCTCGTCTTACTCAAGAGTCCGTCCCGCAGTGGCTGAGGTCGGCGGCCCTCCCCGTCCGCACCGCGGGGCGCGGCGAAAGCGCACTCGGATGAGGCTTCGCACTCCCGGCCGCATAAGCTCATCCTGGGCAACGGGACAGACCGTTGCCCCGTTGTTTGCCCGGCAAGCTGAGGAAGAAGTGTGAGCAGGGTGTTTTCGCAGGTCAGCCGGACGACCAGGACTGCGAGGTAGGCGCAAGGTGCACATCGTCATCATGGGCTGCGGGCGAGTAGGAGCCGCTCTCGCGCAGACCCTGGAGCAGCAGGGGCACACGGTCGCCGTCATCGATCAGGACCCCACGGCGTTCCGGCGCCTCGGATCCGGATTCGGTGGGCGGCGCGTCACCGGTGTCGGCTTCGACCAGGACACCCTCCGTGAGGCGGGGATCGAGGAGGCCGGTGCGTTCGCCGCGGTGAGCAGCGGCGACAACTCGAACATCATCGCCGCCCGGGTGGCCCGCGAGATGTTCGGCATCGAGAATGTCGCGGCGCGGATCTACGACCCCCGGCGCGCCGAGGTCTACCAGCGTCTCGGTATCCCCACGGTCGCCACCGTGCGCTGGACCGCGGACCAGATGCTGCGGCGGCTGCTGCCCTCGGGCGCCGAGCCGCTGTGGCGGGATCCGAGCGGCGGTGTGCAGCTCGCGGAGGTGCACACCACACCGTCCTGGATCGGCCACAAGATCAGCACGCTGCAGGAGGAGACGGGCGTCCGCGTGGCGTTCCTCACCCGGTTGGGCGAAGCCATACTGCCCACCTCGCAGACGGTGCTGCAGGAGGGCGACCTGGTCCACGTGATGATGCGTACGGACGAGATCGCAAAGGTCGAGGCGGCCTTCGCCGAGGGTCCTGAGGAGGGCGGTCACTGATGCGTGTCGCGATTGCCGGGGCCGGTGCAGTGGGCCGTTCCATCGCGGGCGAGCTGCTGGAGAACGGGCACGAGGTGCTGCTCGTCGACAAGGCGCCGACGGCCATTTCGGTGGAGCGGGTGCCGATGGCCGAGTGGCTGCTGGCGGACGCCTGCGAGATCACCTCACTCGACGAGGCGGCACTTCAACGCTGCAACGTCGTGATCGCCGCGACCGGCGACGACAAGGTGAATCTGGTCGTCTCGCTGCTCGCCAAGACCGAGTACGGCGTGCCGAGGGTCGTCGCCCGGGTCAACAACCCGAAGAACGAGTGGCTGTTCACCGAGGCCTGGGGCGTCGATGTGGCGGTTTCCACGCCGCGTCTGATGTCGGCCCTGGTCGAGGAGGCGGTGAGCGTCGGCGACCTGGTCCGGCTGCTGCGCTTCAGCCACGGCGACGCCAACCTGGTCGAGCTGACGCTGCCCCCGGAGTCGGCGCTGGCCGGCACCCAGGTCGGCGATGTGGCCTGGCCCGAGGACACCTCGCTGGTCACCATCATCCGCGGGCAGCGCGTTCTGACGCCGAGCACCGAGGAGACGCTGGAGGCCGGTGACGAGCTGCTGTTCGTGGCCGCACAGGCCCGCGAGGAGCAGCTGGAGGACCTGCTGTCGGTACGCCGGGGCGACTCGGAGGACTGACCGACGCAGGGCAGGCAGACGGAAGGGCCCGGAACCGTTTCGCACGGTTCCGGGCCCTTCCGTCTGACGTGGGCGGTTCAGAACTCCTGGTGACGTGTCGCGGCGGCGGCCGCTTCCGCCTTGCGGGCCTTCTCGGCCTGCTCCTGCGCCTCCATCTCGGCGAAGACATCGATGGGCGGCGGCGCCTTGGCGAGGAAGACCCAGGTCAGATAGACCGCGAGGAGGAACGGGGGGATCTTCAGGGCGATCAGGACCCAGCCGAACTGGGTGGTGTCGGCCCACCAGTACAGCGGGAAGAGGATCGCGCACTTGGCGAGCAGGATCATCCCCCAGGCGTAGCTGGCCTTGGCGTACGCCTTCTTGCGGCCGGGGTTCCTGGTGCGCCAGGAGAGGTTCTCCTTGAACACCGGGCCCAGGATCAGACCGATCAGCGGCACCCCGGCGAGGGTGGTGATCAGGTAGGCGAGTGCCAGGCCGAGCGTGTAGAGCATGCCCGGCAGATAGAAGTCCTTGGCGTTGCCGGTCATCATCGCGAAGACCACGCCGAAGGCCACGCCGAAGACACCGCTGAAGGCGTGCTTGACGGTGTCCCTGCGGATCAGCCGTACGGCGACGAGGGCCAGGGACACCACCAGGGCCGCGATGGCCGAGATGTGCAGATCCTTGTTGATCGTGAAGATCGTGACGAAGAGCAGTCCGGGAAGGACTGTCTCCACCATCCCCCGGACACCGCCGAACGCCTCGAAGAGCGCTGCCTCGGTGACCGCCTTCGCGTCGGCCTCCTGCTGGTCGGTGCGGGTGGTGCGGTCCTTGTCGGACGTCGGCTTGTCAAGAGACGTCACCGGCTACTCCTTGCCGAGCGGTCGGAGTTCGTATTTGGGGTTGAACAGCACCCGGCGTCCATGACTCATGGCGATCCGGCCCGAGGCGATGAGCTTGCGGCCCGGTTCTATGCCCACGATGGAGCGCCGGCCCAGCCAGACCACGTCCAGCGGCGCGGTGCCGTCGAAGAGCTCCGCCTCCAGGGCGGGCACTCCGGCGCGCGGCCGCAGGGTGACGGTCCGCAACGTACCAGTCACCTTGACGATCTGCCGGTCGGTGCATTCGGAGATCCGCGTGCACCCCGAAGCCTGCGAGTCCTCCTGCAGCTCCTCGGACTCCAGATCCTCCTGGGAGCTGGACAGCCGGTCGAGCATCCGCCGGAAGCGGCCGGACGGCTTCGCAGCCTTGCCGGGCTTCTCGAATCGAGGGACAGCACTCATACCCGAAGGGTACCGGTCTCCCGTACTCCGAGCGGGTGTCCCGGGTCTCACTCGGACGGGATACTCGCAAGGGTTACGGGACAGAACCCGGCAGCGGTTACGGACAGGGCCCGGCACGGGTCACGGAACAGGGCCCGGCAACGCACGGTTACGCGACAGGGCCCGGCGCCCCCGTTGAGCCGCGCTCGAAGCGGTAGCCCATCCCCGGCTCCGTGACGAAGTGCCGGGGGTGCGAGGGATCGGCCTCCAGCTTGCGCCTCAGCTGCGCCATGTAGACCCGCAGATAGTTGGTCTCGGTGCCGTACGAGGGCCCCCAGACCTCCTGGAGCAGCTGCTTCTGACTGACCAGCCGGCCGCTGTTACGGACCAGGACCTCCAGCAGATGCCACTCGGTGGGGGTGAGCCGTACGTCGCGTCCCTCGCGGTGGACCTTCTTCGCCGCCAGATCGACGGTGAACCCCTCGGTCTCGACGATCACGACGTCGTCGGAGCCGTGCTGGCCGACGGGTTCGGCCCTGCGGACGGAGGCGCGCAGCCGGGCCAGCAGCTCGTCCATGCCGAACGGCTTGGTGACGTAGTCGTCGGCGCCGGCGTCCAGGGCCTCGACTTTCTCGTCGGAGGTGTGGCGGGCGGAGAGCACCAGGATCGGCACCCGGGTCCAGCCGCGCAGCCCCTTGATCACCTCGACGCCGTCCATGTCGGGCAGTCCGAGGTCGAGGACGACGACATCGGGGTGGCGGGCGGCGGCGAGCTGGAGGGCGGTCGCGCCGTCGGGCGCGGCGTCCACCTCGTACTTGCGCGCCTTCAGGTTGATCACGAGGGCGCGTACGATCTGCGGCTCGTCGTCGACCACAAGCACCCGGGTCATGGGGGCCCTGCCTTTCTGCTGTACGGCGATCTCCCGGGACGTTGCGGAGATCATGAAGTGACCTGCGAGGTCATGAGGTGACCCGCGCGGGCAGGTCGGGGCTGACGGGAACGTATCCCGATGCCGCCTTGAGGGTCAGCACCATGGTGAGGCCGCCGCCGGGGGTGTCCTCGGCGTCCAGCGTGCCGCCCATGGATTCCACGAAGCCGCGGGCGACGGCGAGGCCCAGTCCGACACCCGCGCCGCGCGGGGCGTCGCCGTAGCGCTGGAAGGGCTCGAAGATGCGTTCCTTGGCGTCGTCGGGGATGCCGGGGCCGCGGTCGACCACCCGTAGCTCGACGCGTTCGCCGAGCGCGCTGGCGGCCACCGTGACGCGTTCTCCGTAAGGGCTGTACTTGACGGCGTTCTCGACGATGTTGGCGACGGCCCTCTCCAGCAGCCCGGGGTCGACGTCGACCATCGGCAGGGTCTCGGGGATGTCCAGGTCCACGCTGCCCTCGGGAACGCCTCCGAGCGCCATCGGGACCACCTCGTCGAGGTCGATCTCACGAATCAGCGGGGTGACGGTGCCGGTCTGCAGCCTGGACATGTCCAGAAGGTTGCCCACGAGGTGGTCGAGGCGGTCGGCGCCGTTCTCGATGCCTTCCAGGAGTTCGGCCTGGTCCTCGTCTGACCAGGCGACGTCGTCGGAGCGCAGGGAGCTGACGGCGGCCTTGATGGCGGCGAGCGGAGTACGCAGATCGTGGCTGACGGCGGCGAGGAGCGCCGTCCGGATCCGGTTTCCCTCGGCGAGCCGCCGGGCGTCCTCCGCCTCGCCGACCAGGCGCTGGCGGTCCAGCACGACGGCGGCCTGGGCGGCGAACGCGCCGAGCACCCGGCGGTCCTCGGCGGGCAGCACCCGGCCGGAGAGCGCGAGCGCCATGTGGTCGCCGACGGGCATGTCCACATCGGCGTCCTCCGGGCGGGCCACCGGGCTCGGCCCGACGCTCCCTGCGCACGTCCACGGATCGACATCGCTCTGCCGCTCCAGCAGGGCGACGGACTCCATGCCGAAGGTCTCGCGGACCCGGTCCAGGAGCGCGTCCAGAGTCGTCTCGCCGCGCAGCACACTGCCGGCCAGGAAGGAGAGGATCTCCGACTCGGCGCGCAGCCGGGCCGCCTGATGGGTACGGCGGGCCGCCAGATCGACGACCGAGGCGACCGAGACCGCCACCGCGAAGAAGATCACGATGGCGACGAAGTTCTCCGGGTCCTGCACGGTCAGGGTGTGGGTGGGCGGGGTGAACCAGTAGTTCAGCAGCAGCGAGCCTGCGGCGGCCGACGCGAGGGCGGGCAGCAGCCCGCCGAGCAGGGCCGCGGCAACGGTCAGGAAGAGGAAGAGCAGGACGTCGTTGGCGAGCCCGGGGCCGTTGTCCAGGCGGGTCAGGAGCAGCGTGAGAAGGGCCGGGCCGCCCACACCGACCAGCCAGCCCCAGATGATCCGGACCCGGCCCAGCCGGGCGCCGCGGGCGATGGGCAGACCCCGGCCCTTGGCGACCTCTTCGTGGGTGACGATGTGGACGTCGAGGTCGGGTCCCGACTCACGGGCGACAGTGGCGCCCACGCCCGGTCCGTAGATGTACTGCCAGGCCTTGCGGCGGCTGGAGCCGAGGACGATCTGCGTGGCGTTCACCCCACGGGCGAATTCGAGGAGGGCCGACGGTATGTCGTCGCCGATGACATGGTGGAACGTGCCGCCGAGGTCCTCCACGAGGGTGCGCTGGACGGTGAGTTCCTTGGGCGAGGCGGAGGTCAGTCCGTCGCTGCGGGCGATGTAGACGGCGAGGATCTCGCTGCCGGAGCCCTTGGCCGCCATCCGGGACGCGCGGCGGATGAGCGTACGGCCCTCGGGACCGCCGGTGAGTCCGACGACGATCCGTTCGCGGGCCTGCCAGGTGGTCCGGATGTTGTGCTCGCCGCGGTACTGCTGAAGGTATTCGTCGACCCGGTCGGCAACCCAGAGGAGGGCCAGCTCGCGCAGGGCGGTCAGGTTGCCGGGGCGGAAGTAGTTGGACAGGGACGCGTCGATCCGGTCCGGCTTGTAGATGTTGCCATGGGCCATCCGGCGGCGCAGCGCCTGGGGCGACATGTCGACGAGTTCGAGCTGGTCGGCCCTGCGGACGACCTCGTCGGGGACGGTCTCGCGCTGCCGTACGCCGGTTATCGCCTCGACGACGTCGCCGAGCGACTCCAGGTGCTGGATGTTGACGGTGGAGATCACGTCTATGCCGGCCTGGAGGAGCTCTTCGACGTCCCGCCAGCGCTTGGCGTTGCGGGAGCCCGGCACATTGGTGTGCGCCAGTTCGTCCACCAGGGCGACGGCCGGGGCGCGCTCCAGGACCGCGTCGACGTCCATCTCGGTGAAGACGGCGGAGCGGTACTCGATCTCACGGCGCCGGATCTGCTCCAGGCCGTGCAGCATGACCTCGGTGCGCGGGCGGTCGTGGTGCTCCACGAAGGCGACGACGCAGTCGGTGCCCCGTTCGACACGGCGGTGGGCCTCGGAGAGCATCGCGTACGTCTTGCCGACGCCGGGTGCCGCACCCAGGTAGATCCGAAGCTTGCCGCGTGCCATGGCCCCATTGTCTTCTCTGAACCGGCTGCCGCCGATGCGGCAGCCGGTTCGAAGTTACCCCGAGGATTCTCGACAAATGGGACGGGGGTGGGGCGAGGGGCCGAATTGACAGGATTCTGACGCCTCAGCCGGAAAATCAAGTCCGCCCGGCAATTGAGGACAGAGAGGGCAGAATGGCCACGGAGGCGAACCCGGGGCCCCTCCCCCCTGCCCCCACTACTCGTGCTCGACGATGTGCCCGTCGCTCAGCTCCAGCACCCGGTCCGCCAGCCCCAGCAGCTGCGCATCATGCGTCGCCACCAGCGCGGTGACCCCTTCGCTCCGTACCACCGCCCGCAGCAGCTCCATCACCGCGAGCCCGGTCTCCGCATCGAGCTGCCCCGTCGGTTCGTCCGCGATCAGCAGCGAGGGCCGGTTGGCGAGCGCGCAGGCGATCGCGACACGCTGCTGCTGGCCGCCGGAGAGTTCGCCGGGGCGCTGAGCGGCGTGGTCGGCGAGACCGACCATGGAGAGCAGCAGCGCCACCCGGTCCTCGCGCTCGCGCGGGTCCGCCCTGCGCAGCCGCATGGGTACGCCGACGTTCTCCGCGGCGGTCAGGATCGGGATCAGGCCGAACGACTGGAAGATGAAGCCGATCCGGTCCCGGCGCAGCTCCAGGAGCCCGTTCTCGCCGAGTTCGGCGAGGTCCGTGCCGTCGACGGTGATCCGGCCGCCGTCGGGGCTGTCGAGGCCACCGACGAGGTTGAGGAGTGTCTTCCTGCCGGAGCCCGAGCGTCCCTTGATCGCGACGAGTTCGCCTCGCGGCACCTCGAAGGACACCCCGCGCAGCGCGTGCACGGCTGCGGTGCCGGTGCCGGTGCCGTACGAGCGGTGCAGGTCCTCGACCCGGACCATGGGTCCGCGGGCCGGGTCCTCGGCGACCGCCGCGCCGCTCTGCCCGCCGGTGCTCGTCCGGCCGGTGTTGTCGGTCATGCCTCTCCCCCGTGCGCGATCGGTCCCGTCGGCCGCCAGTATGTGCATCGGGCACAGGGCTGGGCAGTGGCCGAAGGGCGGTGGTCAGGCGTCCGGCCGGACGCCGATGTGGTCGTCCTCGGCGGCGAGCCGCACCCGGTGGCGAAGCCCGTAACGTCGCAGACAGCCGTCGGGCAGCCGCGGCTGCCCCACCCGGCCGAGTACGGCGAATTCCTCCGCGCCGCCGTCGGGGTTGCCGTCGCACAGGGTTCGACCGCGCGCTGAGCGCGGCCGGCGCCGCCGGCACGGTGCCCGCGAGCAGCACCAGGAGTCCGGCGGCGCAGGGCACCAGGCCGTGGTGCCCGCGGCGGCGCAGCGGCGCAGGCGTCCGCCGTCCCCGATTCCCCACCGGTCCCTCTGGTCACTCTCATCCTCTCCGGATGATCATCCGACCGGCCCGGACGACTTCCTTTATCGAAGCACTACTGCTTCCCGACAACTTCCTGACACCGACTGACCAGCCTTGCCAGGGTCCACCGGGGCGATTGCCCCGTCCTTGAAAGGGTGCGCATGACGTTACGAAGGAGCCTTCCCGGGCTGGCCGCCGGAGCCCTCGGAATATCCCTGGCCCTGTCCGCGGTGCCCGCCGCAACCGCCACCGCGGACGCGCAGGCCCCCACCACCCCCACCGTCTCCGAGCAGCAGGTGATGCCCCACCTTCGCGCCCTGCAGCGCATCGCCGACGGCAATGGCGGCAACCGCGCGCACGGCACGAAGGGGTACGCGGACTCGGTGGCGTATGTGAAGAGCGTCCTGGACCGGGCGGGCTTCCGCACAAAACTGGTTCCGTTCACCTACAACGGCGCCAGCGGCCACAACCTGATCGCCGACTGGCCGGGCGGCGATCCCGACCATGTGCTGCTGACCGGCGCCCACCTCGACAGCGTCAAGGAGGGCCCGGGAATCAACGACAACGGCTCAGGCTCGGCTGCGGTCCTGGCCGCCGCCCTTCAGGTGGCCAAGTCTCATCTGAAGCCCGAGCGGCACCTTCGGTTCGCATGGTGGGGCGCGGAGGAGCTGGGCCTGATCGGCTCGGCGGACTACGTCAAGAAACTCTCCTCGGCCGAGCGCCGCAGGATCGACGTCTACCTCAACTTCGATCAAGCGGGCAGCAAGAACACCCGGCAGTGGCTGGTGATCCACGACGACGAGCGTGGCGAGACCGAAGCCCAGCAGGCGTTCGAGGCGTGGTTCGCCGAGCGGAACATCCCCACGTTCGACATCGGCGTCGGCGGTTCGGACCATGAGTCGTTCGCCAACGCCGGCATCCCGTCCTCCGGCTTCAGCACCGGCATCTCGGACTGCATCCACGAGGCATGCGACGACCTCGCCAACGTGGACCCGAAGACGGAGACGACCAGCACCGACGCCCTCATCGGCGTGCTGTGGAAACTCGCCGCCACCACTCCCCGGCGCTGACCCCCCATCCTCAGGAACGAGACATGCGCAGACTGCTGAACCCGCGCCGCAGGACCGCTGTTGCCCTCGTGGCCGCTGCGGTGAGCGGCGTCGCACTGACCACCGTCACCGCCTCCGCCGCCATCGGCGGCCCGGGCATCGGTGACCCGTACTTCCCCGACGACGGCAACTCCGGCTACGACGTGTCCCACTACGACGTACGCATCGCCTACGACCCGGCACGCACCGACCACCTGGACGGCGACACCACCGTCACCGCCCGCGCCCTGGCCGGCCTGGACCGCTTCAGCCTGGACCTCAAGGGCCTCACCGTGGCATCGGTCACGGTGAACGGCACCCCGGTGAAGGCGTTCTCCCGGTCCGGCGCCCATGAGCTGGTCATCACCCCGGCCCGCCCGGTCGTGAAGGGCACGACCTTCACAGTACGGGTGAAGTACGCCGGCAAGCCCGACGCCGAGGGCTGGCACACGCTGAAGAACGGTGGCGCGACCGTGACCGGCGAACCACACGCCGCGACCTCCTGGTACCCCGCCAACGACCACCCGTCCGACAAGGCCACCTTCGCCCTCGCCGCGACGGTGCCCGACGGCTGGACGGTCATCGGCAACGGTCTGCCCGGCCCGACCACCGTTAAGAACGGCATGAAGACGTTCCGCTGGCACGAGGACAAGCCGCTGGCGACGTACCTCAGCACGGTCGCCATCGACAGGTTCACCGTTCACCGGGGGAAGACGGCCGCCGGAACGCCGGTCATCACGGCATACAGCCCGGACGCCGTCATCGACCCGGAGGCGGAGGCCGAGCAGACGGACATACTCAACTTCCTGACCACGAAGTTCGGCCCGTATCCGTTCTCCTCGGCGGGCGCCATCGTCGTCGGCGCCACGAAGGAACCCATCCACGGCCCTCTCGCCCTGGAGACGCAGAGTCGCCCCACGTACAGCGGAATGCTCTTCGACGCCTCAGTGGCACACGAGAACACCCACCAGTGGTTCGGCGACAGCGTGTCGTTCAAGGACTGGCGGGACGGCTGCATTGCGGAGTGCTTCGCCCAGTACGCCGGGCAGTTGTGGGAGGAGCACAAGGGCGCCGATCTCGACGAGTACTACTACCGGCCCGAGGTCGAGAACAGCAGGGACGACCCGTCGTTCTGGTCCACCAAGCTCTACGACCCGGGCGCGGGAAAGGAGTTGGACTTCGCGCTGTACTTCAAGGGTTCGCTGATGCTGCACGCCCTGCGACGCACGGTGGGTGACGATGCGTTCTTCCGGACGCTCAAGACCTGGACCCGGGACCACGCGTACGGCAATGCCTCGTTCCGGCAGTTCGAGGCGCTGGCGGCGAAGGTCTCGGGCAAGGACCTCAAGGGCTTCTTCGGGGCGTGGGTCGACGGCACGGTGATCCCGCCGGAGAAGTACCTCTACCCGGGCAGCCTGGGCACGCCGACCGGCTAGACCGGCGTGCCACGGGGCACGTTCCCCGTCCGTCAACGCCCTGAGGCCGGCCACTGCGGCCGGCCTCAGTGCCAACAAGTCCTCAAGTCCTCAAGACCCGTTCGCCAGCTGCTTGAGGGCGATGTTGAGCTGGAGGACAACCAACGCGAACACCGCGATCGTGGTGACGACGAAGGCCACATCGGCCATCGTGTGCTCCTAGATGAGGTACGGATTCTCGGACCTCATGAGCAAACCTCGCGTCACAGCCGTCCCGGCCTGCGTTGATGGCTTCCTTACGGGGAAGGGTCAGCCCTTGACGGCGCACATACGTGCCCCATACGCACCCCTGTCGTGCGCCCCGGAGCCCGCTCTGGGCGCAGAAAGGCCGGTGGGCCGTACCCCCCTTTCCAGGGGATACGGCCCACCGGCCTTCAGCTGTGCCGGGCGGCTGCCCGTATTGCTCAGCGGACCTCGGTGATCTCGGGTCCGCGCTGGAGCTGGCCCATGCCACCGGAGAACTTCGAGCCCTCCTGGCTCTCCTGCTGGACGCCCTCGGGCACCATCTGGGCGTCGTCGGGGAGCTTGAGGACGATCGGGTCGCGCGGCGCCATCGGGCCCTCGCCGCGGACGACCACGGTGTCCCGGAAGATCGTCTCCAGCAGCCCCGCGGCCTCCGGCTGCACGGCACCCTGGCCGGAGATCACTCCGCGCAGGAACCAGCGCGGCCCGTCGACGCCGACGAAGCGCACCAGCTGCACGCCGTTCGTCCCGTCCGGGAGCTGTACGGGGACCTGGGCACGCAGCTCCCAGCCCAGCGGGCCCTCGACCTCGTCGATGATCCCGCCCTGCTGGGTGATGCCGGAGGCGATCTCCTCGCGGACCTCGCCCCAGATGCCCTCCTTCTTGGGGGCGGCGAAGGCCTGCAGCTGGATGGCGCTGTCGCGCAGCACCACGGTCGCGGCGACGATCGCGTCACCGGCCACCTCGACGCGCAGCTCCATGCCCTCGACGCCGGGAACGAAGATGCCGCCCAGGTCGACCCGGCCCTCGCCGGGCTGGGAGACCTCGGTGAAGTCCCACGGTCCGTCCGGCCGCGGCGCCGGCGGGAGATTCACCCGCCGCGAGCCGCTGTCGGCTCCATCGGCGTCATCGAGCTCGTCGACGACCTGCTCGGCCTCGCGCGCTTCGTCCGCCACGTCCTCGGCGGAACCACTCTTCTTGCGACGTCCGAACACGTCACTGTCCTTCCCGGTCGGGTACGACCGAAGCGTAGCTGTTCCCGCCCTGGGTAATCCCGCCCCTGACGCCATCAACATCACCGGAAGCATGCCCTCCGGTGGATCCGAAGCCTCCCTCGCCGCGGGCCGAGCCGGGAAGTTCCGCCACCTCGTGGAAGCGCACCTTCTCGACCTGCTGGACGACCAGTTGGGCAATCCGGTCGAACCGCTCGAACCGCACGGGTTCGCGCGGGTCGAGATTGATGACGATCACCTTGATCTCTCCACGGTACCCGGCATCAACCGTCCCCGGAGCATTCACAAGAGCGACTCCGCAGCGCGCGGCGAGGCCGGACCGCGGGTGCACGAACGCGGCGTATCCGTCGGGCAGCGCGATCGACACCCCGGTGGGCAGCACAGCCCGCTCACCCGGTGCGAGTTCGGCGGCCTCCGTGGTCACCAGATCGACCCCGGCGTCGCCCGGGTGTCCGTAGGCCGGAATCGGCACGTCCGGGTCGACACGGCGGATCAGTACGTCTACGGGGTGACGCATCAGGGGTTCACCTCGAACGCGCGGACGCGCTTGGCCTGGTCCGGGTCGGCCATCGCCGCCTGGATCTCGGCCGGGCGGCCGTTCTCGATGAAGTGGTCGACCTTGACCTCGATGAAGAGGGCTTCGGCGCGGACCGCCACGGGCCCGTCCGGGCCGCCGATCCGGCCGGTCGCCCGGGAGTAGATCTTCCGGCCGTGCACGGCGGTGATCTCGGCGTCCAGGTGCAACACGGTGTCCACCGGCACCGGACGCACGAAGTCGGTCTCCAGCCGCCCGGTCACCGCGATCACCCGCAGCAGCCAGTTCAGCGAGCCGAGCGTCTCGTCGAGCGCTGTGGCCAGGACGCCACCGTGGGCCAGGCCCGGGGCGCCCTGGTGGGCGGCCTTCACCGTGAACTCGGCGGTGACTCTGACACCCTCGCCGGCCCGCGCCTGGAGGTGCAGCCCATGCGGCTGTCCATCGCCGCACCCGAAACAGTGTTCGTAGTGCGCGCCGAGGAGTTCGCCGGGGGCCGGGGCTTCGGGGTGCCGGACCGGTTTCACCGCGTCGGCCGGGGGCTTCAGAGCCGCAGATGTTCCACTCACAGGCGCAGACCTTACCCGCGCGGCCACCCGCAGGTCGCGCCGTGCCAAGCTTGGGTTCATGCAGCCTTCCACCCCGCCTTTCGACGAACGACTGACCGCGCCTCGTTCGTGGTGGCTCATCGCCTTCCTGGTCGGCATCGCCTGCGCCCTGATGCTGCTGCCGCTCGGCACCCTGCCCCTGCTGGCCGGCCTGGTGGGCGGCACGGCCCTGTCGGCGGTCGCGGTGAGCTCGTACGGTTCGGCCAGGATCCGGGTGGTCGCGGGCGCCCTGGTGGCCGGTGACGCGCGGATTCCGGTGACGGCGCTCGGCGAGGCCGAGGTGCTGGACGCGGAGGAGGCGCGCGCGTGGCGCTCGTACAAGGCGGACACCCGCGCGTTCATGCTGCTGCGCAGCTACATCCCGACGGCGGTCCGGGTGGAGGTCACCGACCCGCAGGACCCGACTCCGTATGTCTATCTGTCGACCCGCGAGCCGCTGGCCCTGGTCGCAGCGCTCAGCGCGGTGCGGGCCTAGCCTCGGGGTTTCTCTCCTTCGGGGGGCTCCTCGCGGGCCCTCCAGGCGGCCTCTCCCGGCCCCACAAGCCCGGTCAGGCGGGAACAGCTCCCGTCGGCGCCCGGGGACGCCCTAGCTCTCCAGCTCGCCCGGCAGATCCTTGCGCAGGCCCCTCGGTCGCTCCAGCGCAGGCAGCTCCGGAAGCCGGTCCCAGGGGATCTGGCGCTTGCGCAGGTCCTTCCTGACCCGTTCGGCAAGCTTTCTGGTGTCGCGCCGGTTCATCATCGCGCCGACGGCGGCGCCGACCATGAACGGGATCAGGTTCGGCAGATCGCGCACCGTGCGCTTCACGATCTGCTGGCGCAGCTCACGTTTCATCTGGCCGCCCAGCGCGGCATTGACCGTCGCGGGGTGGGTGACATCGATACCGCGCTCCTCCGTCCAGGACGTGAGGTAGGCGGTGGAACGCTGGGTGAGCCCGCCCGGCGGGCGCAGTCCGTAGACCTCGTGCAGCTCGGCGACGAGCTTCATCTCGATCGCGGCCACACCGGTGATCTCCGCCGCCAGCTCGGCGAGCATGGCGGGCGGTACGGGCATCATGGCCGCCGCGCCGATACCGGCGCCGACGGTGGCTGTGGCCTTGCTCGCGCCCGCGATGAGCTTGTCGGCAAGCTCCTCGGGCCCGAGGCCCGGGAACTGCTTGCGCAGGGTCGCGAGATCGCGCACAGGGATGCGGGGAGCGGTTTCGATGATCAGGTCGGCGATATGACCGATCGCTGCCTTGGCGCTCTCCCCACCCTTGTGTACTCCCCGTTTCACTGAACTCAGACGGCCTGCCCCGGTCACGGGCTCCGTCCTGTCGACCTGTCCGGCCCCATCGGCCGTGTCGACTCCTTCAACTCCTCCGACTGCCGTGACTGCTTCGAGCGAGGCCGACCGGCCCCGCTCGTCGTCCCGCTCACCCGGGGAGGGTGGCAGGGCGGACCGCTCGGCAGGCGCTGCTACGCCTTCTGCCGGGCCTGTACCGCCCTGATTCGCCTCCGACGACCTCTTGCGCCGCAAGCGTCGCTTCCGGAACGGTGTGTCGCCTGCCACGGTCGGCCCGACCTAGTCGCAGTCGCGGCAGATCGGCTGGCCGTTCTTCTCGCGCGCCAACTGGCTCCTGTGGTGCACGAGGAAGCAGCTCATGCACGTGAACTCGTCGGCTTGCTTGGGCAGGACCCTTACGGCCAGCTCTTCGTTGGACAGGTCTGCGCCGGGCAGCTCCAGTCCTTCGGCCGCGTCGAACTCGTCGACGTCGACGGCGGACGCCGTCTTGTCGCTCCGGCGAGCCTTGAGCTCTTCAAGGCTGTCCTGGTCCACGTCGTCATCGGTCTTGCGTGGGGTGTCGTAATCCGTTGCCATGTCGCTCTCCCCCTCTGGGTGTCTGCGGTGTCTCAGCGCACGTAACGCGTGAGAGGCCGGACTTGTGCCCGACCTGAGGCGGAGATTTTGCCTCACATCAAGGTCTGTTACTCAATCGACACCCAAAAGGACCGCTCGGGAGTGGTCGGCTTGGGTGGCGAAGGGGACCGTACACGGTCCTGGTCTTGCGCTTCACGGGCGCCACCCCGTGTACTTCCCGTGATATCGAACCCCGAAAACCCCGATTTTTGCGGGTTTTCCGGTGATGGCCCTGATCACGGAGCGTTGGCATCCAGAAATTCGCTCCTGTGATCGATCACACACGGCCACTCCGGGCACAGGTCCCGAAAATTCCGCTCAAAGCGAACAAAGTAATTCGTGCACGAATCGCCCCGCCCGGCCCCTCAGACCGGCAGTGAGACTCGCATCACAAGACCACCGCCCTCGCGGGGCTCCGCGACGATACGGCCGCCGTGAGCGCGCGCCACGGACCGCGCGATCGACAGGCCGAGCCCCACCCCCTTGTCGCTGCCTGTTCGCTCCGTACGCAGCCGCCTGAAGGGCTCGAAGAGGTTGTCGATCTCGTACGCAGGCACCACCGGGCCCGTGTTCGAGACCACCAGCACGGCCTGGCCTGACTGCAGCTCGGTGGTGACCTCCACCCAGCCCTGCTCCGGAACGTTGTAGCGCACGGCGTTCTGTACGAGGTTCAGCGCGATCCGCTCCAGCAGGACGCCGTTGCCCTGGACAACGGCCGGGGCCCGCTCGCCGCGGATCTCCACGCCCCGCTCCTCGGCCTCGCCGCGTGTCTGGTCGATCGCACGCGAGGCCACCTCGGCGAGGTCGACCGGTTTGCGCTCGACGATCTGGTTGTCGCTGCGGGCGAGCAGCAGCAGGCCCTCGACCAGCTGCTCACTGCGCTCGTTGGTGGCCAGCAGGGTCTTGCCGAGCTGCTTCAGCTCCGGCGGGGCCTGCGGGTCGGAGAGATGGACCTCCAGCAGCGTGCGGTTGATCGCGAGCGGGGTGCGCAGCTCGTGCGACGCGTTCCCGACGAACCGCTGCTGGGCGGTGAAGGCCCGCTCCAGGCGGTCGAGCATGTCGTCGAAGGTGTCGGCGAGCTCCTTCAGCTCGTCGTCCGGGCCGTCCAGCTCGATCCGGCGAGACAGATCGGTTCCGGCCACCCTGCGGGCGGTCCGGGTGATCCGGCCCAGCGGGGAGAGCACCCGGCCCGCCATGGCGTAGCCGAAGGCGAAGGCGATGACGCTGAGGCCGACCAGGGCCAGCAGCGACCGGTTCAGCAGCGTGTCCAGCGCCCGCTGGCGCTGATGGTTGACGCAGGAGTTCATCGCCGCGTTGAAGGCGTCCGGCGTGGACTTTTCGTTGAAGTTGCACACGTCACTGGTGACCTGGCCGCTCACGATCTTGAACGGCAGCTCGCTGCCTACGTGGAGGGCCTGGGCGGCCAGCATGTAGATGATCGAGAGCAGCAGAATGCCCGCGATCAGGAACATGCCGCCGTAGAGCAGCGTGAGCCGTATCCGGATGGTCGGGCGCAGCCAGTAGGGAGGCTCCTGCTGTTTGGGCTCCCAGGTGGGCTTCGGGGGCGCCGTCGGCGGCGCGGGGACGGCGGGCACCGGCCGTCAGATCCGGTAGCCGGAGCCGGGCACGGTGACGATCACCGGCGGCTCGCCGAGTTTGCGGCGCAGTGTCATGACGGTCACCCGGACGACATTGGTGAACGGGTCGGTGTTCTCGTCCCATGCCTTTTCCAGCAGCTGCTCGGCCGAGACGACGGCGCCCTCGCTGCGCATCAGGACCTCCAGCACGGCGAACTCCTTCGGCGCGAGCTGGATCTCCGCCTCGCCCCGGAAGACCTCGCGGCGGTTGGGGTCGAGCTTGATTCCGGCCCGCTCCAGAACGGGCGGCAGGGCCACCGTCGTACGCCGGCCCAGCGCCCGTACCCGCGCGGTGAGCTCGCTGAAGGCGAAGGGCTTGGGCAGATAGTCGTCGGCGCCCAGCTCCAGGCCCTCGACCCGGTCGCTGACGTCCCCGGAGGCGGTGAGCATGAGCACCCGGGTGGGCATGCCCAGCTCGACGATCCGCCGGCAGACGTCGTCGCCGTGCACCAGGGGGAGGTCCCGGTCCAGCACCACGACGTCGTAGTCGTTGACCTCGATGCGCTCCAGGGCCGCCGCACCGTCGTACACGACATCGACGGCCATGGCCTCCCGGCGCAATCCGGTGGCCACCGCATCGGCGAGCAGCTGCTCGTCCTCTACGACGAGTACGCGCACGGCGCTGTCCTTCCTTAGAAACTTCAGTACGTAGGAAACTTCAGAACGTCCCGATGTACCCACGGTCCGTGATCCGGGCCGCTCATCGGTACTGGTCTGTGCGGCTCCATCCTGCCCGCAACGCGTATAAACCGGCGGTAAGACGGCGCTGGCCGACCTGGGGCTCCGGGGAATTCACCGGATTTCCGGGCCAGTTGAGGTTTCTCTGAGCTTTGGGCTGGGGAGGACGCATTCACACCCGCGATCACGCCTTGAATGTGGCGTGCCACAGGCCACTCCGTCCCCGGAGAGCGCGTGATCACCCGCCCTACCGCCTCCGTGCGGAGGGAAACCCGGGCACACCCCCGTGCCACCGACCCACGATGAGGGGGCGCATTATGGACGCTTTCACCGCAGGTCTGCTGCAACGCATCAAGACCACCGAGTCCGACCTCACGAAAGCTCGGGAGACGGGCGACGACTTCCTCGCGGATGTCGAGCAGGGCGAGCTGGACGACCTGCACCGCCTCGCCGCCGAGCACGGCGTTGAAATCGGCGCCACCAGCGTCTGAGCCGTCACGGGGAGGGCCCCTGATGCCGTCACCGGCGTCAGGGGCCCTTCTCGCGCGCCGGAAGGACCCGGTCGACCGGTTCTAGTCGTGCCAGGCTCCGAGCTCCTCCAGGAGGCCCTGCAGCGGCTCGAAGACCCCCGGCGTCGCGGCGACCGTCAGATCACCGTCGGCAGGCAGCCCGGGACGGCCGCCGGTGCGGGCGCCCGCCTCGCGGGCGATGAGGTCACCGGCCGCCAGGTCCCACGGGTGGAGCCCACGCTCGTAGTAGCCGTCGAGACGGCCGGACGCCACATCGCAGAGGTCCACGGCGGCGGAGCCGCCGCGCCGGATGTCGCGCAGCCGCGGGATCAGCTTCTGGGCCACGTCCGCCTGGTGCGTACGGACGTGGCTGACGTAGTTGAAGCCGGTCGAGACGAGCGCCTGGTCGAGCGGCGGCGCGGGCCGGCAGCGCAGCGCGGTGCCTTCGCCGTACACACCGCCCTTCGCGAACGCGCCGCCGCCGAGCACCGCCTGGTACGTCTCACGGCGCATAGGGGCCTCCACCACGCCCACGACCCGCTCGCCGTCCTGTTCGGCGGCGATGGAGACGGCCCAGGTCGGCAGTCCGTACAGGTAGTTCACGGTGCCGTCGAGCGGGTCGATGACCCAGCGGATACCGCTGCTGCCCTCCGCGCTCGCCCCTTCCTCGCCGAGGAAGCCGTCCTGGGGGCGGCGTTCGGCGAGGAAGCCGGTGATCAGCTTCTCGGCGGCGATGTCCATCTCGGTGACGACGTCGATCGGGCTGGACTTGGTCGCGGCCACCCCCAGATCGGCCGGGCGGCCGTCGCGCAGCAGCGCACCGGCGCGGCGGGCGGCCTCCAGGGCGAGGTCGAGCAGTTCGGACAGGTTCGGGTCGGTCACGGCGCTCCAGGGGTCTCTAGGCGTGCGGCAGGGGCTTACGCGTACGGGCTGTCGGCGCCCGCGGCGGCGGGCTTGAGGGCCCGGGCCGGGCAGCAGCCGACCGGGCAGAGGTCATGGCTCGGGCCGAGCGCGCCCAGTGCGCACCGCTGCATGCCTCGCCCCTGCTCGGTGGCGGCGCGCTCCAGCACCAGTTCGCGCACGGCCGCGGCGAACCGCGGGTCGGCGCCCACGGTCGCGGACCTGCGCACCGGAAGTCCGAGCTCGGCGGCCTTCGCGGTGGCCTCCGTGTCGAGGTCGTACAGCACTTCCATGTGGTCCGAGACGAAACCGATGGGGGCCATCACCACGGCGGGGACGCCTTCGCCGTGCAGCGTCTCCAGGTGGTCGCAGATGTCGGGCTCCAGCCACGGGATGTGCGGGGCGCCGCTGCGCGACTGGTAGACGAGCTGCCAGGGGTACTCGACGCCGGTCTCCTCGCGCACCGCGTCGACGATCAGGCGGGCGACGTCGAGATGTTCGGCGACATAGGCGCCGCCGTCGCCGTGGTCCTCCACGGGGCCGGATGTGTCGGCGGCGGAGGTGGGGATGGAGTGCGTGGTGAAGGCGAGGTGTGCCCCGGCCCGTACGTCCTCGGGGAGGTCGGCCAGGGAGGCGAGGACGCCGTCCACCATGGGCCGTACGAACCCGGGATGGTTGAAGTAGTGCCGGAGCTTGTCGACCCGGGGCACCGGCAACCCCTCGGCCTCCAGCGCGGCCAGTGACTCGGCAAGGTTCTCGCGGTACTGCCGGCAGCCGGAGTAGGAGGCGTAGGCGCTGGTGGCGAGGACGGCGATGCGGCGGTGTCCGTCCGCGGTCATCTCGCGCAGGGTGTCGGTGAGGTACGGCGCCCAGTTGCGATTGCCCCAGTACACCGGCAGATCGAGTCCGTGCTCCGCGAAGTCCTTGCGCAGGGCGTCCAGCAGGGCTCTGTTCTGGGCGTTGATCGGGCTGACGCCGCCGAACAGGAAGTAGTGCTTGCCGACCTCCTTCAGCCGCTCCTCGGGGATGCCACGCCCACGGGTCACGTTCGCCAGGAACGGGACCACGTCGTCCGGGCCTTCGGGGCCGCCGAAGGAGAGCAGCAGCAGGGCGTCGTAGGAAGCGGGATCGCGCAGATCGGACATGGCATCGATCCTGCCACTCGCCGCGGACAGCGCTCCCACCGACATCGCCTCCCCGGCCCACCCCGGTGTCGGACGGATCACCCCGACCGTAAGCTGTATCGGCTACGTTCACGCATTACAGGCGCGTGCGATCACGCTGTTCCGGAGCCCTCCTTGCCCAGTCCCTACCGCGCGATTTTCGCCGCCCCCGGCACCAAGGGGTTCTCGGCGGCCGGATTCCTCGGCCGGATGCCGCTGTCCATGATGGGCATCGGTGTGGTGACCATGGTTTCCCAGCTCACCGGCCGTTACGGGCTCGCCGGCGCGCTCTCCGCGACGCTGGCGATGTCGGCGGCGGTGATCGGACCGCAGATCTCCCGGCTCGTCGACCGGCACGGGCAGCGCCGCGTCCTGCGTCCCGCCACCCTCGTCGCGCTGGCGGCGGTGGCCGGTCTCCTGATCTGCGCGCAGCAGCGGCTGCCGGACTGGACGCTCTTCGTCTTCGCGGCGGGCGCCGGCTGCGTCCCCAGCGTGGGTTCGATGATCCGGGCCCGTTGGGCGGATATCTACCACGGTTCGCCGCAGCAGCTGCACACCGCGTACTCGTGGGAGTCGATCGTCGACGAGGTGTGCTTCATCTTCGGGCCGATCATCTCGATCGGTCTGTCCACCGCCTGGTTCCCCGAGGCGGGGCCGCTTCTCGCCGCCGGGTTCCTGCTGGTCGGTGTCTTCTGGCTGACCGCGCAGCGCGCCACCGAGCCTGTGCCGCATCCGCGCGAGCAGCACACCGGCGGCACCCCGCTGCGCTCCCGGGGCCTCCAGGTGCTCGTGGTCACGTTCGTGGCGACCGGCGCGATCTTCGGGGCGGTCGACGTGGTGACGGTGGCCTTCGCCGAGGAGCAGGGTCACAAGGCCGCGGCGAGCCTCGTGCTGGCCGTGTACGCGCTGGGGTCCTGCCTGGCCGGAGCGGTCTTCGGACTGCTGCACCTCAAGGGGAAGCCGTCCACCCGGTGGCTGGTGGGGGTGTGCGCGATGGCCGTGAGTATGATCCCCCTCCAACTGGCCGGGAACCTCCCGTTTCTGGCCGTGGCGCTCTTTGTCGCGGGCCTCGCCATCGCACCGACGATGGTCACCACCATGGCCCTCGTCGAACAGCACGTACCGCGCACCAAGCTGACCGAGGGCATGACCTGGACCGGTACCGGGCTCGCCGTCGGTGTGGCGCTCGGCTCCTCGGCCGCCGGCTGGGTGGTCGACGCATCCGGAGCCGAGGCGGGGTACGCGGTGCCCGCCGTGGCGGGAGCGCTCGCGGCCGCGGTGGCGTTCCTGGGGTATCGCCGGCTCAGCGGGCCGGAGCCTACGGAAGGGCGCGGGGAAGATGACCGACACCGACGCACGGACGACGACGAGCGCGTGGCGTAACTGGGCGGGGAACGTCAGCGCCCGTCCGGTACGGGCCGTGTCCCCCGCCTCCGTGGCGGAGCTCGCCGAGGTGCTGCGCCGGGCGTCCGAGGACGGTCTGAGGGTGAAGCCGGTCGGCACCGGGCACTCCTTCACCGCGACAGCGGCCACCGACGGTGTGCTGATCCGCCCGGATCTGCTCACCGGCATCCGGGAGATCGACCGCGAGGCGATGACGGTGACCGTCGAGGCAGGCACCCCGCTGAAGCGGCTGAACACCGCCCTGGCTCGGGAGGGCCTGTCGCTCACCAACATGGGCGACATCATGGAGCAGACCGTCGCCGGCGCCACCTCGACCGGCACCCACGGCACCGGCCGCGACTCGGCGTCCATATCCGCGCAGATCCGCGCCCTCGAACTGGTCACGGCCGACGGCACGGTGCTCACCTGTTCGGAGAAGGAGAACGCCGACATCTTCGCCGTCGCCCGGATCGGGCTCGGCGCCCTGGGTGTCGTCACGGCGATCACCTTCGCCGTGGAGCCGGTCTTCCTGCTGACGGCCCGTGAGGAGCCCATGAGCTTCGACCGGGTCACGAACGGCTTCGACGAGCTGGTCGCCGAGAACGAGCACTTCGAGTTCTACTGGTTCCCGCACACCGGCAACTGCAACACCAAGCGCAACAACCGCAGCGCGGGCCCCGCCGCCCCGCCCGGAAAGGTCAGCGGCTGGATCGACGACGAACTCCTCTCCAACGGGATCTTCCAGGTGGCCTGTTCGCTCGGCCGGGCGGTCCCCGCCACCATTCCGTCGATCGCCAAGCTCTCCAGCCGCGCCCTGTCGGCCCGTACGTACACCGACATCCCGTACAAGGTCTTCACCAGTCCGCGCCGGGTCCGCTTCGTGGAGATGGAGTACGCGCTGCCGCGCGAGGCCGCCGTGGAGGCGCTGCGCGAGGTCAAGGCGATGGTCGAGCGTTCGCCGCTGCGGATCAGCTTCCCGGTGGAGGTCCGTACCGCCCCCACGGACGACATCGCGCTCTCCACGGCCTCGGGCCGGGAGAGCGCGTACATCGCCGTCCATCTGTACAAGGGCACGCCCTACCAGGCGTACTTCACGGCGGTCGAGCAGATCATGACCGCCCACGCCGGCCGCCCGCACTGGGGCAAGGTCAACACTCGCGACGCCGAGTACCTCGCCGGGGTGTACCCGCGGTTCGGCGAGTTCACCGCCGTACGCGACCGGCTGGACCCGGACCGGCTCTTCGGCAACGACTATCTGCGCCGGGTGCTGGGCGACTGAGCGTCGCGGCCGTTCACTGCCCGGTGTCCGTGCCCGTGGTCGCGCGGTCGCCCTGCACCGGGGCGTCACCCGCGCCCGTGGGGTCCGGTGCGGCTGTGCCACCGTCGCCGGGCGCTGCCGGGGAGGGCGTGGTCGCCGGAGAAGGACTCGTGCGGCCACCGGTGTTGTCGGACGGCGTGGGGCTGGGCGTCGCATCGGCCGAGGAACCGTCGCCCTGACCGGAGTCCGGGTTCCGGCTCTGTCCGCCCTGCGAGTCCGTACCGGGCGTCGCGCCGCTCTCCTGGCCCGGGGTCTGCCCCTGGCCGGGGTCGGTGCTGGTCGCCGGCGCCGGGTCGTTCGACCCGGAGCCCCGCTCCCCGCCGCGTACGACGGAGCCGACGGTCGTTCCCCCGCCACCGCTCAGGTCGTTGCCGGAGATCAGCTCGAATGTGGTGATGCCGGCCATCGTCACGGCGAAGACCACGACCGCCCCGAGCGCCGACCGCTTCCAGCCGCGGATACGGGTGCCGTGGGTGGTGGCTTCGGAGAACTCCTCGTCCGGGTCCGGGCGTCCCGTGGTGAGCAACTGGGTCCTGTCGAGCGGCCTCAGCAGCTGCGTATGGTCCGGATCGTCCGCCACGTTGCGCAGTACGGTCGTGGCGTCCGTCCCGCGCCGCACGGTCGTGACCTCGCGCGCACCACCCGTCTCACGCGTATGTACGGTCACCTCACGGCCAGGGTGCTTCACCTGGACCGTGACCTCGCGGATCTGCTCCCCCGTGCGACGGAAGAAGTGCTGGAAGACCGAACCGCCGCACGTGGCGACGACGCTCATCACTCCGGCGCCGAGGATCGTTCCGTACACGCCCAGTTGGGAGGCCGCCACCGCTGCCGCGATTGCTGCCACGGCGCTGCCCGCCACCTGCGGCAGGCTCAGATCTATACGCCTTCCTTTGGGTTCTATGTCACTTTCCGGCTTCTGCACCATTTCCAGCCCTTGATTGACATCTCTCCCACCATGCAACAGGAAGGGACATTTGAGCGAAGTGAATAGTTCCGCTTAGGGGGATTCTGTGAAGCAGAACACGCACGAAGGTCATTCCGCACCCGGCCGGGTAGCTCAACTCCCGCACCTCACGAGAACTTCGGCGGCGCGGCGGTCCACCCACATGGCCCGAATGGAGTACTGTGGCGAGCCCTGAGGCCGGACTCCCGCGTGGGTGTCCGGGACCTTCGGGAGGGGGCCGAAGGAGGCACTCGATCCGGCGGCGCCACGGCATCGCACGGAGACTGACTACACAGAGTGACCATTGGTCACTTTGTGTTGCACAATAGGTCACCGTGTCATACCGGCGATCAAGGGCTCACGCCCGACACGCCGGGCAACACGGCAATGTTGTGGCAGGCTGCACCCGGGCAGGCCACACTCGACTAGCGGAAGCAGCGACGCACGTGACGTCGGCAGGCACCACCCGGGAGGTCCCCATGCCCGAACTGCGTGTCGTGGCCGTCTCCAACGACGGCACACGACTGGTGCTCAAGGCTGCGGACAGCACGGAGTACACGCTTCCGATCGACGAGCGGCTGCGAGCCGCCGTGCGCAACGACCGCGCGCGGCTCGGTCAGATCGAGATCGAGGTGGAGAGCCACCTCCGTCCCCGCGACATCCAGGCCCGGATACGAGCCGGTGCCTCCGCGGAGGAGGTCGCTCAGTTCGCCGGGATTCCGGTCGACCGTGTCCGCCGTTTCGAGGGCCCCGTGCTCGCGGAACGCGCCTTCATGGCCGAGCGGGCCCGGAAGACTCCTGTGCGCCGTCCCGGCGAGAACGCCGGCCCCCAGCTCGGCGAGGCGGTGCAGGAGCGACTGCTGCTGCGCGGCGCCGACAAGGAGACCGTCCAGTGGGACTCCTGGCGCCGTGACGACGGCACCTGGGAAGTCCTGCTGGTCTACCGGGTCGCGGGCGAGCCGCACTCGGCGAGCTGGACGTACGACGCGCCGCGTCGGCTGGTCCAGGCCGTGGACGACGAGGCGCGTTCGCTGATCGGCGAGACCGACGACGTCGCTGCGCCCGAGCCGAGCTTCCCGTTCGTGCCCCGGATCGCCCGGCTGCCCCGCGACCGGCCGCTGGACCGTGCCCTGGACCGCCAGATGGAGCGCCCCACGGCCCCCGCACCCGAGCTGGAGGAGCACATCGGCGGCATCTCGGCCGGCGAGCGCGATTCGCTGACCAGCCTGCTGGAGGCGGTACCGAGCTTCCGCGGCGACATGGTGGTGCCGGAGCGGCCCGCACCGCCCGGGCCTCCGGCCATCGAGCCCGCCGTGCAGGAGCCGCAGGCCGATGAGCCGCCGGCCGCGGCAGCCTCCGCAGGCGCCGGTTCCGCCTATGCGGATGTGCTGATGCCGCGAGCGGTGGCCGGTCATCGCGACCGGCTGACCGGGACGACGGACCGCCAGGCCGAGGCGGACGGCGTCCGACCGGGCCGCCGGGCCGCCGTGCCGAGCTGGGACGAGATCGTCTTCGGTACGCGCCGGAAGAAGCAGGACTGAGGCGGGGTGACCGCAGCATGAGGAGGGCCCGTACGCCGCTGCGTACGGGCCCTCGTGCGGCATGCGGGCCTCGTGCCGTGCGCGCCGCTCGTGCCGCGTGTGCCCCTCGAATCGTGTGCGCCGCTCATGCCATGCGCGTACGGAACCTGTTACGGCGGTTCCGTACGCTCGGGCCGGTGCGCGCTCCGTCACTGGGGGGCGGGGCCCTTCGCGACAGGGCGGGACTCGTCGCCGGACCACTCGGACCAGGAGCCCGCGTACAGCGCCGCGGGGATCCCGGCGACGGCCAGGGCCAGCACCTCATGGGCGCCGGAGACCCCGGAGCCGCAGTAGACGCCCACCTCCGGCGCCCGGTCGGCGCCGAGCCCCTCGAAGCGGGCCGCCAGCGACTTTGCGGGCAGGAATCGGCCGTCGTCCCCCGCGTTCTCGGAGGTCGGGGCCGAGACGGCACCCGGGATATGGCCGCCCACGCGGTCGATCGGCTCCACATCGCCCCGGTAGCGTTCGGCGGCTCGCGCGTCGAGCAGCAGACCCGAGCGGGCCAGCGCCGCCGCCCCGTCCGCGTCCAGCAACGGCAGAGCGCCGGGTACGGGCCGGAAGTCGCCCTCGGCCGGGGTCGGGATCTCCGTCCGGAGCTCCCCCTTCCAGGCCGCGAGACCGCCGTCCAGGACCCGGACGTCCTCGTGCCCCGTCCAGCGCAGCAGCCACCAGGCGCGCGCCGCCGCCCAGCCCTGGCCGCCGTCGTACACAACCACCGGAGTGTCCCGGGAGACACCGGCTCGGCGCATCACCGCGCCGAATTCCTCCGGATCGGGCAGCGGATGACGGCCGCCGCTGCCTGCCGGACCGGCAAGTTCCGCATCAAGATCGACAAAGACCGCGCCGGGGATGTGACCGGCCTCGTAGTCGGGACGGCCGTGCGGGCCGCCCAGCTGCCAACGTACGTCCAGGAGCACCGGCGGACGTGGCCCCGCCGACTCGCTCACACATTCGGATGCGGTGATGATGGGCTTCATGGGTGCCATCCTCGCGCAGGAGCCGCCCCACCCGTAACACCTTCGAAACGGACGTATCGCATTAAAACGGCCTCTCTCTTTCGAGATCCCGAAAAGTGCGGCGCGGCCGGGGCACATCGTGCGCCGGGTGGTGCAAGCATCTGCACGGGGCGTACACATCCTGTACCGCATGACGGCACACCGGCCCCGTTCCCCCCGTACGGCCACCACGATGGTCCGAGGAGAGAGTGACGATGACCGAGGCTGCCGCCCGGCGCACGCCCGGAACACCTTGCTGGGTGAGTCTGATCGTGCACGGCCTGAGCACGACCCAGGACTTCTACGCCGACCTGTTCGGCTGGGAGTTCGTGCCGGGTCCGGACCAGCTGGGTCCTTACGTCCGCGCGCTGATCGACGGGAAAGTGGTCGCGGGCATCGGGCAGCTGCCGCCCGACCGCCATCTGCCGGTCGCCTGGACGACCTATCTGGCCACCGACGACGCCGATGTCACGGCGGAGGTGATCCGCTCCTGCGGCGGCACGGTCGCCGTCGGACCGCTCGACGCGGGCGAGGCGGGCCGGCTCGCCATCGCCTCCGACCCCAGCGGCGCGGTCTTCGGGATCTGGCAGGCCGCCGCGCACATCGGTACGGCGCTCGCCGGAACCCATGGCACCCCGGTCTGGAACGAGCTGGTGACCCAGGAGACATCAATGGTCTGCAAGTTCTACCAGACGGTTTTCGGCTACGAGGCGGAGGCGGTCGTCTCGGCCGACTTCGACTATCAGACCCTGCATCTGGACGGCCGTCCGGTGGCCTCGCTGCACGGCGTCGGCCGTGCCCTGCCGCGGGACCGCGGCCCGCACTGGATGACGTACTTCGAGGTCAACGACACCGATGAGGCCGCGCATCGCGTGGTGGAGCTCGGCGGACACATTCTGCAGCCGCCCCGGGAAGGGTCGAGCGGCCGGGTGGCGACCGTGGCCGACCCGGAGGGCGCGGTGTTCACGATCGTACGGTCGGCCGCTCCCTGAGCCGCGGGCTGCGGGGCGGGTCAGCCGGTCCGGACCCGTTCGACATGCCGATGGGCGGGGCCTGCCAGCCGGGCGTGCAGCTCGTCGAAGAGCTCGGACGCCTCGGTGCCGCTCCACTCGGTGGGCAGCAGTTCACGTGCGACACCGGGGTCGAGGTAGACAAGCCGGCGCCAGTCGGTGAGGACCCTGATGTACGTCGTGAACGCCTCGGGGTCCGTCACCGGACCTGCGATCGCGATCCGCTCGGCCACCGGACGGTGCACCGCAAGGAATTCGACGTACAGCTGCTGCAGCCGGGCGGTGTCCCACCAGGAGCGCACCTTCGCCGCAAGGTCCCCGCTGCCGTCCTTGCCCCCGCCCACCGACAGATAGTCAGCCCGGAAGAGGTCGGCGTACGAGCGCAGCCCGTGCCGGGCCAGCATGTCCTCCGCCTCGTCGTGCACATGTCCCGGTGCGATCCACACCCCGGCGGACACGGAACCGAAGCCGAGCCGGGTCAGCTGGGTGCGCAGGGTGTGGCGCTTGGCGCGTTCGGACTCGGGCACGGAGAAGACGACCAGCACCCAGCCCTCGTTCACGGTGGCCCTCCGGGCCGCGAAGATCCGCGGATCGCCGTCGCGCAGAATCCGCTCGGTCTCGGGTGAGATCCGGTATCCGGCCGCTCCGGACACCGATTCGGCTTCGAGCAGTCCGGCGCGCTTCAGCCGGGAGACCGAGGACCGTACGGTCGGCCCCTCGACACCGAGGTCGGCGAGCAGCTGGATCAGCGAGGCCACGGACATCCAGCCGTCGGTGTCGCGCGAGTACAGCCCGTAGACCGTCACGATCAGCTGCCTCGGCTGCACCTTGCCCAGCGGGCCCGATTCGGACTCGGCCTCTTTTCCGCTCACCGTGTTCACAGCGTCATCCTAAGCATCCGCACCGGACGCCCGAGGGGACGGTTCAGGCAGAGGTGACGGGCAGCACGTCCGGCGAGAGCGCGCCCGCGCGGGCGCTCGCGCTGGTCGTCCTGCGCTGGTGGTGACGTCGGCACAGCACCTCGTAACCGACCTCGCCCGCCTGCTGGTTGACGTCTCCCACGACCACCTGGGCGCCTTCGACGACCATCTCGCCGCCGACCGTACGGGCGTTGTGTGTGGCCCGTGCACCGCACCAGCAGAGCGCCTCGACCTGGAGCGTCTCGACCCGGTCGGCCAGTTCGATCAGCCGCTGGGATCCGGGGAACAGCTTGGTCCGGAAGTCGGTGGTGATGCCGAACGCGAAGACGTCCATGCCGAGGTCGTCGACGATACGGGCGAGCTGGTCGATCTGGACGGGAGCCAGGAACTGCGCCTCGTCCACGATCACGTAGTCCGCCCGGCCGCCCCGGCTGATGAGGTCGACGAGGTGCGCGTACAGATCCATGCCCTCATCGGCCTCGACGGCCTCGGTGACCAGCCCCAGCCGTGAGGAGAGCTTGCCTTCCCCCGCCCGGTCGTCACGGGTGAAGATCACGCCTTGCAGGCCGCGCGCCGAACGGTTGTGGCCGATCTGCAGCGCCAGCGTGCTCTTTCCGCAGTCCATCGTTCCGGAGAAGAACACAAGCTCGGGCATGAGGGGCTGAGCACCTTTCGGGCGGGGCGAAGCACGGTGGTGGGGAAGGCTGGCGAGGGAAAACGCGGTTACGAGCGTACTTCGAGCAGCGGGACGAGCTGCTCGACGGGGGTCATCGAGCCGTGCATTCCGACCATCACGGACTCGTGCGGCTCATTGACGGAGGCGGTGATCACCACGTCGTCGTGGGCCGCCGCGACGACGTCGCCGATCCTGCCGTGGACACGTTCGTCGATCTTCGGGCCGAACCAGCCGGCCGCTATCGCCTCGTCCCGGCTCGCCACCCAGAACTGCTCGCCGAGCACTTCCCGCCAGACGGTCAGCACATCGTTCTCGGCCCCCGGGACGGCGTACACATGACGGGCCCGGCCCTCGCCGCCGAGCAGGGCGACGCCCGCGCGCAGCTCCCAGTCCTCGTCGAAGTCGATCCGGGACTGCTCGTCGAAGGGGATGTCGATCATGCCGTGGTCGGCGGTTATGTACAGCGCCGAGCGGGGCGGGAGCTGTTCGGCCAGCCGCCGGGCCAGGCCGTCCACGTACATCAGCTGTCCGCGCCAGGCGTCGGAGTCGACGCCGAAGCGGTGGCCCTTGCCGTCGACCTCGCTGTAGTACGTGTAGACGAGCGAACGGTCACCTGCGGCGAGCCGTTCGGCGGCGACGTCCATCCGCTCCTCGCCGGACAGCCGGCCGAGGAACGAGCCCCCGCTGAGCGCGATCTTGGTGAGCGGGGTCTGCTCGAAGGCGGGGGCGGAGACCTGGGCGGTGCGCACACCCGCGGCGTCGGCGAGCTTGAAGACGGTGGGGTAAGGCTGCCAGGCCTTCGGCGAGGTCCAGGGCTGCCAGCGGAGCTGGTTCATCAGCTCGCCGGTCTCCGGATTGCGCGCGGTGTAGCCGGGAAGGCCGTGCTCCCCCGGCGGAAGTCCGGTACCGACCGAGGCCAGTGAGGTCGCGGTGGTGGCCGGGAAGCCCGCCGTGATCGGACGGCCGGTGCCGCCGCGCGAGGTGGGCAGCAGGGAGTGCAGAAACGGTGCCTCGTCCGGGTGGGCCTTGATCTGCTCCCAGCCGAGACCGTCGATCAGGAACACGCAGTTCCGGTCGGCGGGGGTGAGTTCGGGGATCGCGGCGGTGAAGCCGGGTACGCCCTGTCCTGCGGCGAGCGTGGGCAGCAGATCCGAGAGCGAGCCGCTGCCGTACTCCGGGACGGGAGCGGTGTCGACGGGGAGCAGAACGGGGTCCTGCCAGGCCGGCTGGGCCATCAGCGGCCGGTCGCCGCGGTCGCGGCCGTGGCCTCGGAGAGCGCCTGGGCGAAGGCGAGGGTCTGACGCACGGTGTCCGGGCCGTCACCGGCCTCGCTGACCCGCAGGCTCAGATCGTCGGCGGTGGAGCTGCCGGTGTAACCGTGGTCGGCCTCGCAGTTGGGGTCGCCGCAGGCGGCCGGCTCCAGGTCGATCCGGGAGACCGCACCCCAGCCGATGGTGAGGACGACCTCGCGGGGCAGCGTGCCCGGTACGTACTTCTCGGGGTTGGCCACGACGCGGCTGACCACGACCGACGAGATCCGGTCGAGCTTGACCGACTCGGTGGACGTGGTGGCGTACGGCGTCGGGGAGCTGGTGTCCGCGTTCTGCTCGTCGGTGTGGCTGACGATGAAACGGTTGTCCGTCAGGACCAGGACCGTGACGTGGCGGCGCACCTCGTTGGAGTCGAAGGTGGTCTCCTGGTGCACCAGGTACGAAGCGACCGGCTCACCGCCCACGGCGGCCTCCACCGCCTCGGCCACGAGGGCCGGGTAGTAGCCGCTGCGCTCGATCGCCGCGCGCAGCCCCTGGGTCGTCGTACCGGTCTTTGCCATGAGGACCATCCTACGGGGGGCGGATGACTGCCGGGGACGTTGTGCGGCAGGGGGGACCGGGGCCCGAGCGGTGAAGGGACCCGCTTTCGCGCCTGTCCGGCGATCGGGGACGAAACGGTGCGCTCCCGGTCAGTAGTTGGGGAGGCGGCGGGGACCGAGGTCGGTGCGGGCCGGGGGCGGCGAGAGCCGGACGCTCGCACCGAGGGCGGTCAGCCCCTGGGTGGCGACCACGACCGGTTCCAGGGCGATGGAGACCACCTCGGGATGGTCGTCGACCAGCCGGGACACCCGCAGCAGCAGCTCTTCGAGCGCCGCGGTGTCCACGGGCGCCGCGCCGCGCCAGCCGAACAGCACCGGGGCCGCCCGGATGGACCGGATCAGCTCGGCGGCATCGCGGTCGGTGGCCGGAACGAGGCGGTGGGCGGTGTCGCCGAGAAGTTCGGAGGGCGCGCCTGCGAGCCCGAAGGAGAGGACGGCACCCGCCGCCGGGTCGATCGTGGCCCGTACGACGGTGTCGACACCGCGCGGTGCCATGGCCTGGACGACGGGCTGGAGCTCGGCGGGCTTGCCGAGCAGGTCGGTCAGCTCGCCGTACGCCCGGCGCAACGCGCTCTCGTTGGCGAGGTCCAGCCGGACACCGCCGAGATCGGCGCGGTGGCGCAGATGGGGCGCGGTGGTCTTGAGCGCCACGGGATAGCCGAGCTGCGCCGCCGCGACGACAGCGGTTTCCGGGTCGGGGGCCGGAAGCGTCGGTCGTACGGTGATGCCGTAGCGGCCCAGGAGTTCGCGCGCCTCGTCGGGTGCGAGCGGCCTGCCCCGCGGGTCGGGGTCGGGGCCGAGGAGGGCGTCGATCAGGTCGGCGGTGCCCGGCTCGTCGATGGTGTCGTCGAGGAACTCGGGCACCTTGCCGGGCACGGCGGCCTGCCGTCGCCACTGCGCGTACCTCACCGCTTCGGCCAGGGCACGCACGGCCCGCTCGGCGGCGGGGTAGGCGGGGATGCGGCCGATACGGGGGCCGGGGCCGTCGTTGCTGTCCGCGCCGGTGGTGGCAGTACCGGGGCCGTCGGTGGCGGCGGTGGATGTGGCGGTTCCGGGGGCGGTGCCGGGTGCCGAGGGGGTGTGCGCAGGGTCGGGGCCGGTCGCGGTGGCGGCTCCGGTGCGCGGGGACGTCGCGGCTGCGGAGGGCTGTGCCGAAGGGCGCGGCAGCGCGACCGTGCTGGTGGCCGCGGCGAGGGCCTCCGCCAGGCCGCCGATCTCCACATGGACGACGGCCACCGGCTTGGCGGGACCGGCCGCGGCGGCGGCGTGCAGCGCGGTCGCCAGCACCTCTCCGTCGCCCGATTCCGCCTCGCCGTTCTCGCCCACCCACGGGATCGCCGTCACGACCACCGAGTCGCAGCCCTCGTCGGCGAGGGCTTCGGCCAGGGCGTCCCGGAAGTCCTGCGGGGTGGCGGCGGTGGTGAGGTCGCGGGGCGGGCGCGGGCGCAGCCCCTCGGCCAGGCAGGCGTCGTACGTGAGCAGGCCGAGCGACTCGGAGTTGCCGAGGATCGCGACGCGCGGGCCCGCCGGGAGGGGCTGATCGGCGAGCAGGAGACCCGCGTCGACCATTTCCGTCACGGTGTCGACGCGGATCACGCCCGCCTGCCGCATGAGCGCTGAGACCGTCGCGTCCGGGATCCGGCTGACCGGCACCGCGTGGCCGGGCGGGGTGGAGCCGCTGTGCCGGGCGCCCTTCACCACGACCACCGGCTTCACGGCCGCGGTGCGCCGCGCGAGGCGGGTGAACTTGCGGGGGTTGCCGAGCGATTCGAGGTACAGCAGGGCGACATCGGTGTCCGGGTCCTCGTACCAGTACTGCAGGAAGTCGTTGCCCGAGATGTCGGCGCGGTTGCCCGCGGAGATGAAGGTGGAGAGGCCGGCGCCGCGCCGGTAGAGCCCGGAGAGCAGCGCAATGCCGATCGCTCCGGACTGGGTGAAGAGGCCGATGCGCCCGGGGGCGGGCGGCTCGGGGGCGAGGGAGGCGTTCAGCCGGACGGCCTCGGCGTTGTTGATGAGGCCGAAGGCGTTCGGACCGATGATCCGCATACCGTACGAGCGGGCCTGGCGGACCAGTTCGCGCTGCCGTTCCCTGCCTTCGGCGCCCCATTCGGCGTATCCGGCGGAGAGGACGACCAGGCCCTGGACGCCGTGTTCACCGCAGTCGGCGACGGCCTCCGGAACCCGGTCGGCGGGGACGGCGACGACCGCGAGGTCGACCGGTTCGTCGATCTCGCCGATGGAACGGTGGGCGGGGACACCGTCGATCGTGCCCTGGTCCGCGGCGAAGGCGCGGTTCACGGCGTACGTACGGCCGGTGAAGCCGGCCCCGAGGAGGTTGCGCAGGACCGTGCGGCCGACCCCACCGGGAGTGCGGCCTGCGCCGATGACGGCGACGGATCCGGGGGCGAGCAGCCGTTGCACGGAGCGCGCCTCGGCCCGCTGCTCACGGCCGCGCTGGACGGCGAGGGACTCGGCAGTCGGTTCGAGGTCCAGGGTGAGATGGACGGAGCCGTCCTCGAAGCTGCGCTGCTGGGTGTACCCGGCGTCCCGGAACACCTTGATCATCTTGTTGTTGGCGGGCAGCACCTCGGCCGCGAAGCGGCGGATGCCGCGCTCGCGGGCGACGGCCGCGATGTGTTCGAGGAGCGCCGAGGCCACACCCCGGCCCTGATGCGCATCCTGGACGAGGAAGGCGACCTCGGCCTCGTCGGCGGGCGCGGAAGCGGCCCGGCCCCGCTCGTCGATCCGGTCGTAGCGGACGGTCGCGATGAACTCGCCGCCGACCGTGACCGCGAGCCCCACCCGGTCGACGTAGTCGTGATGGGTGAAGCGGTGCACGTCCCTGTCGGACAGACGCGGATACGGGGCGAAGAAGCGGTAGTACTTCGACTCGTCGGAGACCTGCTCGTAGAAGCTGACCAGCCGTTCGGCGTCGCCCGTGGTGATGGGCCTGATCCGGGCGGTTCCTCCGTCGCGGAGGACCACGTCCGCTTCCCAGTGGTCGGGGTACGCGTGATGCGGACTCTGCTCCGGCGAGGGCTGCATGCGCAAAGACTACGGCTCCGTCAGCGGTCGCGTAGGTCTTGGCGCCGGGGCAGTCTGAGGGGGCTGATCGGCGGTACAGCACGGGTTGTGGGCGTGCCGCGAGTCGGCCGGAGCATCGCGCACCACATGAGAGACTGGTCTAGACAACCATTGATTCGTGAAGGGCAGAACCATGGCTGAGCGCCGCGTCAACGTCGGTTGGTCCGAGGGCCTGCACGCCCGCCCCGCTTCCATCTTCGTCCGTGCCGCCACGGCTTCCGGCGTCCCCGTGACGATCTCCAAGGCCGACGGCAACCCGGTGAACGCCGCCTCCATGCTCGCGGTGCTCGGTCTCGGAGCGCACGGTGGCGAGGAGATCGTGCTCGCATCCGAGGCCGACGACTCCGAAGCCGCCCTGGACCGTCTGGCGAAGCTGGTTGCCGAAGGGCTGGATGAGCTTCCGGAGACCGTCTGAACCATTTTCTGCGAGAGAGCCGCGGCACCCATATTCGGGGCTGCGGCTTTTTCGCTTTCCTGACCCGGGACGACCGGAGCGAATTCGGGCAGCCCAAAGAAAGCCCTCACAGAGTTACGACTCTTTGTATACGGCGTAATTGTTAATGCCGAACGCCCGTGGTGTTTACGGAATGTTGCGAAGTCCTCACCCGGTCGGCGCGGGAGGCGGCGGGCCGGCGGCCCGGCCTGTCGGTGCGGCGCAGCCGGTGAGCGGCCGCGGCCCGTTCGGCATGCTGGGTGGCCAGCGCCCTGGCCCGTTCCGCGTCACCCCGCACCACCGCGTCCACGATGGCTCCGTGCTCGGCCCAGGAATCCACCGGCCGGGCCGGCTGCTCGACCGTGTACATCCAGGCGATCTTGTGCCGGAGCTGGGTGAGCAGCGCGATCAGCCCTGGACTGCCGGAGGCCTGCGCCAGCGTCTCGTGGAACCAGCCGCCCAGCGAGCGCAGATCCTCCCCCTCGCCCCGCCGGGCCCGCTCCTGGCCGAGTCTGACCAGACCGCGCAACACCTTGAGATGTGCCTCGGTGCGGCGCTGCGCGGCGCGCGCGGCGCCCAGCGGCTCCAGCAGCATCCGGACCTCCAGGAGGTCGGCGGCCTCCTGCTCGGTGGGCTCGGCGACGCAGGCGCCCGCGTGCCGGCGGGTGACCACGAAGCCCTCGGACTCCAGGGTGCGCAGCGCTTCCCGTACCGGGACACGGGAGACCCCGTAACGACGCGCCAGCAACTCCTCGGTGAGCCGGCTGCCGCGTTCGAAGACACCGGAGACGATGTCGTCACGGATCGCCGTGCATACCGAATGCGCCGGAATACGCATGTCCGAACCTCCGCCTTAATCCCCGCGAAACGCGGCCGACCGACGCCTCTTCCGTGACTCTATTGCAATGCGGCCGCATTTCCGATGCCGGGTGTAAATCCATGAATATCTTTTGGCCACAGGACGGTTCGGCGGGCAGGTACTGCGGGCGGGCGCGGGGCCGGGTACGGCGAAGGCCCCGGCGTGCTGCCGGGGCCTTCGGGGGTGCTGCGGGTGGAGCGTCGGTCAGACGTTGACGCCGTGGGCGCGCAGGTACGCGACGGGGTCCATGTCGGAGCCGTACGACGGTGTGGTCCGGGCCTCGAAGTGGAGGTGTGGTCCGGTGGAGTTGCCGGTCGAGCCGGAGAGGCCGATCTGCCGGCCCGCGCCGACGCTCTGGCCGACGGAGACACCGATCGAGGAGAGGTGGCCGTACTGCGTGTACGTGCCGTCCGTCATCCGGAGCACGATGTTGTTGCCGTACGCGCCGCCCCAGCCCGCCTCGACGACCGTACCGGCGCCGACGGCGACGACGGAGCTGCCGGACGCGGCGTGGAAGTCGATGCCCGAGTGGCTGCCGGAGGACCAGAGCGAGCCGCTGGACTTGTAACCGGTGGTGACGTACGAACCGGCGACCGGGAGCTGGAAGGAGCCCAGGCGGGTGCGCTCGGCGGACCGGGCGGCGCGGGCCTTCTCGGCGCGTGCCTCGGCCGCGCGCTTGGCGTCGGCCTTCGCCTCCGCCTTCTTCCTGGCTTCGGCCTTCTTCTTGGCCTCGGCCTTCCGCTGGGCCTCCGCCCTCGCCTTGGCCGCGACATCGGCCTGGTGCTTCTGCGCGTCGGCCTGGGCGTCGATCTGGTCGGCGAGGGCGCCCTCGATGGCGATGACCTGGTTGAGACCGGTGTCGCTGACGGAGGCGTCCGCGGCGAGGGCCGGAGAGGCCATGCCGCCGATGACGCCGGTGGTGGCCAGAGCCGCGACGCCGGCGATCTTCGCGCTCCTGCGCGTCAGACGGTTCGGGGCACGATGCTTCCCGGTGGCACGGGTGAACGCCATGAAGTGGCTGATCCTTTCCTTCCTTCTCGCCTACCGGGTTAGCTGACGGGTTCGGAGCAGGAAGGTCTCCTACGGACGCCCCGGCCTCACCGAGGCTCAGGCATCCGATTCACCCCAGGGACTTCATGGGTCCCCGGCTCCCCAGGCTCGCGCCTGACGGGGACTCGGCGATGGCTGCCCGGTACGTCACGGATGCGGCATACGAGTGACGGACAGCCCAGCCGACGCTAAGCGGGGTCACTTTCATTCACCAAACGGACAGGCCGTTTTGTAGCGCATCCCACAGGGCAGACAGGCAACCTCCCCACCAAAACGGACAAAAAGGAAGACCCCGACGAGATCTGACTCACAGGGGTCTTCCTTCTGTCCCGGTATGCGGACATATGACGGGTCGGTGGACTGGTCAGCGCTGCCGGTGCGGCTGGTGCTCGGTCGAACGTGACAGTCGACCGGTGAACTGTCACACGCGACAGGGCGGCCGGTCGGCCGTCGCCCGCGGCGGGCCGGACGATCGTCCGGCGTCCACGACGGGTACGCCCGTCAGCCGGCGACCACCGACACCTCTCCGACGCCCAGGGCCCGGATCGGCTCCTCGATCTGCGCCGCGTCACCGACAAGGATCGTGACCAGCCGGTCGCCCGGGAAGGCGTTGACCACCGCTGCGGTCGCCTCGACCGTGCCGGTCTCCGCGAGCCGGGCGTACAGCTGTGCCTGGTAGTCGTCCGGGAGGTGCTGCTCGACCTGGTCGGCGAGGGTGCCCGCGACCGAGGCCGCCGTCTCGAACTTCAGCGGTGCGACACCCACGAGGTTCTGCACGGCCGTCTCGCGCTCTTCATCGGTCAGCCCCTCGGCCGCCAGGGTCCGCAGGACCGTCCACAGGTCCTTCAGCGCCGGTCCGGTGGACTCCGTGTCCACCGATCCGCTGATGGCGAGCATCGCGGCACCGGTCGCCCCCGAGGCGGAATCCGGGGCCGACGACCGCAGCACCTGGGCGAAGGCCCGTACGCCGTAGGTGTAGCCCTTCTCCTCGCGCAGCACACGGTCCAGCCGGGAGGTGAGCGTGCCGCCCAGGCAGTACGTGCCCAGCACCTGGGCCGGCCACACGCTGTCGTGCCGGTCGGCGCCGATCCGGCCGATCAGCAGCTGCGTCTGCACCGCGCCCGGACGGTCGACGATCACCACTCGGCCGGTGTCGTCGGCGGTGATCGGCGGGGCGGGACGTGGCTCGGCGGTGTCTCCCGACCAGTCGCCGAGGGTGTCGGCGAGCAGGGCGTCCAGGTCGATGCCGGTGAGGTCACCGACGATCACGGCGGTCGCCGTGGACGGCCGGATGTGAGCGTCGAAGAAGGCACGCACAGCTGCCGAGTCGATCCGCTCCACCGTCTCCTCGGTGCCCTGGCGCGGGCGCGACATCCGCGCCGCGGCCGGGAAGAGCTCCTTGGAGAGCTGCTTGGCGGCGCGCCGGGCCGGGTTGGCCTGCTCGTGCGGGATCTCGTCGAGCCGGTTGCGTACCAGCCGTTCGATCTCGCTGTCGGCGAAGGCGGGCGCCCGCAGCGCCTCGGCGACCAGCGCGAGCGCCTTGGCCAGCCGGGAGGCCGGGACCTCCAGGGAGACCCGGACACCGGGGTGGTCGGCGTGCGCGTCGAGGGTGGCGCCGCAGCGCTCCAGCTCGGCGGCGAACTCCTCGGCGGTGTGCTTGTCGGTGCCCTCGGACAGCGCCCGCGACATGATCGTGGCCACGCCGTCGAGGCCCTCGGGCTCGGCGTCCAGCGGGGCGTCGAGGAAGATCTCGACTGCCACGACCTGCTGGCCGGGGCGGTGGCAGCGCAGCACCGTGAGGCCGTTGGGCAGGGCGCCGCGCTCCGGCGCGGGGAAGGCCCAGGGGCGGGCGACGCCGGGGGCGGGCTGTGGGTGGTACTGCATCGAAACTCCAGTCGCGGCAGCGTCGGTCACTTGTCCGCTCCTTCGTGCGCGTCGGTGTCTTCGGCGTCGTTCTCATCGGTGTCCGCTGCGTCTGCGGGCTCGGCCGATTCGACCGGCTCGTAGACCAGCACCGCCCGGTTGTCGGGGCGCAGCTGGGCCTTGGCGACCGCCTGGACCTCATCCGCGGTGACATCGAGAACCCGCTGTACGGCGGTCAGGGCGAGCTGCGGGTCGCCGAACAGCACGGCGAACCGGCAGAGTTCGTCGGCACGGCCCGCGACCGTACCGAGCCGGTCCAGCCACTCGCGCTCCAACTGGGCCTGCGCACGCTCCATTTCCTCGGGCGTGGGGCCCTCGGCGGCGAACCGGGCAAGCTCCTCGTCGACCGCGGCCTCGATCTGCGGCACCTCGACGCCGCCGGACGTCTTGACGTCCAGCCAGCCCAGCGAGGGCGCACCGGCCAGCCGCAGCAGCCCGAACCCGGCCGCCACGGCCGTACGGTCACGGCGGACCAGGCGGTTGTGCAGCCGCGACGACTCGCCGCCGCCGAGCACGGTCAGCGCGAGGTCTGCCGCGTCACACTCACGGGTGCCGTCGTGCGGCAGCCGGTAGGCGGCCATCAGCGCCCGCGCCGGAACTTCCTCGTTCACCTCTTCGCGCAACTGCTCGCCGATGGTCTCGGGGAGTGTGCCGTCGCGCGGCGGCTGCTTGCCGTCGTGGGACGGGATGGAGCCGAAGTACTTCTCGATCCAGGCGAGGGTCTGCTCGGGGTCGATGTCGCCGACGACCGAGAGCACCGCGTTGTTGGGCGCGTAGTACGTACGGAAGAAGGTGCGCGCGTCCTCAAGAGTCGCGGCATCCAGGTCCGCCATCGAGCCGATCGGCGTGTGGTGGTACGGGTGGCCCTCGGGGTAGGCCAGTGCCGTCAGCTTCTCGAACGCTGTGCCGTAGGGAACGTTGTCGTAGCGCTGGCGGCGCTCGTTCTTGACGACGTCGCGCTGGTTCTCCATGGACTCCTCGTCGAGCGCGGCGAGCAGCGAGCCCATCCGGTCCGCCTCGAGCCAGAGAGCCAGCTCCAGCTGGTGCGTGGGCATGGTCTCGAAGTAGTTGGTGCGCTCGAAGCTGGTGGTCCCGTTGAGCGAACCGCCGGCTCCCTGCACCAGCTCGAAGTGTCCGTTCCCCTTGACCTGGCCGGAGCCCTGGAACATCAGGTGCTCGAAGAGGTGAGCCAGACCGGTGCGTCCCTTGACCTCGTGGCGCGAGCCGACGTCGTACCAGAGGCAGACCGCGGCGACCGGGGTCAGATGGTCCTCGGAGAGCACCACGCGCAGGCCGTTGGCCAGACGGTGCTCGGTCGCTGTCAAGCCGCCGGAGCCGGCCTGGGCTGTGGCCGTGTGACCCATGGGCATGTACGTCCCTTCGATCGCGATACTGGATTTCCTGCGAGACCTGCCACTGTAAGCAAGCGCACAGACACCTGGCGAAGTTCCCATACCGCGGAAGTTCGCGTGAAAGAGGGGCGCATCCCCCGCAAGACGGGTCGTGAAACCACCTCGGCAGGGGTCGGGAACGGCTCTTGGGACGGGTCGAGGTCGGCGATGTCAGTGCGGCGGTCCACAATGGTCCGCGTCAGAACCTGAGGTTGCCCGAACAGAATCCGTGAAGGAGTCGCAGCAGCGATGGCCCGCCGCAGCACGAAGACCCCGCCGCCGGACGACTTCGAGGAGAAGATCCTCGACATCGACGTCGTCGACGAAATGCAGGGCTCCTTCCTTGAGTACGCGTACTCGGTGATCTACTCACGGGCCCTGCCTGACGCCCGTGACGGCATGAAGCCGGTGCACCGCCGCATCGTGTACCAGATGAACGAGATGGGCCTGCGCCCCGACCGCGGCTATGTGAAGTGCGCCCGTGTCGTCGGCGAAGTCATGGGCAAATTGCACCCGCACGGCGATGCGTCGATCTACGACGCGCTGGTCCGTCTGGCGCAGCCGTTCTCCATGCGGCTCCCCCTGGTCGACGGCCACGGCAACTTCGGCTCGCTCGGAAACGACGACCCGCCGGCCGCCATGCGGTACACCGAGTGCCGGATGGCCGACGCGACGTCACTGATGACGGAGTCGATCGACGAGGACACCGTCGATTTCCAGTCGAATTACGACGGCCAGGAGCAGGAGCCGACCGTTCTCCCGGCCGCGTACCCGAACCTCCTGGTCAACGGGTCGTCCGGGATCGCGGTCGGCATGGCTACCAATATGCCGCCGCACAACTTGGGCGAGGTCATCGCCGCCGCCCGCCATCTGATCAAGCATCCGGGCGCGGACCTGGAGACCCTGATGCGGTTCGTCCCCGGTCCCGATCTGCCGACCGGTGGCCGGATCGTGGGCCTGGGCGGTATCAAGGACGCGTACGCCCGCGGACGCGGCACGTTCAAGATCCGTGCGACCGTCGCCGTGGAGAATGTGACGGCGCGCCGCAAGGGTCTGGTCGTCACCGAACTGCCCTTCGCCGTCGGTCCGGAGAAGGTGATCTCCAAGATCAAGGATCTGGTCTCGGCGAAGAAGCTCCAGGGCATCGCGGACGTGAAGGACCTGACCGACCGCGAGCACGGCCTGCGCCTGGTCATCGAGGTGAAGAACGGCTTCGTGCCGGAGGCCGTGCTGGAGCAGCTCTACAAGCTGACGCCGATGGAGGAGTCCTTCGGCATCAACAATGTGGCGCTGGTCGACGGACAGCCGCTCACCCTGGGCCTCAAGGAGCTCCTGGAGGTCTATCTCGATCACCGCTTCGACGTGGTGCGCCGGCGCAGCGAGTTCCGCCGGACCAAGCGTCGCAACCGGCTGCACCTGGTCGAGGGGCTCCTCGTCGCGCTGATCGACATCGACGAGGTCATCCGGCTCATCCGGTCCAGTGACAACTCGGCGCAGGCGAAGGAGCGGCTCATCGAGCACTTCTCGCTGAGCGAGACCCAGACGCAGTACATCCTGGACACCCCGCTGCGCCGGCTGACCCGGTTCGACCGGATCGAGCTGGAGAGCGAGCGGGACCGGCTCAACGCCGAGATCGACGAGCTGACCGCCATCCTCGAATCGGACACCGAGCTGCGCAAGCTCGTCTCCTCCGAACTGGCCGCGGTCGCCAAGAAGTTCGGTACCGACCGGCGTACGGTGCTGCTGGAGTCGGCCGGTTCGCAGGTCGCCTCGGTGCCGCTGGAGGTCGCGGACGACCCGTGCCGGGTGCTGCTGTCCTCGACCGGCCTGCTGGCCCGTACCGCCAATGACGATCCGATCGTCTTCGCCGAGGATGCCAAGCGCGCCAAGCACGATGCGATCGTGTCGGCCGTACCGGCGACGGCCCGTGGCGATGTGGGCGTGGTGACGTCGACGGGGCGGCTGCTGCGGCTCACGGTGATCGATCTGCCCCAGCTGCCGGACACCCATGCGGCACCCAGCCTTTCGGGCGGGGCGTTGGTTTCGGAGTTCCTCACGCTGGAGAGCGACGAGGAGGTCATCTGCCTCACCACGCTCGACGAGGCCTCCCCCGGCCTGGCGATCGGCACCCTTCAGGGGATCGTCAAGCGGGTGGTGCCGGACTACCCGGCCAATAAGGACGAGTTGGAGGTCATCACCCTCAAGGACGGTGACCGGATCGTCGGCGCGGCCGAACTGCGTACGGGCGAGGAGGACCTGGTCTTCATCACGTCCGACGCGCAGTTGCTGCGCTACCCGGCGGCACAGGTGCGGCCACAGGGCCGGCCCGCGGGAGGCATGGCGGGGATCAAGCTCACGGCGGATGCCGAGGTGATCTCGTTCACCGCGGTGGATCCGGCGGCGGACGCCGTGGTGTTCACGGTGGCGGGCTCGCACGGCACGCTGGACGACTCGGTGCTGACGTCCAAGCTCACCCCGTTCGACCAGTATCCGCGCAAGGGCCGGGCCACCGGTGGGGTGCGCTGTCAGCGGTTCCTCAAGGGCGAGGACGTTCTGGTGTTCGGCTGGGCGGGCGCGACGCCTGCCCGGGCCTCGCAGGAGAACGGCACGCCGAGCGAGCTGCCGGAGCCCGACCCGCGGCGCGACGGTTCGGGGACGCCGCTGATCAAGCCGGTCGCAGTGATCGCGGGACCGGTGTAGGAAGCCGGCCGACGACGGGTGGCCTGCCGCTACGCGTCGTCGTCGGACCGTTGTACGTACCGCAGGACGCCCCACATGCTTCGCTCATGTGCGGCGTCCTGCGTCGTGTCAGGGGCCGGCGCGGCGCTCTCGCGGCAGCCGGCCAGCTCCTTGTACAGCTGCTCCGGGTCGATGCCTGATCCGATCAGCACCAGCTGGGTGAGGCGCGGTTCGTCGCGTGTCCACGGCTGCGGGGCGAACCTCAGGAACCTGCCGACCGCGTGCAGGACGTACTTGTTTCGGCGGTCTCCCACGCCGAAGTCGACGAACCCCTTGATCCGGTAGAGACCCTGCGGCCTGGAGTCGAGAAACTCCATCAATCGGCGGGGGTTCATAGGTACCTCCGCGGTGAAGGAGACGCTCTCGTACGCGGCATGCAGATGGTGCTCGTGTCCGGTGTCGGCTTCTTCCTCGGTCCGCTCCGCCCGGAGCAGGTCCTCGAAGGTGAGCTGGCGTGCCTTCTCCTCACCGTCCGGCCGCAGCGCCGGGTCGAAGAGCAGCTCGGGGTCGATGCGTCCGTATGTGGCGCAGATGACGGCGGCCGCGCTGCCACCCGCCGCTGCGCCGCCGGCCGGGGCACCTGCCGCAGCAATGACGTCCCGGATACGGGCCTGTTCCTCGCTCCCGACCAGGTCGGTCTTATTCAGCACGACAAGATCGGCGACGGCGAGATGGCGGTCGGTCTCCGGATGGCGCCGGCGGGTGGCATCGAACTCTGCGGCATCGACGACCTCCACCAGTCCCCCGTACACGATGTGCGGATTGTCGCTGGCCAGGAGCATGCGCACGAGTTCCTGCGGCTCTGCCAGTCCGCTGGCCTCGATGACGATCACGTCGAGGCGGGCGGCGGGCCGTGTCAGCGTGTCCAGGAAGGTGTCGAGTTCGCTCGCGTCGACCGCGCAGCACAGGCATCCGTTGCCCAGTGAGACCGTCGAGCCGACCTGCCCCGAGACCGTCATGGCGTCGATCTCGATGGAGCCGAAGTCGTTGACGATCACGCCGATCCGGTTTCCCGCGCGGTTACGGAGGAGGTGGTTGAGCAGTGTCGTCTTGCCGGATCCCAGGAACCCCGCAAGGACGATGACCGGGATCTGCTGCTTGCGGGGCGGGGACGACGGGTTCAACGGGGACCTTCCTCGGGGACGTCAGGGCGCCGGGACCGGCTGCGGCGGGGGCGTACCGACGTATCGGGCCGCCGGGCGGATGATCTTCGAGTCCTCCGCCTGCTCCAGGATATTGGCGCTCCAGCCGACCACCCGCGCCGCGCAGAACGTCGGCGTGAACATCTCGCGCGGCAGCCCGCACAGCTCCATGACGACCCCGGCGTAGAACTCCACGTTGGTGTGCAGCTCACGGCCCGGCTTGAGCTCGGCGAGGATCGCCTCGATCTGCCGCTCGACTTCGACGGCGAAGTCGACGAGCGGGCCGCCGAAGCCCTGGGCGATGCCCCGCAGCATGCGTGAGCGGGGGTCCTCGGTGCGGTAGACGGGGTGCCCGAAGCCCATGATCCGCTCGCCCGCGAGCACCCGTTCACGGATCCAGCCGTCGATGCGGTCGGGGGTTCCGATGGCGTCCAGGGTGTCGAGGGCGCGGCTGGGCGCTCCGCCGTGCAGCGGTCCGGAGAGCGCGCCGACGGCCGCCACCAGACAGGCCGCGACATCGGCGCCGGTGGAGGCGACGACGCGGCCGGTGAAGGTCGAGGCGTTGAAGCCATGGTCGATGGTGGAGATCAGGTACTGCTCCACGGCCCTGACGCGTGCGGCATCCGGTACGGAACCGGTGAGCATGTAGAGGTAGTTGGCCGCGTAGGGCAGATCGTCGCGCGGCTCGACCGGTTCGAGGCCCTGGCCGAGCCGGTGCAGGGCCGTGAGCACGGTGGGGACGGCGGCACAGGCGGCCAGGGCGTCGCTGCGGCGCCGGTCGGCATCGATGTCGTACACCGGTCGGAAGCCGGCCGAGGCGCCGAGGAGGGAGAGGGCGGTGCGCAGACCGGCCAGGGGTCCCGAGACGGCTCCCGCGCGGGCTATGGCAGGCAGGGTCTCGCGTACTTCTGCGGGCAGCCGGCGCAGGGCGGCGGTGCGGGCGGCGAATTCGGCACGGGCTGCGGCATCGGGCAGCGCGCCCTCGAACATCAGGTACCAGACGTCCTCGAAGCTGCGGGTCTGTGCCAGGTCGATCGCCGAGTACTGCCGGTAGTGGTAGAAGCCCTCGCGCCCACGGACATCGCCGAGGGCCGTGTCGGTGACGACGACGCCCGCAAGCCCTCGGGGTACGTCGAGCGGGGTTCCGCTGGTCATGGTCGGCATTTCTTCCTCCGTGAGCGTCCCGGCGGGTTCATCAACATTGATTCGACCATCTATGATTGACTTCAATCCTGTCAATGTTGATTGAATCAATATGGATACGGTTGGCGACATGAAGGATCAAGCAGCACCCGGGGACGGCCCCGGTGCGACGGCCCCGCAGCGGCTGAGCACCCGGGAGACGGCTGAGCGCCTCGGCGTGAAGCCCGAGACGGTGTACGCCTATGTCAGCCGGGGTCAGCTGAGCAGCAGGCGCGCTCCCGGCGGACGCGGCAGCTCGTTCGACGCCGCGGAGGTAGATGCGCTGGCCCGGCGCACGAGCCGCCGGGAGCCCTCCGCCGCCACCGGTGATCTGGTCTTCCGTACCGGCATCACACTGATCGAGAGCGACCGCTACTACTTCCGTGGTGTCGACGCGACCGAACTGGCCAGGCAGTACGCCTACGAGGAGGTCGCCGAATGGCTCTGGACCGGCGATCTGCGGCCCGGCATCCGCTTCACGGCACCTGCCGAGGCGCTGGCCGCGGCGCGCAGGGCGGTCGACGCGCTGCCCGCGCACAGCGGCTCGACGGACCGGTTGAGGGTGGCCGTGATCGCCGCGGCGACTGCCGATGCGCTCCGCTTCGACCTCTCGCGCGAGGCGGTGCTCGCCAGTGCACGGAGCCTGATTCCGACCCTGGTCGAAGCACTGCCCCTGGCCTCGGGCGCACCTTCGACGGGTGACGGATCCGAGGGGACGGCGGACGGGGTCAGGGCCGGTCTGACACGGCGGCTGTGGCCGAAACTCACCGCCCGGCCGGCCGACGAGCCGTCAATCGCCGCGCTGGACACCGCCCTCGCCCTGCTGATCGACCACGATCTCGCGGCGTCGACACTGGCCGCCAGGGTCGCCGCATCCGCCCATGCCCATCCGTACGCGGTTGTCTCCGCGGGCCTCGGAGTCCTGGAGGGCCCACTGCACGGGGCCGCGAGCGGGCTGGCGCACCGGATGCTGACCGAGGTGCTGGAGCGGGGCAGCGCGGTCCCGGTGGTCGCGGATCATCTCCGTACCGGACGCAGGGTGCCGGGGCTCGGCCACCGCCTCTACACCTCCGAGGACCCGCGGGCGCAGACTCTGTTCGCCCTGCTCGGGGACGTCCCGCAGGCGGCTCCGGCGCTCGCCGCAGCACGCGACGTGGTCACCACGACCGCCCGCCACGCGCCCCTGCACGCCAATGTCGATCTGGCGCTTGCCGTGCTGTCGGTCTCCTCCGGCATGGCCGCGGAGGCGGGCGAGACGGTGTTCGCGGTGTCGCGCACGGCGGGCTGGATCGCGCATGCACTGGAGGAGTACGGGGAACGGCCGCTGCGTATGCGCCCCAGCGGCCAGTACGGAGGCCCCCGCCCCCCTCAGCCGCTGCCCACCGCCACGGGCGGACCCCTGCAATAGACAGCCCGTGCAACTAGGGTTCACCGCTGCAATAGACAGCTCGTACAACGCAAAATCGAGACGGTCAGCGGGACGCGGAGCGCGGCGGCTGGGCGGTGGAGCCGCGCACCACCAGTTCCGGCTCGAAGAGCAGCTCGTCGGACGGCACGGTACGCCCACCGATCTGCACGGAAAGCAGCTCGACGGCGGCGCGCCCCATGGCTTCGATCGGCTGACGGACGGTGGTCAGCGGAGGCTCCGTGCAGTTCATGAAGGCCGAGTCGTCGTAGCCGACGACCGAGACATCGGCGGGGACCGAGAGACCTCGACGGCGCGCGGCGCGCACGGCTCCGAGCGCAAGCGGATCGCTGGCGCAGATGATGCCAGTGACGCCCTGGTCGAGCAGGCGCATGGCGGCGGCCTGCCCGCCCTCCAGCGAGAACATGGCCCGCGCCACCCACTCGTCCGGCACGGTGGTGCCCGACTCCGCGGCGATCGCGCGGGCAGCGGCCAGTTTGCGCTGCGAGGGGACGTGGTCGGAGGGGCCGAGCACCAGGCCGATGCGCTCGTGGCCGAGCGAGACGAGATGGCGCCAGGCCTGTTCCACCGCGACGGAGTCGTCGCAGGAGACCCCGGGGAAACCGAGGTGGTCAATGGCGGCATTGATCAGGACGACCGGGATCCTGCGGTCGGCGAGCACCTTGTAGTGATCGTGCGGGGCGTCGGCCTGGTGGTAGAGCCCACCGGCGAAGACCACACCCGACACCTGCTGCTGAAGGAGCAGCTCGACGTAGTCGGACTCGGACACGCCGCCCTTGGTCTGGGTGCACAGCACGGGGGTGAGGCCCTGCTGAGCGAGCGCGCCGCCGACGACCTCGGCGAAGGCGGGGAAGATCGGGTTCTGCAGCTCGGGCAGGACCAGGCCGACCAGCCGGGCCCGCTCGCCGCGCAGCTGGGTCGGGCGCTCGTAACCGAGGACGTCGAGCGCGGAGAGGACGGCCTTCCGGGTGGCGTCGGAGACGCCGGGCTTGCCGTTGAGCACCCGGCTGACCGTGGCCTCGCTGACTCCCACCTTCTGCGCCACTTGAGCAAGTCGTCGCGTCATGCGCGCAAGATTAACGCAAAGAATGCAAGTGGATTGCGTAAATGCGGAAACGAGGAGAATCTCGCAAAGCAGAGGGGAATTTCGGAAAGCACCGGAATGCCCTCTACCGTTCATACGATGAGCGCCCCACCGCCCACCGCCAGGAGAGCACGCCGGCTCGGCTGGCCGCAGCGGGTCTTCTCCCAGGTCCTGCTGATGCAGCTGGCCGTCGCCACCGGCGTCACCGTACTCGCCACCGGCCTCTTCCTGGCACCCCTCAGCGCCCAGCTCGACGATCAGGCGATGCGCCGTGCACTCGCCATCGCGCAGAGCACGGCGGCCCAGCCGCAGATCACCGAGTCGCTGCTCTCCACGGCCCCGGCCGCCGACGGGCCCGTACAGACGGCGGCCGAGCGCATCAGAAGCGCCACCGGCGCCGAGTACATCGTCGTCATGGACCGGCGCGGGGTGCGCTGGTCGCACACCGACACCGACCAGATCGGCAAGGTCGTCTCCACCGACCCGAGCGACGCGCTCGCGGGCCGGAACGTCATGGAGATCGACAGCGGCACGCTCGGCCGCTCGGCCCGCGGGAAGGTACCGCTCCGCGACGGGACGGACCACATCGTGGGCGCGGTCTCCGTCGGAATCGCATACGACAGTGTCCGCGCCCGGCTCCTCGCGGCGATTCCCGGACTGTTCGCCTACGCGGGCGGGGCGCTCGCCGTCGGCGCGCTCGCCGCCTATCTGATCTCCCGGCGCCTCCAGCGGCAGACCCATGACCTCGCCTTCTCCGATATCTCCGCGTTGCTGACGGAGCGCGAGGCGATGCTGCACGGCATCCGGGAAGGGGTCGTGGCACTCGACCGGACCGGCCGCATCCGGCTCCTGAACGACGAGGCGCAGCGGCTGCTCAGGCTCGGCCCCGATGCCGCGGGCCGCCCGCTCGACGCCGTGCTCGGCGAGGGGCGGACCGCCGATGTGCTGGCCGGCCGGGTGGTCGGCGACGATCTGCTGACGGTGCAGGGCACCCGCGTCCTGCTCGCCAACCGGATGCCGACCGACGACGGTGGTGCCGTCGCCACGCTCCGCGACCGCACGGAACTCGAACACCTCGGCCGCGAGCTCGACTCCACCCGCGGCCTGATCGACGCACTGCGGGCCCAGGACCACGAGCACGCCAACCGGATGCACACCCTCCTGGGGCTGCTGGAGCTGGACATGCACGAGGACGCCATGGAGTACGTCACCGAGGTGGTCGGCGTCCACCGGGCAACGGCCGAGCAGGTCACCGAGAAGGTGCATGACCCGCTGCTGGCCGCGCTCCTGGTCGGCAAGGCCACGGTCGCGGCGGAGCGCGGCGTCGCGCTGCGCATGGCCCCCGGGACCCGGCTCCCGGACCGGCTGGTGGACCCTCGTGGGCTGGTCACCGTCGTCGGCAATCTCGTGGACAACGCACTGGACGCGGCGGCCGGAGCGGACGGCGCCCTGATCGAGGTGGGCCTGCGCGCCGAGGGCCGTACGGTGGTGCTGCGGGTCCGCGACAACGGCCCCGGGGTTCCGCCCGGACAGCGCGAATCGATCTTCACGGAGGGCTGGTCGACGAAGGAACTCCCGGCGCACGGCAAACGCGGCCTGGGCCTCGCACTGGTGCGGCGGCTGGCGGAACGGCAGGGTGGCAGCGTCACCGTCGACGGCGCCGCGGACGGTGGCGCCGAGTTCACCGTCGTACTGCCGGAGGCCCTTGCCGACCCGGACATGACGGACCCGGAAATGGCTGAACGGGAAATGACCGAACCGAAAACCGGCATCGCGGGAGAAGCTCAGTGATCGAGGTCCTGGTCGTGGACGACGACATCCGGGTCGCGAAGGTCAATGCGGCCTATGTCTCCAGGGTGCCGGGATTCCGGGTGGCCGCGCAGGCGCACTCCGCCGCCGAAGCCCTCGCCACGATCGAGGAACAGCGCGTGGACCTTGTCCTGCTGGACCACTACATGCCCGACCGCAACGGTCTGACGATGGTGCGTGAGCTGCGCAGCCTCGGTCACCACACCGACGTGATCATGGTGACGGCGGCGCGCGACGTCGCCACCGTTCAGGAGGCCATGCGCCACGGCGCGCTGCAGTACCTGGTGAAGCCGTTCACCTACGCGGGGCTGCGTACCAAGCTCGAGGCGTACGCGGCGCTGCGCCACACCCTCGAACGCGGTGGCGAGGCGGAACAGGGTGAGGTGGACCGGCTCTTCGGCGCCCTGTGGGCGGCGGGCGAACCCGACCTGCCCAAGGGCCACTCACCGACCACGGCGGAGCTGGTCAGGCAGGCGCTCCGGAACGCCGAAGGGCCGCTCTCCGCGCAGGAGATCGCGGAGAGCGCCGGGATGAGCCGGCAGACCGCCCAGCGATATCTGAAGCTGCTGGAGAGGACCGGCAGGGTGCGGCTGACGCTGCGGTACGGCGAGACGGGCCGCCCGGAACACCGCTACACCTGGTCCACCGGCGGGCAGGCCTGAGAGATCCGGTCCGTACGGTGCGGGCGCGACTACACCGCCCCTGCCCCGGTCAGCGCACGGACCTCGGTCTCCGCATGCTTGGCGGCATCGGGCGGTTCGGTGGACGTGACCGTTCCGACCCAGCCGGCCAGGAAGCCCAGCGGGATGGAGACGAGGCCGGGATTCTCCAGGGGGAAGAGCTGGAAGTCGACGCCGGGGAAGAGCGAGGCGGGGCTGCCGGAGACGACCGGGGAGAGCAGCACGAGCAGCACGGCGGGGATCAGCCCGCCGTAGACCGACCAGACCGCTCCCCGGGTGGTGAAGTTCCGCCAGAACAGGGAGTACAACAGCACCGGGAGGTTGGCCGAAGCGGCGACGGCAAAGGCGAGCCCCACCAGGAACGCCACATTCAGGTCCTGGGCGACCAGGCCGAGCCCGATGGCGGCCACCCCGATGCCGGCTGCGGCGACCCGGGCCACGGTGACCTCGCTGTGCTGCTTGGACCCCGGACGCCTGAGCGAGGCGTAGAGGTCATGGGCCACGGAGACGGACGAGGCGAGGGTGATCCCTGCGACGACGGCGAGGATGGTCGCGAAGGCGACGGCGGCGACCACGGCGAACAGAATCGTTCCCCCGGTGGATCCTTCGCCGCCGCCGAGCACCAGGGCCAGCAGCGGAACCGCCGTGTTCCCCGCGGGATTCGACGCCCGTACCTCGGCCGAGCCGACCAGTGCCGCCGCGCCGAAGCCGAGCGCGATCGTCATCAGATAGAAGCTGCCGATGAGCCCGATGGACCAGACAACCGAACGGCGGGCCGCACGGGCGGTGGGCACGGTGTAGAACCGCGACAGGATGTGCGGCAGCCCCGCCGTACCGAGTACCAGGGCCAGGCCCAGGCTGATGAAATCGATGCGTGCCGTCCAGGTTCCGCCGTACCGGAGGCCGGGCGAGAGGAACCGGCTTCCGTGCCCGCTCCGTTCGGCGGCGGAGTTGAGCAGGGCGTTGAAGTTTCCGTGGAAGTGAACCAGGACGAGCACGGTGAGCACGACCGCTCCCACCATCAGCAGAACGGCCTTGACGATCTGGATCCAGGTGGTGGCACGCATCCCGCCGAGCGATACGTAGATCACCATCAGCGCCCCCACACCGATGACGGTCCAGGAACGGGCGGCGCCGCTCGTACCGCCGAGGAGCAGGGCGACCAGGCTGCCCGCACCCACCATCTGTGCCACCAGATAGAGCACGGAGACGGTGACGGACGAGGTGCCGGCGGCGATCCGGACCGGGCGCTCCGCCATCCGCGCCGCCACCACGTCGGCGAGTGTGAACCGGCCGCAGTTGCGGACCAGTTCGGCGACCAGTAGCAGGACGACGAGCCAGGCGACGAGGAACCCGACCGAGTAGAGCATGCCGTCGTAGCCGAAGAGGGCGATCAGACCGGAGATGCCGAGGAAGGACGCGGCCGACATGTAGTCGCCGGCGATGGCGAAACCGTTCTCCATGGGGGAGAACAGCCGGCCGCCCGCGTAGAACTCCTCGGCCGAGCCTTGCCGGTTGCGGCTCACCCAGGTGGTGATGGCGAGCGTCACTGCGATGAAGGCGCTGAACAGCAGGAGCGCCAGGGTCTGGTGGTTCCCGTTCAACGCCCGATCCCCCGCGTCATCTCCTGTGTCTCCCAGCGCAGATCGAGTGCGGCCCGGTCCCTGCGCAGCCGTGCATGACGTGCGTACGCCCCGGTGAGAAGGAACGTCGTGAGGAACTGCCCGAGCCCCGCGACCATTGCGACATTGACCGCTCCGGCCACCGGACGGGCCATCAGCCCGGGTGCGGTGATCGCGGCGACGACGTAGGCGAGGTACCAGACGAGGAAGGCGAGGGTGGCGGGAATGACGAACCGCCGGTACCGTCGGCGCACTTCCTGGAAGGCCTCGCTGCGCTGCACCTCCAGATAGATGTCGGCCGCACTGTGGCCGGGCTGCGGTTCAGCGGGCCCGGGTGGTCCGGCGGGAGCGAAGCTCCCCGTACCGTCCAGCTCGCCCCATCCGGAGGCCAGCGCGTCGTACCACGGGTCGTCGAGTCGCATCGCTGCGGCCTCGCGCCCTGCTTCCTTCTCCACCGAACAACTCCCCTTGTCCACGGACCACTTCGGCCGCGTACCCAAGAATGGGCAGATCGGGAAGATCCCGGGCATTCATTCGCCGGTCTTCACCTCTTCAGGTGAAGGTTGACCCGGGCGGCCGTGCGAGGCCCCGAACGTACGCATAGCGAACAGCCTGTGCCCGGTCGCGTACTCCTGCCTTGGCGAAGAGGTTGTTGATGTGGCTTTTCACGGTGGCCTGCGAAATATGCAGCCTGCGGGCGATCTCCAGGTTGGACAGCCCCTCCGCGATCAGGACGAGCACTTCCAGCTCACGTGGCGTCAGACCGTCGGGCAGCTGCGGCTCGGGAGCCGGGCCGGGCGGCGGGGGCTGCGTGGTGACGCGCTCCAGCAGACGGCGCTGCACGGAGGGCGAGAGTCCGGCCTCGCCCGACAGCACGTCCTGGATGGCCCGCACGATCTCATCGCCCCCGGCGTCCTTGGTGAGATAGCCCCGGGCTCCCGCCTGCAGCGCGGGGAAGAGCGAGTCGTCATCCGCGAATGTCGTGAGCACCACCACCTGGGTTCCCGGATACTCCTTGCGGATCCGCCGCGTTGCCTCCGCCCCGTCGCAACGAGGCATCCGCAGATCCATCAGAACCACGTCGGGAGCCAGCTCGGCCACGAGCTCGACGGCCTCTTCACCGTCCTTCGCCGACCCGACCACCTCGATTCCGGGCAGCAGCCCCAACAGCATCACGATTCCTTCGCGCACCACCGACTGGTCATCGGCGACCACAACCCGCGCGTTCACGCGGGCACCCGCAGACTCACCACGAAACCCTCCTCGCCGGGACCTGCCTCCAGCGTCCCGCCCATCAGCTCGGCCCGCTCCCTCATCCCCAGCAGACCGTATCCGGAGCCACTGTCAGCGAGCTCGTCCTCGGGTCTGTGTCCACCCGAGTCCCTGACCTCCAGGGCGATTTCGTCCGGCAGATACTCCAGCCGTACGAGGACCCTGGCCCCCGGTGCGTGCTTGCGCACATTGGTCAAGGCCTCCTGCGCCACCCGCCGGACCGTCTGCGATGCCTCAGCGGTCAGCGTTCGCTGTTCCCCCGCCACGCTGACCTCGGCGGGCTCCGCGGCCACCAGCTGCCGCAGAAAATCCTCCACCGGGGACACCTCCCCCCGAAGCGCCGAAAGAGCCTGGCGGGTCTCCGCAAGCCCCTCACGCGCCATGGAACGTGCCGCCACCACCCGCTCCAGTACCCGGTCCCGGAACTCCCCCGCGGGCTCCCGCTCGATCAGCAGCCGCGCCGCCTCCAGATGCACCAACTGTGCCGAGAGGCTGTGGGCAAGAACGTCGTGGATCTCTCTGGCGATCCTGGCCCGCTCGTCCAGGGCAGCCGTCTCGGCCTCCGCCGCGCGGGCCGCCCGCTCCTGCGCGAGGAGTCTCTGTGCGCTGCCGCGGGCCTCGGCATCCAGTCTGATCACGTAGCCAGCCAGGCAAAGGCCCGCTGTGGTCATGGCCGTGGTCAGCCAGTCGTCGGTGTTGACGGCGGCGTACGCGCCGAGCGCGACGGCCGTGGCCGGGAGCCCCGCCGCGAGCGGCAGCCTCTCCAGAGCGGCGACCGCGCAACCACACCAAAGGATCACCGCGGGCACACCGGCGCCGGCCTGTTGCGCCCCGAGTGCCGCCGCCATCAGCAACGCCAGAAGTCCCAGCGACGGCCACAGCCGGTGTTCCAGGCTGGTCCGGAAGAACGCCCACGCGGCAACCGCACAACCCAGCACGCCCACCAGCCCGAGCGCGATCTCCCAGGGCCCGAACCGTCCGCCGGTGAATGTGCCCCAGAGCATGGCGGTGAGCAGACCCAGCCGGACGGACCAGGCGATCGCCGCCCGCGGGCCGGCGCGGCTCACCCCTGAGAGGGCTTCCCTGGACGGCCAGCTGGTCCAGATCGTGCGCGTCACACGCGGTCCTTCCACGCCGCCTGCGACGACATCCCGTCGGCGGAGCCACCGTACGCCGGACGCATCTGCCCGGCCCGCCACATCAGCACACCGCTGCGCACCGCCAACGTCACCGCGAGAGCCGACAGCAGGGCGGCGCTGCCCTGGTGTATGCCCATCAGTGCGGCAGCCCCGTAGAGGGCCGCCCGCAGCGCCAGTCCCCCTGTCCAGACGAAGACGGTGGCCTTGGTGCCCTTGCTCCACAGCGAACCGTCCGCCTCGCGCCACAGCCGGGAAGTCCAGCCCCAGCCGGCGCCGGTCACCAGCCCCACCGCCACCTCTGCGCCCAGGACCGCCACGGACAGCGCCTCGTGACGCGGGTCCACCAGCCCGGGCTCGCGCAGCGACATGACGAGGAGAATGCCCGGCAGGATCCACCAGTGCTTGTCGTCGGAGATCCGCCGTGCCGAGCACTGGCGGACCACGACAACAGCGATGACGGCGACGATCACCAGGACATTGACGAGCCCGGACATGGCTGCCTCCGAGATGCGGGAAGGTTGAACGCCTTCGACGCTACGGAAACGACCAGGTCAGAGGATCGGCTCAGGGGTTGATCCTGGGTGGAGACGGCGTCTCCACCCAGGGGTGGAGACGGCGACACTCAGGCGTCGATACGCGAGCGGTCCAGGGTGGCGGCCGAGCTGGTGATGAACTCCTTGCGCGGCGCCACCTCGTTGCCCATCAGCAGATCGAAGACCTGCTCGGACGATTCCAGGTCGCCGATGTTGATCCGCCGCAGTGTGCGGTGCCGGGGGTCCATCGTGGTCTCCGCCAGCTGGTCGGCATCCATCTCGCCCAGACCCTTGTAGCGCTGAATCGAGTCCTTGTACCGGACGTTCTTCCGCTGGAGCTCCAGCAGCCGCTGGCGCAGCTCGCCGTCGGAGTACGTGTAGATGTACTTGTCCTGGCCCTTCTTGGGCTGGACCAGCTCGATCCGGTGCAGCGGGGGTACGGCGGCGAAGACCCGGCCCGCCTCGACCATGGGCCGCATGTAGCGCTGGAACAGCGTCAGCAGCAGAATGCGGATGTGCGCGCCGTCGACATCGGCGTCCACCAGCAGGACGATCTTCCCGTAGCGAGCGGCGTCGATGTCGAAGGTCCGCCCCGACCCGGCTCCTATGACCTGGATGATCGCACCGCACTCGGCGTTCTTCAGCATGTCCGAGACAGACGCCTTCTGGACATTGAGGATCTTGCCCCGGATCGGCAGCAGTGCCTGGAACTCACTGTTCCGGGCGAGCTTGGCCGTACCGAGCGCGGAGTCGCCCTCAACGATGAAGAGCTCGCTGCGGTCCACGTCGTCGCTGCGGCAGTCAGCGAGCTTCGCCGGCAGCGAGGAGGACTCCAGCGCTGTCTTGCGGCGCTGTGCGTCCTTGTGCTGGCGGGCCGCGATGCGGGTGCGCGCGGCCGCCACGGCCTTGTCCAGGACCGCCCTGGCCTGGGCCTTGGCATCGCGCTTCGTCGAGGTCAGGAACGCCTTGAGTTCCTTGGCCACGACGTTGGCGACGATCCGATTGGCCGCCGAGGTGCCGAGCACTTCCTTGGTCTGGCCCTCGAACTGCGGCTCCGCCAGCCGCACGGTGACGACCGCGGTGAGGCCCTCCAGGGCGTCGTCCTTGACGATGTCGTCCTCGGCGACGCGAAGCAGCTTGGCGGAGCGCAGCGCCTCGTTGACCGTCTTGGTCACGGAGCGTTCAAATCCGGTCACATGCGTGCCTCCCTTGGGGGTGGCGATGATGTTGACGAAGGACTTGAGGTTGGTGTCGTATCCGGTACCCCAGCGCATGGCGATGTCGACGACGAGTTCACGCGTGACCTCGGTCGCCGTCATGTGTCCGCGCTCGTCCAGGACCGGCACGGTCTCCTTGAAAGAGCCCTGCCCGGTCAGGCGCAGGACGTCGCAGACCGCCTTGTCCTGGGCGAGGTACTCGCAGAATTCACTGATTCCGCCGTCGAAGCGGAAAGTCTCCTCGGTCTTGCCCTCGCCGTCGAGACCGCGCTCGTCGCGGACGACGATCGTGAGGCCTGGAACGAGGAAGGCCGTCTGCCGCGCCCGCTGGTGGAGCGTCTCCAGGTTGAGCTTGGCGTCCTTGAGGAAGATCTGCCGGTCCGCCCAGTAACGCACCCTGGTGCCAGTGCGCGCCTTCGGTACCCGCTTACCCTTGAGCAGGCCGTTGGCCGGGTCGAACGGGCTGTCCGGCCCCTGCTCGGTGAAGATCCCCGGAACTCCGCGGCGGAAGCTGATCGAGTGGGTCGCGCTGTTGCGGTCGACCTCGACGTCGAGCCGGGCGGAGAGCGCGTTGACCACGGAGGCGCCGACGCCGTGCAGGCCGCCCGACGCGGCGTACGAGCCGCCGCCGAACTTTCCGCCGGCGTGCAGCTTGGTCATCACGACTTCGATGCCGGACAGGCCCGTCTTGGGCTCGACGTCGACAGGGATGCCGCGCCCGTTGTCGCGGACCTCTACGGAATTGTCGTCGTGGAGGATGACCTCGATGTGGTCGCAGTAGCCGCCCAGAGCCTCGTCGACCGAGTTGTCGATGATCTCCCAGAGGCAGTGCATGAGGCCGCGGCTGTCGGTGGACCCGATGTACATCCCGGGACGCTTGCGAACCGCTTCGAGCCCCTCGAGTACGAGCAGGTGCCGCGCGGTGTAGTTGGAACCGTCTCGGTCTGCTCCGGTCAGCAGCGCAGTGGACGGCACGGACGTATCGGCGGTCACGCGGTTCGCTCCTCGCTGAATTTCATTTGGAGCCCAGTGGGTAACGGGCTCGGCTTCGGTCGCTGTTGAGAGGGTACCGAGGCCTGGTAGAGCGGTTGTAACGCCACCCTCCGAGAACCCTCACACTAGTCCAGCCTCGCATACACGTTCGATCCCTCGTAGGAGTGACGTGCACATCACGTTCCCTTCCAGGCATGAACCATTTAGGCTCCGGGCACGTCCTCAAGAACAAACCGGCAAGCCAGCCGGGAGGATCCACCAAGACAAGCAATGCGAAACCGTAGCGCTACGCAATACGGCACATTCGCCGCCAACCGGCAACAGACAGCCATCTTGAGAAGAAGTTTCGAAGAAAAGCCACGAGCGGGAACGTTTTCGGCCTGGTTGGATGTTGACCCTGGTACGACAGCTCGTCGAGCTAGAGAAGAGGCGACGTGACTACTGTTCTGACCCCCGCGAGCCCGCTGACCGCAGCAGACCGCTGTGACCGTTGCGGCGCCCAGGCATATCTGCGCGTCGTCCTGATCAGCGGCGGTGAACTGCTCTTCTGCGCCCACCATGGTCGCAAGTTCGAGCCGGAACTCAAGAAGATCGCCGCGGAAATACAGGATGAGACGGACCGGCTGACGGCCGTGCAGGCCCAAGCCGCCGAAGAGGAACAACACTGACACCTCGCGTCCACGACGAGCCAGGATCAGGTCCCAGACCTGACGGCGGGCGGCTCCCCTATGGGGAGCCGCCCGTTCTCGTACCTACGCAGTGATGTCGTTCAGCTACCGCCCGGCATCCACCCGATCGCTGCGGAGATCCGCGTGTACACGCCGGGGCTCCCGGCCCGGCCACAGCCGTTCCCCCAGGACACCAGCCCGATGAGCCGCCCACGGGCCACCAGCGGCCCCCCGCTGTCGCCCTGGCATGCGTCGTAGCCGCCCAGCAGTTCGCCCGCGCAGAGCATCGCTGAGGCGTCGTACGTACCGTCTCCGCCGCCCGGGTAGGTCTGCTGGCACAGGCTGTCCGGCAGTACGCTCACTGCGGCGGAGCGGAGTGACGACGCATAGTCGCTGTTGCCGGTCGTGTCACCCCACCCGTAGACGACGGCGCCGGTACCCGGCTGGTATGCCGCGTCACCGGATTCGGCCATCGGGATCACGCTCTTCGCGGGCAGCGCGTTGGCCAGAGTGAGCACCGCCAGGTCCCCCGCGTTAGTGGCAGGGTCGAACCCCGGATTGCTCCATGCCGCCTGTACCGGTGTCACCTGCCCTCCGGTCCCGAGCAGGGCGTCCCGGCCGGAGATGACCCGCAGATCGCGCACCTTGCCGACATCGACGCCGAGCGCCTCCCGGCTCAGGCAGTGCGCAGCGGTCAGAACCTTCTTCGGCGCCACCACGACACCCCCGCAGAACTGGCCGGCGCGCGCCTCTCCGAACCGGTCGCGGCTGGACAGTGCCACAACCCAGGGGCTGTCCTTGACATGTGCGGGCTGGCCACCGATGACGATGCTGTCCGCAACAGCCGGAGTGGGGGATCCCAGCGGTATCGCAGCCGTGGCGGCAACCAGAGCGAGTACCCCGGTCATGGCACGGAAGACGGTACGGGACATGCGCACTCCTGACTCTGTGGTGAACCATTCCCACCCAGAGTCATCCCGCCCGTCGCCGACCGCACCCGCAGATAGGCCGAGGGCCCGGCTCCTCCACGGGATCCGGGCCCTCGGTCTGTGTACTCCTGCGACCTAGTCGAGGTAGTCGCGCAGCACCTGGGAACGCGACGGGTGGCGCAGCTTCGACATGGTCTTCGACTCGATCTGACGGATGCGCTCGCGCGTCACGCCGTAGACCTTGCCGATTTCGTCCAGCGTCTTCGGCTGACCGTCGGTGAGACCGAAGCGCATCGAGACCACGCCCGCCTCACGCTCGGAGAGCGTGTCGAGCACCGAGTGCAGCTGCTCCTGGAGGAGCGTGAAGCTGACCGCGTCGGCCGGGACGACCGCCTCGGAGTCCTCGATCAGGTCACCGAACTCGCTGTCCCCGTCCTCACCCAGCGGGGTGTGGAGGGAGATCGGCTCACGGCCGTACTTCTGGACCTCAATGACCTTCTCGGGGGTCATGTCGAGTTCCTTGGCCAGCTCCTCCGGCGTGGGCTCGCGGCCCAGGTCCTGGAGCATCTGACGCTGCACACGGGCGAGCTTGTTGATGACCTCGACCATGTGCACCGGGATGCGGATGGTGCGTGCCTGGTCGGCCATGGCGCGGGTGATCGCCTGACGGATCCACCAGGTGGCGTACGTGGAGAACTTGTAGCCCTTGGTGTAGTCGAACTTCTCGACCGCGCGGATCAGACCGAGGTTGCCCTCCTGGATGAGGTCCAGGAAGAGCATGCCGCGGCCCGTGTAGCGCTTGGCCAGCGAAACCACGAGGCGGAGGTTGGCCTCCAGCAGGTGGTTCTTGGCGCGGCGGCCGTCCTCGGCAATGATCTCCAGCTCACGCTTGAGCTTCGGCGCGAGCTTGTCGGAGTTCGCCAGCTTGTCCTCGGCGAACAGACCGGCCTCGATGCGCTTGGCGAGCTCGACCTCCTGCTCGGCGTTGAGGAGGGGAACCTTGCCGATCTGCTTCAGGTAGTCCTTGACCGGGTCGGCGGTGGCGCCGGCGACGGCGACCTGCTGCGCAGGTGCGTCGTCCTCGTCGTCGTCGGAGAGGACGAAGCCCTTGTTCTCGCCCTCGCCCTCCTCTTCCTCGCCCTTGCCGGCCTTTACTTCTTCGGCCGCCTCGTCGCCGTCGAGGAGCTCGTCGTCCTGCTTTCCGGACTTCTTCGTTGCTGTCTTCTTGGCCGCCGTCTTTTTCACGGCGGTCTTCTTGGCAGCCGTCTTCTTGGCTGCCGTCTTCTTCGCAGGGCCGGCCGCGGCAGCGTCGTCAGCCACCACGTCCACGGTCTCTGCCGACGGGGCGGCAGTGGCCGCGACGGTCCTGGTCACGGTCGTCTTGGCCGCGACAGTCTTGGTGGCGGTGCGCTTGACCGGGCTCTTTGCTGCGACGCTCTTGCGGGCACGCTTTGACGGCTCCGCGGCACTGACCATCAGCGTCACACCCTCTTCCTCGAGGATCTGGTTGAGGCTGCGCAGAACATTCTTCCACTGGGTTGGCGGAATCTGGTCAGCCTCGAAGGCCCGACGCACGTCATCGCCGGCGATCTGCCCATCAGCCTTTCCCCGCTCGATGAGCGCCATCACAGACTCGGACTCGGCGATCTCCGGCGGGAGCGTACGGGATGTGCTGGCCGACACGAACAACCTCTCGGAACGATGGAAACGGCTTCCGGCCCTGCCCTGGAGAGGGCTGGAACCGACGACCGTCGGGCTGGGAATGTACCGACGGCGCGGGTTTGGCCTCAGAACTGCACAGCGCACCGAATGGCTGCTGTATTCCTTCCGCGGCGGTCACCTCTTAAGTCATCGCACTGTTTCGAGGAGTGTTACGCCCAATCCGCGTGGCCCGAGTCACACCTCATTTGCGACGAACGTGACCAGAGGTGCCATCCCCCCACAATTGTGCCGCCGGACCACTGGGGCCCGGCGACACGTGGTTCGTACACCCTGGCCGTGCTGCGCTCAGTGCTCGCGGGGCGCGGGCACAACCCGCTCCACCTCGGGGTGGACGACGAGCAGTTGACGCATGGCAGCTTCGGCGCCCGCCGAGTCGCCGGATGCGAGGGCATCGACGATCCGGGCATGGTGGCCGAGGGATGCCTCATTGGGGCGGTCGCAGCCCGTGACGGGACCGCCCGAGACCTGCAGGGCCGCGGAGACGATGCCGGAGAGGTGCTCAAGCATGCGATTGCCCGCCGCTTGGATGAGCAGGGAGTGGAACTCCGCGTCGGCCCGGGAGCAGGTGATCCCGTCGCCCTGCCCGAGCGCGTGCCCCATGATCTCGACCATGTCACCGAGGCGCTGCTGAATGTCCTCGCGGCCGTGACCTGCGGCAAGACGGGCAGCGAGCGGCTCGATCGTCCACCGGAGCTCGCCCAGCTCGCGGCGCTGGTCCTCGCGCTGAGGGCCGAAGGCGCGCCATTCGATGATGTCGGGGTCCAGCAGATTCCAATCGCTGACGGGGCGGACCCGGGTACCCACGTTGGGCCGGGCACTGACCAGGCCTTTGGCCTCAAGGACGCGCAGCGATTCGCGTACGACGGTGCGGGAGACCTCGAAACGCTGACCGATCTCTTCCGGCACGAGGGGGCGGTCGGCGCCCAGATCACCGGAGACGATCATCTGGCCCAGCTGCTGAACGAGTTGACCGTGGAGGCCACGGCCCCGGCTGGCCGAGCCCCGTCGGCTCGCCCGGCCGAGCTCGGCATCGGGACCGTCCCAGGAACGAAGAGCGGCACGCTCGCCGGCCGGCGCCTCCGCATACGGGTAGCGGTCGAGTTCACCCGGGCCGGCGAGGCCGGAATCGGCGGAGCGGGCGGCGGTCATCATGGTGTGCGCAAGGGTACTCACGCATCCTTTGTCGGCGCAGCTCAGCCGCCCCTTGAGGTCTTTGGTGAAAAGCACACGAAAGGGTGATCGGCACCCACCCCCCAATTGACGCCTTATTGGTGGAAATCGGGCATCTTTGAGGAAGTTGCGAGGCTCGGAGCAATCTGCCACCGCCCTGCGATCACCAACGAACCCTGCCACGAAGGCTGGTGAACAGATACGCACAGATCAGGACCGACAACGACAACGACAACGCAGCCCCCACAGGGTGCGCCACCACGCGCACGGCAGCCGCCACCCATCGGTCCGTCTCCTGCGGCCAGCGCGGCCACACCAGCTCGCGGAGCCTGGCCGGAAGCCCGACGAACGGACGAGAGGCCGGACCCGTCAGCAAGCCCTGGACAAGCGGAACAACGAGCACAGGCACGGCAAGTACCGCAGCGACACCGGCCGTCGTCACTCTGAAGACTCCGGCGGCCAAGAGGCCCGCCCAGGCGCAGCCCACGGTCAGTCCCGCCCAACTCGCGCTCAAATATACCGAATTCGATGGAACCTTGATCAAATCATTGCCGTACACAAGACGAAGGGCTTCAGCGGAGGCCAGCACGACAGCCAGAGCGAGCACCAGGGCGACGCCCGCTGACACCACCAGCTTGGCAAGAAGCAACCCCAGACGGCGGGGGACGGCGCCTCGGCCCGCCGCGAGCGCGGGGTAGCGGAATTCGTCGCCGAACGAGAGGGCACCGAGCAGTCCGGCCCCGATCGCTGCGGGCGGCAGTGGCAGCAGCGATGGCCAGGCCACCAGCACCTTCGGCAGCTGAGCATGACCGGAGCGGGCGAGGAGGACGGAGAGCCCGACCGAGACGACCAGAACAGCGGCCACGATCAAGGTTGTTGTTCTGACACCGAGGAGGCGGCGCAGTTCGTATCGCAGTGGGTGGAGCGGGCCACGGGGCGGGCGGCGCCGGATCGGCGGCGGCAGGTCCGAGCCGGATGCCTGCGCGGCCGGTCGCGGTTCGGCTTGCCCTTCGCCTTCGCCAACAGCGGGATCCGTGGGACTGGTGGGTTCTGCGGGACCTGTGGGACTGGTGGGTCCGGTGTCGCCAACCTCATCGGCGAGTTGGTGCACCGGGAGCCTGTGCCGGAATGCTGCGTCGCCGATCTCTGCGCAGGTGGAGCCGTACACGGAGAGGCGACTGCTTGCTTCGGCGACCACCTCGACCGAGCGCCTGGCCGCTCGGGCCTCGCGGCTGACGACGGCGGCGAGGCGGGCTGCGTGCGGGGTACGGACCGCGACCCGGGGGCGGAGTCGGGTCCGGGAGAAGTCGCTGACGCTCTGGTCGGCGACGAGACGTCCGCCGTCGATGGTGACCACATGGTCGGCTGCCCGCGCGGCCTCCTTGGGATCGGTCGTGGTGTACAGAACGGTCCCGCGCTGGGCGGCGTGGGCCTGCAGCAGCCCGTGCAACCAACACACCTCGCGCGGAGAGAGACCTTCGGCAGGGTCGTCGAGGATGAGCGTGTGCGGGTCACCGAGCAGCGCCGAAGCGAGGGCAAGCAAGCGGTCCATGCCGAGCGAGAGTGTGCCGATGCGCTGGTCCCGGAGTCCGGCAAGACCGACGGTCTCGAGCAGTTCGTCGGCCCGGGACGCCGGTACACCTGCGGCGGCGCAGAGCATGCGGAGCTGGCCGCGGGCGGTACGGGCGGGGTGACCCGGTACCTCCCCGAGGAGTACGCCCACCTCGCGCGGGGTGCGGGATGCGGTGCAGCGGTCTGCCCCGGAAGTAGGTGACCCCCCGCCCCGAGTCGAGTTCGAGCATCAGGCGGAGGGCTGTGGTCTTGCCCGAGCCGGGGGCGCCCAGAAGCGCGGTGACGCGGCCGGGCCGGGCTTCGAAGGTGAGATCGTCCACGGCGGCCGAAAGGCCACGGCGGCGGGCGCTGGTGAGTCCGATGGCCTGGAGCATCGCTTCTCTCGCGGAAGGTGAGACCGCTCGGCGGCAGGGCGGGTACCGCAGCAAGATAACGCGACATATCTGACTTTTTGTGTAGCACCGGCCTTGCGGGCGTTCCGCAAGCTCAGACTTCTGGCCTCAGCATCGGCGGGTTGAGCACCGTGGCCGCACCGGCCCGGAAGAGCTGGGCGGGGCGACCACCCTGCCGAGTGGTCGTCCCGCCGGCAGGCACCAGGAAGCCCGGCGTGCCTGTCACCTTGCGATGAAAGTTCCGCGGGTCGAGAACCACGCCCCACACCGCCTCGTACACCCTCCGAAGCTCACCGACCGTGAAAGCCGGCGGGCAGAAAGCGGTGGCCAGAGAGGAGTACTCGATCTTGGAACGAGCCCGTTCGACGCCGTCGGCAAGGATCTGCGCGTGATCGAAGGCCAGCGGGGCCTGGTTTTCGCCTTCATGGCCGAAGCCACCCTCCGGTCCGAGCAGGTCCTCGACAGGTGCCCAACGCGCACTGTGCGCATCACCACCCGCCCGGGGGGCCGGAAGATCGGGGGCCAGAGCAAGGTGAGCAACACTGACAACCCTCATCCGGGGGTCACGCCCGGGGTCGCCGTAGGTGGCGAGCTGTTCGAGATGGGCGCCGTTGCCGACCGCCGGGGCTGCCGGATCCTGGGCACACAGGCCGGTCTCCTCGACGAGCTCGCGCGCTGCTGCGACTCCGAGATCCTCATCGGCTTTGACGAACCCGCCGGGCAACGCCCATCGGCCCTGGAACGGCGGCTCACCGCGGCGTACCACCAGCGCGCAGAGCGCATGACGGCGCACCGTGAGCACGACCAGGTCGACGGTGACAGCGAAGGGCGGGAAAGTCGACGGGTCGTAGGGCGGCATGCGGTGATCATAGTCGTCTGCCTGACGATAAACACTCCCTTCGCCGTGCTCTTCGGCGTGACTCCCTTCGTCTTGCTCTCCGCGGTGCTCTTCGCCCGTCATGACGCGGGATTCCTCGCTGGGCCCGGGGCAATCGCTCCCCCGTCCATCCGGGGCGGCAAGGCCCGGACCGAGCGCGACCGCAGCGCCGATGGCGGCGGCCCTCCGCCGGCCCAGGCCCGCTCGCCGGCCGGGAACCCCCGTGCGCCGGCCACCAACGCCCTGCAGATCACCGAGTCCGCGCACCATGGCGGCTCCCGCTGGCCGTCCCCGCGCGTGGGGGGCGATCCACGGCCGGACTTCGACTCGGCACCGGCTTCGCTCCAATGGGCCGTGTACCCACCGCAAGCCGGAGTCGTACGGAGCACCGGCCGCCCACACCGCGTGCCGCCGCAGCACACGGGCCGCCACCACAGCCTCCGACTGACGGCCGTCGACAACGACAGCCCCGGCGCTGCCCCCGTCAGGCGGGGAGAGCTGCTGGGTCGGAGCGACGAGGCACGGGGGTCATCGACCGCTCCTGGACCCGCGACGGCTGGGGGAGACTTGCCCGGGCCGGCGTCGGGTAGTGGACGATTCGGGGCGGGCGGAGCCGGATGGGGTCTTCCTTCGCCGCGTGGCGGCCGGGCGTGCCGTGCGGGGCCGTGTGCTCCGGTCCGTACGGTGGCCGCGCCGGCCCGTCCGGGCACTGCGCTCCCCCCGGAGACAGCGGCGCAGCGTCTCCGGATCAAGGCCTTGGTTGCACGCCTCATGGAGAAGTTGAGCAAAGGTGTACCCGGGATCCACCCGCAGGGCGAGACCCAGCGCGACCCGTGCGCCCGGTTCATCGCCCGTCGACCATGAGACCCACCCGGCCAGGGTCAGCGGCGCCGCGGCGTGCTCCTCGTACGGTGCGACGCAGCGACGGGACAGCGCCCGCCAGAGCCGCAACGCGGAATCGGCTTCGGGCCCTTCCATCCATTCCGCGGCCTTGTCACGGGTTTCCCGGTCCTGCAGACCGAGGATCACCGCAGCGGCCTCGTCATGGCTGATCAGCCGGTCGTCATTGATATCCGACGCGGAGGGCACCGTCACCGACGCCTCCCCGAGGCGTTTCATGAGCCTTCGGGCAAGCCCCAAGGTCTCTCGGGCGACGTCCTTGCGTCCCACCTCGTCGAGGATCTTCGGCACCAGTTCGGCCCCGGCCGAGTCAAGTGCCCGTTGCTGCTCTGCAACCGCCGTCGTGTTCAGAGGTGCAAGCCTGGCCTCCATCTCCCGAAGCGTTCCGCGCACTTGAATGCCCGCGTACGCAGCGGCAGCCGCCATCACCGAGGTACCGGGCAGCGCCAGCTGGTTCCCTTCGGCCGGGCAGCAACGCTCGTCCGGGCAGCAGTACGACCAGTACCGGCCGCCAGAGATACAGAGCGCTTCGAGCACGGGTACGTCGAGCGCACCGCAGGCCGTACGCAGACGCTGGGCAAGGGGCCTCAGCCGCTCCATGATCTGACTGCCGTTCTCGCCTTCGGCAGGATCTTGGCAGAGGAAGATGACGATCGCGTCGGGGCGCTCCCCACGCCGCTCGCTCCCCTTGATCAGGCACTCGGCAAGCTGCTCGGCGACGGGTGGCCATTCTTGAGGTGACTGCGGGATACCGAGCCTGAGCCGCCCGCCGAAGCGGCCCCGGCCGCCGTGCAGGGCGACCATGACCACGCTGTCGTTCGGGTGGAACCCCATGAGATACGGGAGGGCATCGGCGAGTTCGGCAGGCCCTCGCAGGGTGATCTGCTGCTCGTCGGCCGGACCGGTGGATTCGTGGTGCTGGTTCATGGCATGACCGTCCCGCGAGCGGCCAAATTCCGCGACCCCTGTGGATAACTTTATCCACAGGGGTCGCGGGGCCGTTCGCGGTTTGTCGTAGCCATCGGGTTGCATGGGGGCATGACCAACGCAGACCGCGCAGAGCTCAGGGCTTCGGCCGATTCCGTACTTGCCCGACTCGTCGGGGACACCTCAGGCGCTGCACGGCTGCGGGAGGACCAGTGGCGGGCCATCGAGGCGCTCGTCGCCGACAAGCGCAGAGCCCTGGTCGTCCAGCGAACCGGCTGGGGCAAGTCCGCCGTGTACTTCGTCGCAACGTCGCTGCTCCGTGCGCAGGGCAGTGGACCGACCGTGATCGTGTCGCCGCTGCTGGCGTTGATGCGTAACCAGGTCGCGGCAGCGGCCCGGGCCGGAATCAGCGCCCGCACGATCAATTCGTCCAACACGGAGGAGTGGGACACCGTCCAGGCCGAGGTGGCGGCCGGGGAGGTGGATGTGCTGCTGGTCAGCCCCGAGCGACTCAACAATCCCGATTTCCGGGATCAGGTCCTGCCCCGGCTTGCCGCCGCGACCGGGTTGCTCGTGGTCGACGAGGCGCACTGTATTTCCGACTGGGGCCATGACTTCCGGCCCGACTACCGACGTCTGCGGACCATGCTGGCCGACCTGCCCGCCGGCGTACCCGTGCTGGCGACCACAGCCACCGCGAACGCACGGGTGACCGCGGATGTCGCGGAGCAGCTGGGTACCGGCGCGGGTACGGATGCGCTTGTACTGCGTGGCCCGCTGGACCGGGAGAGCCTCAGCCTCAGCGTCCTTCAGCTGCCCAATGCCGCGCACCGGCTGGCCTGGCTGGGCGATCATCTCAAGGAACTCCCCGGCTCTGGGATCATCTACACGCTGACGGTCGCGGCCGCCGAGGAGATCACCGCGTATCTGCGCCAGTGCGGGCACACGGTGGCGTCCTACACCGGCCGCACCGAGAATGCCGACCGCCAGCAGGCGGAGGACGACCTCCTTGCCAACCGTGTCAAGGCCTTGGTGGCAACGTCCGCGCTGGGCATGGGATTCGACAAGCCAGACCTGGGCTTCGTCGTTCATCTCGGCTCGCCCTCCTCTCCCATCGCCTACTACCAGCAGGTGGGGCGCGCGGGCCGAGGTGTCGAGCATGCGGAGGTGCTGCTGCTCCCGGGCAAGGAGGACGAGGCGATCTGGCAGTACTTCGCATCGGTTGCCTTCCCTCCCGAGGAGCAGGTCCGGCGGACGATCGATGCTCTCGCCCAGACCGGCCGTCCGCTTTCGCTGCCGGCTCTGGAGCCGTTGGTCGACCTGAGACGCACCCGGCTGGAGACCATGCTCAAGGTGCTCGATGTCGATGGCGCGGTCAGGCGGGTCAAGGGCGGCTGGGTCGCCACGGGTGAGCCCTGGGTGTACGAGGCAGAGCGCTACGCCTGGGTGGCCCGTCAACGGGCCTCCGAACAGCAGGCGATGCGCGATTACGCGACGTCGACCGGCTGCCGGATGGAGTTTCTGCGGCGCCAGTTGGACGACGAGGAGGCAACCGCATGCGGGCGCTGTGACAACTGTGCGGGAGCCCGTTTCGACGTCCACGTGTCCGATGCGGCCCTGGACGGTGCGCGGGGCGAACTCGGCAGGCCGGGCGTGGAGGTGGAGCCCCGCAAGATGTGGCCTACCGGTCTCGCCGCCGTGGGCGTCGACCTCAAGGGCCGTATTCCTGCCGGAGAACTGTCGTTCACCGGCCGCGCGCTGGGCCGGCTCTCCGACATCGGCTGGGGCAACCGGCTGCGCCCGATGTTGGCGGCGCAGACACCGGATGCCCCTGTGCCGGACGACGTGACGAACGCGGTGGTGAGCGTACTGGCCGACTGGGCCAAGGGGCCCGGGGGCTGGGCATCCGGAGCGGAAGACGCCGCGCCCCGACCGGTCGGGGTGGTCACCATCGCCTCGCACAGCAAGCCGCAGCTCATCCAGTCGCTCGGGAGCCGCATCGCCGAGGTCGGCCGGATGCCCCTGCTCGGCAGCGTCACCTATGCACCAGGGTCCGCCGGGGTACGGATCTCGCAGACCAACAGCGCACAGCGGGTCCGGGCTCTGCACGAAGCACTGATCGTGGAGCCCGAACTGGCCGACGCCTTGGCCACGGCGGGTGGTCCCGTGCTGCTTGTGGACGATCTCTCGGACACCGGCTGGACACTGGCCGTGGCCGCGCGGCTGCTTCGCCGGGCCGGGGCGCAGGGAGTGTTTCCGCTGGTCCTCGCCGTTCAGGCGTGACAGGAGGCGTCATCCGGGCACCGCGTGGGCAGGGATATCAGAGTCATTCCGGCTGATTCCCGTCAGCTGCGCCAATTGCTCGTTGCCGCCTGCCGGTACGCCAGGAAGAATTGGACTCGCTCCCCGCACGGTCCTTTCGCGGCCCGGAAGGGCTGTGCCGCGGTGCGCCCTCACCCGACCCTGCCCGCACCGTGGGCGCGTATGCGAAGGGAGGATCGTGACCTTCGGATTCGCTCCGTCCGCAGACACTTCGATGTCGGCGTCCTCGGCATCCGCCGATTCCGCCAACCGCCTTGCCAGGATGCTCGAACCGGCCGAGTGGGCCGAAGCGGGCATACCGTTGCTGCGCAGTCCCCGCGAGGTTGTCAGCGGCCTGCACACCCGGCACCGACCGACCCCGGCGACGGCTGTCGTCGCCGTACTCGACCATGAGGAACGCCTCACGGCCAGCGCCTCGTTCGCCCGCCGTTCCATAGCCGCGGACGGCTGGGAGTTCCGCAACGCACTGTTGGCGCATCTGCGCCGGGTCATCCCGCACGACCTGCGCCGCCGCACACCTGTCCGTACCGCAGTACTGCTCTACTGCCGCGAGGGCGACGAGCGTTGGACGGAGGAGGACGGAGCGTGGATGTGGGGCCTGCGGGACGCCTGCACATTGCACGGCCTGCGGTGCGGCGCGTACATCACGCTGACCCGCGGCGGCTGGCAGGTGCTCGGCGAGGGCCGGGGCGGGCGTCGGCCCAGCTCCGCATCACAGCCGTCCGCTCTCGCCGACACATCGCTCGACCATGATCCGGTCCCACTGCGCACCGGTGGCGGTGCGGCTCAGGCGCTGCGGCGCACCGCAGCACGCTGACCCGTGGATGCGGACCCGGCTGCCCTGTCGGGCAGCCGGGTCACCATGGTCCTGTGTGCCCTACGGCTCAGACGCCGGCGCCGAGCACCGCGTTGATCCGCTGCGGGTCCCCGCACACGAGCAGCAGGGCACCAGCGCGTTCCCGCGCACCGGACAGTGCGTCGGCAACGGCGTCACCGCCGTCGTCGTTGACGGCGACGATCACCACGGGGCGGGGCTTCACCCGGTCCGTGGCTGCGGCACCGGCGAAGAAGACGTCATCGCCGGCTTCGTGCTGCGCCCAGTAGGCGGCCTCACCGAAGGTGAGTTCGTGCGCGGCCCACGGGTGCTGCTCACCGGTGGTGAGCACCAGGATGTCGCCCGGTGCGCGTCCGGAGTCGAGCAGCAGGTCCACCGCTTCGTCGGCGGCGTCGAGTGCGCCGGCAGCCGAGGCGGGAATCAGCTGGATCTGCGGTGCGGAACGATTCTCCGGCCGGGCCGCCTGCGGCTGACCGGAGGCGGAGTGCGGGCGCTGCACCGGGGGCGCGGGCCTCGCGGGGCCAGGTCCCGGGCGACCGGGGCGCGGCATGGCCGCTGAACGCGGACCGGGTACAGGACGGGGGGTCGACGCGGTGCGGCCTGCGGCCGGAGTGACGCGGGGACCCTGGGCGCTCTCGTGAATCTGAGGCTCCTCGGGGATGAGAGGCATGGGTGGTTGTCTATCAAACGCCGACACGCTAGGCATCAGCGGGTGGGTACATGTGCGCGATCAGAAGTCGAAGCCGAGTTGGCCCCCGCTTTCCAGTGCAGCCGCCTCGGCGGAGAAGCGGACCTTCTTGAGGTGCTGCCACCTGGGCAGCGCGTCGAGGTAGGACCACGAAAGGCGGTGGTGGGGTGTAGGTCCCCACTCCTCCAGCGCGGCCCTGTGCACGGGCGACGGGTAACCGGCGTTGGCGCCGAAGGAGAAGGCGGCGTACTCGCCGGAATCCGCGCCCAGTTCGGCCATCATCGTGTCCCGTCGGACCTTCGCGATCACCGAAGCAGCCGCGACCGCGATACAGGACTGGTCGCCCTTGATCACTGTGCGGACCTGCCAGGGCTGTCCCAGGTAGTCGTGTTTGCCATCGAGTATCACCGCGTCGGGCCGCACCGGCAGAGCTTCGAGGGCCCGCACAGCGGCGAGGCGCAGCGCAGCCGTCATCCCCAGGTCGTCGATCTCCTGCGGAGAAGCATCCCCCAGACCGAACGCGGTGACCCAGCGCTCCAGCAACGGGGCCAGCTCCGCACGGCGCTTGGGGCTGATCAGCTTGGAGTCGGTGAGTCCGGCGGGGGGCCTGCGAAGGCCGGTGACGGCCGCACACACAGTGACCGGTCCCGCCCACGCTCCGCGTCCGACCTCGTCGACACCGGCGACGGTCTTGGCACCAGTGGTAGCGCGCAGTGAGCGCTCGACGGTGTGCGTAGGTGGTTCGTACGGCATGGCGCCTGTCAGCGTACGCCGATGGCGACACCGACAACACCCCGGGGCACCCGACGGTCGTCCCGTCCGCCCACCGGGCCGCAGAACGGATCGCGGCACGGTCATGGGCCCCGGCGTTCAGTTTGCTGCGGTACATACGTCCGAAGAACTCTGCGTACGGAGGCGGTGCTCACAAAGTGTTGTGCCGACGCCGGGAGCACGTCGCTGAGGATCACTTGCTGGAGGCGTTCAGCAGTGCCTGCATCACATTCGTGAAGCACAGAACGCGGCGCGGAGCTCGGGGCCGCAGGGGGCCTGCCGCGTGCCGCACAGGATGTTGGGCACGCCGCCCCGGCCCCCGCGCGCACATCAGGTGCAGGCCGCCCCGTGGCGGCGCGGCCTGCACCTGTGCGGCTCAGCCCACTCAGTACGGGTCGTAAGGGTCGTACTGATCGTCTTCGTCACCGCCGCGGTCACTGCCTCCGCCGCTCGTACGCAAAGCGTTGCATGCCTGCGCCAGATCGTTCGAACTCCGCTTTCTCAGAATGTCCCGGGCCCGCGCCTCGCCCCAGCTGGTGGCGTACCAGGGATCGTCGGAGTCTCGCAGCGACCGTTCAATGTCCATGAGGGCGCAGGAGCGAAGTGGCTCGGGCAGTGTGTCCAGGGCCGGCACGGCGTCGGCCGACAGGCCTCGGAGGTAGTCGATGTCGATCGAGTGGTCGTTGCGGTACCGCTGAACGTTCTGCTCCGCGATCAGCCCGTCGGGCGAGATCAGTCCGAATGCGAGCACGCAGACGGCTGCGCTCGCAGCCACGGCGCGCGGCAGCAGGCGGGCGCCGAACCCTCCGGCCGCCATGATCAGGACGAGCACCACGCCCAGCCAGAGTTCCACCGCGGCCACGGATATCCGCAGCCGCGTCAGACCGTACGCATCGACGTACAGGTCCATACGCCTCAGTGCGGACGCCACGACGATGAGGGTGAGCAGGCACAGCGTGCCGAGCACGCTCCGTACGAGAGTGCGGTCGCTCCCCCGTCCGCGAGGAGCCCAGCGCAGGGCGAGTGCGATCACCAGCAACGTGAGGAGTGTGGCCCAGAGAAGCTGCCAGAAACCCTGCCGGGCGTACTGGGAGTAGCTGAGATCGGTCGCGGCCATCACCTTGTCGTATCCGCCGAGCAGCACAGTGAGCTGGATGGCGATGAAGACGGCGAACAACAGATTCAGCACAATGAGCGGCAGGGCCCATTCCAGCCGCCCACGTGCCTTCCCCGGACGAACGGTGATGCCGTCCCAGCGCACCGGGGCAGCTGCGGTGTACGCGGCGGCGAGCGCACCGATCAGGCCGACCGCGAAGAGGAACAACCGCCAGGGACTGCCGCCCACCGACACGTCGGGGATCAGGTTGCCGAGCACATCGGCGAAGGCGGCATCGGCGCTTGCGAACAGTGCCCCGAACACGATGAGCAGGACGACCGCCACCGCAGTGGTGCGCAGTACCGCGCCCAATCGGCCCCGGGAGCCGGCCATCCGCTCATGCACGCCTCGCCCGCCCCAGGCCAGACCGTCGGCGATGGAGCTGAACAGGCCCAATGAGCCGAGAAACACCCCGAGCCAGCTACGACTGCCGTGCAGGGCGAGTGAGCCCAGTGCGACGGCCGACACAACGGCGAGGAAGGTAGGCCATCCGGCGTCCCGAAGGGCCGGGATGGCAAGGAGCGCCAGGCCACCGACGGCCCAGACAGCTGTCCATGGACGGAGGCGGCGACCGGCCGCCTGCGCGGCGAAGAAGGCCGCGAGCGCTGCGGGGACCGCGACGATCAGCAGATTCAGGCCGAGGCCGTCACCCAGCAGCAGGGCGCTCAGTATCGCGGTGGCGAGGACGGAGTAGAGCGTCGCGCTCTGAATGGTGGCGGGCTTGGCCGGGCGCAGCCGCGAGAGTGCCGAGGCCTGGGGTTTGCCTGGCTGCCAGGGGTTGGGCGGATGCTGTTGCCTGCCCTGTTGTGCGAATGCCGGCACTTTCGGCGGCTCGGGGGCGGCTCCCCGGGGCTCCGGCAGCTGAGCCTTCGACAATGCGGCCGGCTCAGATGTCCCGACTTGACTCGACGGCTCGGACGCCCCGGTCCGACCCGACGGCTCGGACCGCTCGGGGGCATCTTCCGGCCGGGGCGTTTCTGACGTGTGATCGGACATGGGACCCCTCCCCCACCGGGGTCTGCACGCACCGCCGCTGGGCAGCACGGGGGCACCCCGGCGTCTCATTTCGGTGCACGCCCGTCAGGATGATCATCGAGGGCGGCGTGGCCGAAAGAGTAGCTTCCCCTCACAGTTTCCGACCGCGTGAGGAACGGCTGTGGCAGTACCGTGACAGTCGGCCGGCCCGGCTGACGCGCCGCATCGTCGGCGGCGCTGCCGCCGCCTTCGCCCTACCGCGGGAGCCAGTCCGGCAGCTCTTCCGTCTGTACCGACCAGTCGGCGGGCGGTGCGCCTGACTTGCCCGCTGCGACGATCCCACCGACGATCGCACAGGTCGTGTCGACGTCGCCGCCCGCTTGGGCCGTCCCCCAGAAAGCCTGCTCGAAATCGCCGAGGCTCCGCGCCGCCGACCAGAGGGCGAACGGAACGGTGTCATGTGCACTGGTGCGCCGGCCGTTGCCGAGGACCGCGGCAACCGTCCCGGCATCGCCGTAGTCGAGCATGTCGCGTGCCCGGCGCAGTCCTGCACCGACCGCGCTGCGCGGTACGAGCGCGATAACGCCGTCGAGGAGCTCTGTCGGGGTCGGTGGTCCCGCGGTCGCCGCCGCCAGTGAGGCTGCGGCCGCAACGGCCATGGCGCCCACGACCGCCTCGCGATGCTGGTGCGTGGGGTACGAGGAGATCTCGGCCTGGTGTGTGGCCTGCTCCGGGTCGTCCGCGTACCAGGCGCCAAGCGGCGCAATGCGCATCGCCGAGCCGTTGCCCCAGGAGCCCTGGCCCTTGAACAGCGCGGACGCCAGCTCCCGCCAGTCGCCGCCTTCCCGTACCAGTCTGAGCAGCCGGTTCACGGCCGGGCCGTATCCCCGGTCGAAGTCATGATGCTCGGCGAAGGAACGAGCGAGCGCGTCCTGGTCGATTCGCTCGTGCCCCACCAGCACGGCCAGCACCGACGAGGCCATCTCGGTGTCGTCCGTCCACTGCCAGGGGCCGGGTGGAAGTTCGCGCTGCTTCAGCAGCGGATAGTTGGCGGGCACAAAGAACTGGGAGCCCAGTGCGTCCCCCACGGACAGCCCTCGCAGGCTGGCCAGGGCGCGTTCGAAACGTTGGTCGGAAGCAGAGTCAGCGGTTGTCATCGCCCTTCCACTCTATCCGGTGATGCCGTACGGCTCAGGGGTACGCCAGCGCTCGAACGGCCGGTCAAGGGTGTAGCGCCCGTCCTCTCCGAGTATCAGCGTCCTGGTCTCCCCGTTGCCCGGATTGGACAGTGACTCGAACTCGGCCACCGACCAGTGGAACCAGCGCATGCAGAACAAACGCATGGTCAGTCCGTGCGTGACCAGCAGAACATTCGGCGGGGCGTCGGGGGCATCGAAGCTCCGGTGCAGACTCTCCAGAAAGGCCCCGACCCTGTCGTACACATCGGCCCCGGACTCCCCCTGCGCGAAGCGGTAGAAGAAGTGACCGTACGCATCCCGGTATGCCTTCTGCAGCCTCACGTCGTCCCGGTCCTGCCAGTTCCCCCAGTCCTGCTCCCGCAGCCGCGGCTCCTCCCTCACCCGTACCCGCTCAAGGTCCAGCCCGAAGGACCTGAACGTCTCGTGCGTGCGGCGGTAGGGCGAGACGTACACGCTGACCCGCTCGCCGTCGAACACCTCGCGCAGCCGCACGCCCGTCTCCCTGGCCTGCCGCAGCCCTGTCGCGGTGAGCCTCAGCGCATGGTCCGGCTCACGCTCGTACACCGTGTCATCGACGTTGCCCTCGGACTCCCCGTGCCGGACGAGGACAATGCGTTGCGGTCGCGCCATGTACCGACCCTAGAACGGCTGCGTCTCATTCGAGCAATTGCCCGGACTCCATACGACGGATGTCGCCTGTGAAGCGGCGGCGCAGCAGCCGGTCGTGGGAGACCACCACCAGCGCGCCCTGCCAGTGGGCCAGCGCTTCTTCCAGCTCCTGCACGAGTCCGAGTGCCAGGTGATTCGCGGGCTCGTCGAGCAGCAGCAGGTCCGCGGGCCGGGCCAGCAGACGGGCGAGGGCGAGCCGTCTACGCTGCCCCGCGGAAAGCGATCCGACCGGCACCTGGAGATCCCGGGAACGGAACAGTCCGTACGAGAGCAACAGTTCCGCCTGCTCTTCGTCGGTGAGCGGCAGTCCTCGGCCGAATGTCGCGAGCACACGCTCCGCCGGGCGGTGCATGGGTATTTCCTGCGCGAGGTAGCCGATTCCGCCCCGCCGGACGACTCGGCCCGTGTCCGGTTCGAGTACGCCTGCCATGACGCGGAGCAGAGTGGATTTCCCCGCCCCGTTGCCACCGTGAATCAGCAGTCTGTCGCCTGCCGCCACGCAGAGCCGGTCGACTGCGAGCCGATCACCGACCCGTATGTCCGTCAGGGACACCAGTTCCCCTTCGGCCGCGCCGGCGGTGGGCCTAGCGGCGAAGCGCAGCGGGTCCGGCGGCCTGGGGACGGGCTCCTCCCTCAGGCGCTCCAGGCGCTTGCGAGCGTTGCGGATCCGCCCGGACACCGAGGCCTGGACCCGGCCCGCAGCCCGGTCGTACGCCATCTTGTTGTTGTCCTTGATGTCGCGGCCGGCCGCGACACCGTGAGCCGTGGTCGCCGTGTACTCCTCCAGTTGCGCCGTCTCTTCGCACCACTGCGTATAGGACTGCTCCCAGCGCCTCCGCGCGGCGCTCTGCTCAGCCCGGAATCCCGCATATCCACCGCCGTAGCGCACGACCGTCCGGCGGTCGGAGTCGACCTCCAGGACTGTTGTGGCCACGCGTTCCAAGAAGATCCGGTCGTGGGACACGGCGATCACCGTGCCGGGGTGGGACAGCAGGGCACCCTCCAGCCAGTCGAGAGCGGCTCCGTCCAAGTGATTGGTGGGTTCGTCGAGCAGCATCACCTCCGGGGACGCCGCGATCAGGCAGGCGATGCCGAGCCGTGCCTGCTCGCCGCCGGAGAGACTGCCGAGCTTCCTGGCCGGCTCTATGTGTGCCAGGCCGAGGCCGTGCATGGCCTTTTCGACGCGCGCGTCCGCTTCGTAGCCCCCGCGCAGCTCGAACGCCGTGAGCAAGTCTCCGTAGGCGGCAAGCGCGGCACTGTCGGCCGCGCCGAGCTCAGCCTCGACTTCCCGCAACTTCCGCTCCATGGTGCGCAGTTCCGCGAGGGAGTCGTCGATCGTGTCCTGGACTGTACTGCCGGGCGGCAGCCGTGGAGTCTGAGCCAGCAGCCCCGTGCCGCGGTCGGCAGCGGTGAACGCACTGCCGGAATCGGGCTGTTCGAGGCCTGCGAGCAGGCGAAGCAAGGTCGTCTTCCCCGCGCCGTTCTCCCCCACAATGCCGATCCGCTCACCCGGGCGCACGGCCAGCGAGACATCGTCGAGCAACAGCCGTTCACCTCGGGTCACGGTCACGTCGTGCAGTGAGATCTGTGTGGGCAAGGGCGCCTCCGTACTAGGACAACCAACAGGCAGCGGAAACAGCGGCGACCAGTGGGGAACGACCGGTTTCAGCCCACCCCGCCCAGCGACCGCGAGTAAACGCAGTCGATGTCGCATTAAGGCGAGTGTGGCACACTGGAAAGCACTAACGCAACAGGAGTAGCAATTGACTGGACAAGAAGCCGTCCCGGAGACCGCGCAGGAAGCCGTCCCGGAGACCGGCGCTCCGGAAGCCCCGCTCGCCCCCGGCACCCGCCGCCCGGGCGGTCGCACCGCTCGCACCCGGGCTGCAGTCCGGGATGCCGTCCTCACCGGCCTGGTCGAACACGGCTACCCAGGCCTCTCCGTCGAATACGTCGCGGAGCATTCCGGCATCCACAAGACGACTCTCTACCGCCGCTGGGGAAACCTCGAAGGGCTCGTGGTGGACGCCTTGGACCTGGCTGGAGAGGACAGCTGGGCACCACCCGACACCGGAAGCCTGGAAGGAGATCTGCGCGCCCTGGCGCACACGACAGCCGACGCCTTCACCGACCCTGCCGCAGGGGCCGCACCGACCGCGTTCATCGCCGCGGCCTTCCAGTCCCAGCGCGCCGCCGAAGCGCTGAGCGCCTTCTACTCGGAGCGGTTCGCCCGCTGCGAGGTCATCGTCGCGCGCGGTGTCGCGCGCGGTGAACTGGACCAGCACACGAACGCCGGAGCGCTGGTCAGGGCAGCAACCTCGCCCCTGTTCTTCAGGCTGTTCGTCACCCGCGAGCCCTTCGACGGGACACTGGCCGACCAGGCTGCCGACGCGGCGCTGGCAGCTGCCCGAGCGGGCGTCTTCAACACCCCGCCCACCCCGCTCATCTCGGCCGAACCTGCCTGATCAGCGGTCGAATCACCCCGGGCGCGCTGTCCCCGCCGCACCGATCCGTCCCGGCCGATCACACCGTCCAGGACGGCTCAAGCTGTACGACGTCTCCCGCCACCGCCGCCACATCGTCCTCGGTCTGCGCCCGTTGAGTCAGCCGCTCGATGCTCCCCGCCCGGTACTTGCCACGTTCGGCGCTCGACTGCCACATGGACAGCACGAGGAACTCGTGCCCCGGCGCCTCCCCGAACACTCCTCGCAGCATGCCGGGCGATCCGGCCATCGCCGGATTCCACACCCTCTCCTGCATCAATGCGAAATGCTCGACCCGGTCCTCGTGCACCTTGCTGTGCGCCACCCTGACAACATCCGCATCGGTGAAGCGGGGCTCGAAGCCGGTCTTCACATCGAAGCGGTACTCGAACAGCTTGACCTGGATGCTGCTGTACGTGCCGGACTGCGCGGCAGCCAGTCGGTCGTGCGCGCGCGCCATGAACGAGTCGTAGAAGACACGGTTCTCCCAGAAAGCGAAGACGTGCGCCACTTCCGGACGCCCTCGGCTCCACCCGCCGCCCTGTCCCCTGAACCCCGGTTCACCCAGCAGCCCCGCCCACTTTCGCTGTCCCCGTTCAAAACCTCGACGGTCCACCACGGTGCAACGAATCCACTTGACCAGCACCGCGCCATCGTACGGTGCCGAACGTGGCGCGGGTCACGCTCTGATGGAGTACGCCCGGATCAATGGCCGTGAATCGCAGAATGATCTCCATGGCCTCGCTGCACACCAACCCCCTGTTCTCCCGACTCGAATCCGCGGAACGCATCCTCGTCACAGGGGCCGGCGGCGGTTTCGACATCTATGCGGGTCTCCCCATCGCGCTCTCCCTGCTCCACCAGGGCAAGCACGTCCAGCTCGCCAATCTGTCGTTCAGCGCTCTCGAAGGGCTGCCCGTCGATGCCTGGCTCGCGCCGGACGTCGCCGTCATCACCCCCGAAACGGCCCTCCACCAGGCGTACTTCCCAGAACGCACCCTCGCCCAGTGGCTCGCCCTGCACGGCTACCCGAGCAGTGTGCACGCCTTCTCCCGAGTGGGCGTACAACCGCTGCGGGCCGCGTACCGGGCGTTGATCGAGAAGTACGACATCGATGCGGTCATCCTGGTCGACGGCGGTACGGACATCCTGATGCGCGGCGACGAATCCGGCCTCGGCACACCGGAGGAGGACCTGACCAGCGTCGCGGCGCTCGCCGCAATCGACGTACCGGAACGCCTGGTTGTGTCCATCGGCTTCGGTATCGACGCATACCACGGGGTGAGTCACGGCCTCGTACTGGAGAACATCGCCGCACTCGAACGCGACGGTTCCTGCCTCGGCGTATTCTCCGTATCCCGTACGACACGCGAAGGCGCCCTCTTCGTCGATGCGGTGGCACACGCTCAGCACCACACCCCTGACCACCCCAGCATCGTCAACGGGTCGATTGCCGCAGCCGTCCAGGGAGCCTTCGGAGACGTCCAGTTCACCTCGCGCACCCGTGGCAGCGAACTCTTCATCAACCCTCTGATGACACTCTGCTTCGCCTTCGAGCTGGACGGGGTGGCCCGCAACTGCCTCTATCTCGACCGCATCGAGCACACGCATCTCATCCGACAGGTCAGCAGCGCCATCGAGATCTTCCGGGAAGAGGTCCGCCAGAGACCACCGCGCCGGATTCCGCACTGAACCGCCGAACCGACAGTGGCCCGATTCCGCCGCTGACGGCCAAGCCGGTTGGATCCACGGTCGGTTACAGACATGATCGGGTGGTGTGAACGGCCCGACGACGGCCCAGCGGCAAGCCAGGGAGGCAAGTCCGATGAGCACGCCCAACAAGGACATCGAAAAGGTCGAAGTCAGGCTCAAATGGGATCCCAGCCCTCCGGGTGCCCCGGCCCATGACCTCGACATCATCGCGGCGGCCTACCTCGCGGCGGCGCCGTACGGCAGCCCCGCGTATCTCGTGCACTTCGACAGCCGCTCACCGGACGGCACCATCACCCTCAATCGCGACAGCAGGACCGGCCAGGGCCTCGGATTCGACGAGGTCATGACTCTGGAACTGGACCGGTTGTCGGCCACATACACCCGGGTTGTCGTAGGCGTCGCCATTCAGCAGCGCGACGGCCGCAGGACATTCGCCGAAATAGCGAACACCGGCGTTCAGGTTCGGGAGGGCTACACGAATCTCGCGGAGGACGACTTCTCCGCGGTCGGCGCCGCCACCGCGGCAACCGTCGCCGAGTTCATCCGCGGTGCCTCCGGCGTCTGGGAGTTCCATGGATCGGTCCGGGGCTTCGACGGGGACCCCGATTCGTTCGCCGGAATGATGGGAAGCCGTACGCCCGGAACGTGACACGTCACAGGGCACGGTTCACGCAGCACACATCCCGTCCCTGCCCCCCCGGAGCTGCGGCACGACGAAGGGGACCGACCGCCGGTCGATCCCCTTCGTACGAGCTGCTGATCAGCTGGGCGCGCGGGCTACGTCGGACGTTGTGCCCCACGCATCGGCGCCCGGCGTCAGCTGCAACCGCTGGTCGAGCCGCAGCCCTCGCAGATGTAGCAGGATCCGGCGCGCTGCATCTTCGTACCGCAGGAGAAGCAGAGCGGTGCGTCCGCGCTGATGCCCAGCTGCATCTCGACGAGCTCCGCCGAGGTGTGCGCCGTCCTCGGGGCCGGCTTCTCGGCCTCCTGCACGGCGGCCACCGCCTTCAGGGGCTCCGTCTGCACCGGGGCGGACTGGGCCAGGCCTTCGACGTCCAGCTCGTCGTCCTCCAGGGAGGGCTCGTACGAACCGGTGTCGAGGTGACGCTGACGCTCCTGCGCCGAGTGGATACCGAGTGCCGAACGGGTCTCGAAGGGCAGGAAGTCCAGCGCGAGGCGGCGGAAGATGTAGTCGACGATCGACTGCGCCATCCGCACATCAGGGTCGTCCGTCATACCGGCCGGCTCGAAGCGCATGTTGGTGAACTTCGAAACGTACGTCTCCAGCGGGACGCCGTACTGCAGACCGACCGAGACGGCGATGGAGAAGGCGTCCATCATGCCCGCGAGGGTGGAGCCCTGCTTGGACATCTTCAGGAAGACCTCGCCGAGACCGTCGTCCGGGTAGGAATTGGCGGTCATGTAGCCCTCGGCGCCGCCCACCGTGAAGGAGGTGGTGATGCCGGGACGGCCCTTGGGGAGGCGCTTACGGACCGGGCGGTACTCGACGACCTTCTCGACCGCGGTACGGATGGTCTCCTCGGCCTTGGCCGTGACTGCAACCTCTGCGGGCTTTTCCTTCTCCTTGGTCTTCGCGGAGAGGGGCTGGCCGACCTTGCAGTTGTCACGGTAGATCGCGAGCGCCTTGACGCCCATCTTCCACGCCTCGAAGTAGACCTCTTCGACGTCCTCGACGGTGGCCGTCTCCGGCAGGTTCACCGTCTTGGAGAGCGCGCCGGAGATCCACGGCTGGATCGCGGCCATCATGCGCACGTGGCCCATCGCGGAGATGGAACGCTCGCCCATCGCGCAGTCGAAGACCTCGTAGTGCTCGGTCTTCAGACCGGGGGCGTCGATCACATTGCCGTGCTCGGCGATGTGGGCGACGACCGCCTCGATCTGCTCCTCCTGGTAGCCCAGGCGGCGCAGGGCCTGCGGGACGGTGCCGTTGACGATCTGCATCGAGCCGCCGCCGACCAGCTTCTTGAACTTGACCAGGGCGAGGTCGGGCTCGAGGCCGGTGGTGTCGCAGGACATCGCGAGACCGATGGTGCCGGTGGGCGCGATGACCGAGGCCTGCGCGTTGCGGAAACCGTTCTTCGCGCCGAGGCGGATCACGTCCTGCCATGCCTCTGTCGCGGCGGCCCAGATCGGGTTGTCCAGGTCGTCCACGTGGACGGCCACGGCGTTGGCGTCGGCGTGCTGCTTCATGACGCGCTGGTGCGGCTCGGCATTGCGGGCGTAGCCGTCGTACGGACCGACGACCGCGGCGAGCTCGGCGGAGCGCTTGTACGAGGTGCCGGTCATCAGCGAGGTGATGGCACCGGCGAGGGCGCGGCCGCCGTCGCTGTCGTACGCGTGACCGGTCGCCATCAGCAGGGCGCCGAGGTTGGCGTAACCGATGCCCAGCTGGCGGAAGGCGCGAGTGTTCTCGCCGATCTTCTGGGTCGGGAAGTCGGCGAAGCAGATGGAGATGTCCATCGCGGTGATGACCAGCTCGACGACCTTGGCGAAGCGCTCGGACTCGAAGGACTGGTTGCCCTTGCCGTCGTCCTTGAGGAACTTCATCAGGTTCAGCGAGGCCAGGTTGCACGAGGTGTTGTCCAGGTGCATGTACTCGCTGCACGGGTTCGAGCCGTTGATCCGGCCGGACTCCGGGCAGGTGTGCCACTGGTTGATCGTGTCGTCGTACTGGATACCCGGGTCGGCGCAGGCCCAGGCCGCCTCGGCCATCTTGCGGAAGAGGGACTTGGCCTCGACCTCTTCGATGACGTCACCGGTCATCCGGGCGCGCAGCCCGAACTTGCCGCCGGACTCGACGGCCTTCATGAACTCGTCGTTCACGCGGACCGAGTTGTTGGCGTTCTGGTACTGGACGGACGTGATGTCGTCGCCGCCCAGGTCCATGTCGAAGCCCGCGTCGCGCAGGGCGCGGATCTTCTCCTCTTCCTTCACCTTGGTCTCGATGAAGTTCTCGATGTCGGGGTGGTCGACGTCGAGAATGACCATCTTGGCGGCGCGTCGGGTGGCACCACCGGACTTGATCGTTCCGGCGGAGGCGTCGGCACCGCGCATGAAGGAGACCGGGCCGGAGGCGTTGCCACCGGAGGACAGCAGCTCCTTGGAGGAGCGGATGCGGGACAGGTTCAGGCCGGCGCCGGAGCCGCCCTTGAAGATCATGCCCTCTTCCTTGTACCAGTCGAGGATCGACTCCATGGAGTCGTCGACGGCCAGGATGAAGCAGGCGGAGACCTGCTGCGGCTGGGGCGTACCGACGTTGAACCAGACCGGCGAGTTGAAGCTGAAGATCTGGTGCAGGAGGGCGTACGCCAGCTCGTGCTCGAAGATCTCGGCGTCCGCGGGAGAGGCGAAGTAGCCGTGGTCCTCGCCGGCCTTGCGGTACGTCTTCACGATCCGGTCGATGAGCTGTCGCAGACTGGTCTCGCGCTGCGGGGTACCGACGGCCCCGCGGAAGTACTTGCTGGTGACGATGTTGACCGCGTTCACCGACCAGAAGTCGGGGAACTCGACGCCACGCTGCTCGAAGTTGATCGAGCCGTCGCGCCAGTTGGTCATGACGACGTCACGGCGCGCCCACGCCACCTCGTCGTACGGATGTACGCCGGGGGTGGTGTGGATGCGCTCGATACGCAGACCCTTGCTCGACTTGGATCCCTTGGCTCGGGAACCTCGTGCCGGGCCGCTCGCCGTCTCTGTCATGCCGCCTCCCATATGTGGGCAAAAACGCCCTGAAGTGCCCAGAACTTCCCGGGGCACAGTCTGTCTCTGATGCTTCGGGCGCCACGCACAGCGCCCGGAGCAGGTCTATTTACAGCCGCCCTGTCGCCGATCCACGGACCTGTGTCGATCGGCCGGTGCCGCTCAGTCGGCGGCGACGGCGGGAACGGGGACCTCAAGGGTCTCGCCCCTCCCGCGCTCCTCCACGGGAGGCCGCCGTTCGCGGAGTTCCGCGATGGCGGCCTCGAAGTCTTCAAGTGTGTCGAACGCCCGGTACACGGACGCGAAACGCAGGTACGCGACGAGGTCGAGTTCCTGCAGGGGGCCGAGGATGGCCAGACCCACGTCATGGGTGGTCAGCTCGGCGCTGCCGGTGGCACGCACCGCCTCCTCGACCCGCTGGCCGAGCTTGGCGAGGGCGTCCTCGGTGACCGGCCGCCCCTGGCATGCCTTGCGCACGCCGGAGATGACCTTGGTACGACTGAAGGGTTCGGTGACACCGCTGCGCTTCACCACCATCAGCGAGCAGGTCTCCACCGTCGTGAAACGGCGGGAGCAGTCGGGGCACTGACGGCGACGACGGATCGACGTGCCGTCATCGGTGGTGCGACTGTCGACGACCCGGCTGTCGGGGTGCCTGCAGAAGGGGCAGTGCATGGCTCCCAACCCTCCTTCACAGCACGACGAAATAGCCTCTTCAGGGCCCGTCAGGGCCCCTCGAAGCAGTCACAAGCATAGGCGATGGCCGCACCCCCGACGGACCAGGGACCACAACTTCTGGGCGGCCGGAACAATCCAACCACTAGATCTTGGGTTTGGCCGCGCATTCGGCCCTAGCGCGTGTCGCGCATCGCGGGCGGACCGCAGGCAGCGTACGACCGAGCACGAGGTTACGGGAACCGTGCGGCTGCCAGGATTGCGGGGCTCCTGCTGCCAGACTCGGACAAGGACGCGGAGACCACCCCGCTCGGCGGCGCCGCGCCGGCGAGCGCTACCGTAATAGTCCGAATTGCCGGTCGGTCCAAGGGGTCGACCCAAGCAGGATCCCGGTCACTCCGGCCGTCCCGCATACACCCAGAGTTGAACGCACGACAGACTTTTATTCGTTTTTCACTCGAACGTGTGTTTGGCGCAACCTTTCGAAAGCTACTACCGTTGTGCAGCTAGGGAGACCATTCGAGAGGGGCCGACGTGACCACCACCGCAGACAGTGCCACCATCACTGCCCAGGACCGCTCCCAGAGCCGACTCGAGCCGGTGCATGCCATGAATGACTCAGTCACGAACACGGAGGGGCCGGAGCCCGCGCGCCCAGCGCGCTCGTTGCCCGGCCGACCTCCAGGTATCCGAGCGGACAGCTCTGGGCTCACGGACCGGCAGCGGCGAGTGATCGAGGTGATCCGGGACTCCGTGCAACGACGCGGGTACCCGCCCTCGATGCGGGAGATCGGTCAGGCGGTGGGCCTGTCCAGCACGTCCTCCGTCGCCCATCAGCTGATGGCCCTGGAGCGCAAGGGTTTCCTGCGTCGCGACCCCCATCGCCCGCGGGCGTACGAGGTCCGCGGTTCGGACCAGCCCAGCTCGCAGCCCACCGATACGACCGGGAAGCCGGCAGCGTCGTATGTGCCGCTGGTCGGCCGGATCGCAGCCGGTGGCCCGATCCTCGCCGAGGAATCGGTCGAGGACGTCTTCCCGCTCCCCCGCCAGCTGGTCGGTGACGGAGAGCTGTTCGTCCTCAAGGTCGTCGGTGACTCAATGATCGAGGCGGCGATCTGTGACGGCGACTGGGTCACCGTGCGCCGCCAGCCCGTCGCGGAGAACGGCGACATCGTGGCAGCCATGCTGGACGGCGAGGCCACGGTAAAGCGCTTCAAGCGGGAGGACGGCCATGTGTGGCTGCTCCCGCACAACTCCGCGTACCAGCCGATCCCGGGCGACGAGGCGACGATTCTCGGCAAGGTGGTGGCGGTGCTGCGGCGGGTGTGAAGACTCGCCTGTTCCGACCGGGCCCCGGGATCCACTGCGCCGATCCCGGGGCCCTGCCTGTGCCGCCGGACGCCCGGGGCGGGCTACTGGTCGTCGGCCTTGGCTGCCGCGTCGATCGCCGCGAGTGAGCGGCGCGCCTGGTTACGGTCGGTGGTGTACCAGAAATCCGGCAGTGAGGCGCGCAGATAGCTGCCGTACCGGGCGTTGGCCAACCGTGGATCGAGCACCGCGACCACGCCCTTGTCGCCCGTGGCCCGTACGAGCCGGCCGGCGCCCTGAGCCATCAGCAGCGCGGCATGCGTCGCCGCGACCGCCATGAACCCATTGCCTCCCGCCTCCTCGACCGCCTTCTGACGTGCGCTCATCAGCGGGTCGTCGGGGCGCGGGAATGGGATCCTGTCCATGACCACCAGCTGGCAGCTGGCCCCGGGCACATCGACGCCCTGCCAGAGCGACAGCGTGCCGAAGAGGCAGGTCTCGGGATCGGCTGCGAAGTTCTTGATCAGCTCTCCGAGAGTCTCCTCGCCCTGCAGCAGGATCGGCTTGTCGAGCCGGCCGCGCAGTTCCTCGGCAGCTGCCTGGGCCGCCCGCATGGACGAGAACAGCCCGAGGGTGCGCCCGCCCGCCGACTCCACCAGTTCGGCGAGCTCGTCCAGCATGTCGGTGCGGGAACCCTCCCGACCGGGCGTGGCCAGATGCCTGGCGACGTACAGGATTCCCTGCTTCGGGTAGTCGAACGGCGACCCGACGTCGAGCCCCTTCCACTGCGGAATGTCGTCCCCCGCTGTGCCTTCGGGAGCGAGTCCGAGCGACGCCCCCACCCCGTTGAAATCCCCGCCGAGCTTCAGCGTGGCCGAGGTGAGGACGACGGACCGCTCGGCGAAGAGCTTCTCGCGCAGAAGTCCGGATACGGAGAGCGGGGCGATCCGTACAGAGGCGCCGAAGCGGTCATGGCGCTCGTACCAGACGACGTCGTACTCCGAGCCCTGGGTGATGCGCTCGGCAACGCCGTGAATCGTCTCCACCGATGCGAGTGCCTGCTTGCGGACGGCGTCCTCGTCCTGGACGGACTTGTCCCGGGTGGTACCCAGGGCCGAGATCACCGTACGCGCGGCGTCGCGGAGCGCCAGCAGTGCGTAGCCGAGATCCTCGGGTACCTCTTCCAGGCGGCCGGGGAGCGCCAGCTCCATCACTCGCTCGAAGCCCTCCGACGCGCTCTGCAGGGCGTCGGCCGCCTTCTCGTTGACCAGCTTCGCCGCTCGGCGCACCGCGCGGTTGACCTGGCCGGGGGTGAGCTCGCCGGTGGCCACTCCGGTGACCCTGGAGACCAGCTCATGGGCCTCGTCGACGATCAGCACCTCGTGCTGCGGGAGCACCGGAGCGCCCTCGATGGCGTCGATGGCGAGGAGGGCGTGATTGGTGACGACGACATCGGCGAGCTTGGCGCGCTCACGGGCCTGCTCCGCGAAGCACTCCGCGCCGTACGCGCACTTGCTGGCGCCCAGGCATTCGCGGGAGGAGACGGAGACCTGCGCCCAGGCACGGTCGGAGACTCCCGGGGTGAGGTCGTCGCGATCACCCGTCTCGGTCTCGTCCGACCAGTCCCGCAGCCGCAGCAGATCCTGACCGAGCTTGCTCGACGGGGCCGCTGCCTCGAACTGGTCGAAGAGCCCCTCCTCCTCGTCCTGCGGCACTCCTTCATGGAGCCGGTGCAGGCAGAGATAGTTCGAGCGGCCCTTGAGCATGGCGAACTGGGGGCGGCGACGCAGCAGCGGATGCAGGGCGTCGACCGTACGCGGAAGGTCGCGCTCCACGAGCTGTCGCTGCAGCGCCAGGGTCGCCGTCGCCACCACGACGCGCTCTCCGTGCGCCAGCGCGGGCACCAGGTAACCGAGGGATTTGCCCGTGCCGGTACCGGCCTGGACGAGCAGATGGGCATTGTCGTCGACAGCCTCTGCAACGGCCTCGGCCATGGCGGCCTGGCCGGGCCGTTCCGTACCACCGACGGCGGTCACGGCGGCGTGCAGGAGCTCGGGGAGGGATGGCTTTGTCATAGCCCGACCACCCTACGGGGCACCACTGACAACGACGGTCACTCCCGGACTCAGACGGAGGGGTGGAGCGGGTTGGGAACGGTTCCGTGGATGGCGGCGTGCGGGCGCCGGGGGCGGTCCCGGTAACCGTCGACGTGCAGGCGGTTGCGGTTCAGACAAAGGCGTTCAATGCGCGGGGTCAGCATGTCGAACATCTCGAACCGCTCCTTGAGCTCGGGAAAGCGGGCGTGGTACCGCAGGATCTCGGCCCGCACGAGTGACCAGAAATCGGCCTCCGGAACTCCCAGCTGTTCCTCGCACAGCGGGGACAGGAAGCGGAAGACACCGATGAACAGTCCGGAGTGGATGAACTGGGTGAGGAAGGAGGGCTCCTCGGTGAGCAGGATGCGGCGTACGTCCTCCGGCATCGACTCGTGCTCCGGCAGTGGCTGGGCACTGATGTTCACATCGTCCACGAAGTCCTTGATCGCCAGGCGCACCGGTACGTCCTGGTCGTCGAAGACGACGATGGCGTTCTCGCCGTGCGGGGAGAACACGGTGCCGTAGCGGTAGAGGAAGTGCAGCAGCGGCGGGAGCAGCGCGGCGAAGAGCCGGATCAGCCATGCGGTGGGCGTCAGCCCCGAGCGGGCGACGAGCTCGGCCGTGAGGGCGCGGCCCTGTGGATCGGTGTGGAGCAGCGAGGCGAGGGTCCGGGCCCGTTCGCCCGGCGCGAGCCGGGGCTGGAGGGGTTCTCGCCAGATCGCGCCGAGGATCTCCTTGAACTGGTACGGAGTCTCCGGAAGGTGGTCGTAGAGCGGGTGCTCGACGGTCACGGAGGCCACCTCGCCGAGCAGGATGACCCCGCAGGTGTCGCGCAGAAAGGCGTCCCGGTCGCGCAGACCCTGGACCCAGGTGGTGACGGCGGGGGCCGCGAGGGTGCGTTCGGTGGGCAGGCCTCGCCAGACCAGCGTGTTGAGGATCGACAGGGGCAGTTTGACGGTGTGCCGGTCGGGGCGGGCCACGTTGGTGAAGGTGCGGATGGACTGCTGCGGCAGCCGGAGGTCCGCGTCGGTGTGGAGCGGAACGATGTCACCTGCGGCGATGGCCGGGGCGAAGACCGGAACGATCCATTCGTCCCACTGCCAGGGGTGCACGGGAAGGCAGAGATAGCTGCCGGGATCGAGGTCGCGGGCGCGGAGCACGGCGGCGAAGGAGTCACGGACCGGCGGGTCGAGTTCCTGTACGTACAACTGCTCCGGTGTGGCCAGGCCGGTCACCCCTCGGTAGGCCGCGATCCGGGTGGAGACGGCGATCCACGGCAGCCTGACCGGCCTGCGTGCCTCGGGTGTGTAGCGGGAGGCGTCGGCGGCGGAGAAGCCGAGGCGCCCCTTGTTGGCGACGAGCCAGGGGTGGCCTGTCTGGTGCCCTTCCAGCTCGGCGTAGTCGAGGTCGGCCAGTCGGGCGGCGGGGAGCGCGGTGTGGTCGAGCCGGGCGTCGGCGGCGAGGGTGGTGGTGATCTCGCGGATGAGATGGCCGAGGGTGGCGCCGTCGATCCCGAGGAGGTGGCGGGCGCGGGCGAGGAACTGCAGCGGGTCGCGGAAGGGGGCGGTGCCGGTGTTCCGGTCCTGGAGCGGCTCGGCAGGCGCGCCCCTGTCGCTGTCCCGCGTCGAGTCGGCCGGTGCGTCACGGGCGCTCCCGCGCGTCTCCAGAATGGAATCGGGTGCGATGTGCCAACTGCCGTACACGCCCCGCCGGGCGCTGAAGCTCAGGATTCCACCGTCGTCGAGCCCGAGGGTGTACGTATCGCCCCCGTCGGCCTGCCCGACCGGCTCGATGACTTCCTCGTAGGCGAATTGACCGAGCATCTTCGCGAGCAGTCGGGCGGCGGCTCTGTCCCAGACCGTCCGGTTCAGTTCTGGCGTGCTGAGCAGCGCGGCAGATTCCGCTGAATCATGGCTCGCAGGATATTTCGGCACGGGGACTCCTCGGGATGGAACCGATGGGGTTCGAGCGGTATATGCAATGCAGCAGATTGTTCACAGCTGGGCACGGTGAGTTCGGTCGCGGACCATCAGGGCAGCTCGTTTGTCGGGGAGTTCGACTTCCGCGGAGAAGCGGAAGCCTGCGCTCAGGAAGGCGGAGACGGAGGGGGTGTTACGCAGATCGGGCTCTGCGACAACACGTGCGCACAGGGGGCGGTTGTCGAGTACGAGGTCGGAGACGGCTCGGAGCAGGATGGTGCCGACCCCGCGTCCGCGGTTGTTCACACCACCGATGAGGAGGTGGATTCCGGTGTCGTGCGGTCGAGCGGGGTAGTGACGCGCCAGCGGATCGAGATCCGCGCGGTAGATCTCCCAGTAGCTCATCGGAATGCCTGCCAGCACGCCGAGGCACGGGACGCTGCGTCCGTCGCCGTCGAGTTGAGGGCGCAGATGGTCGGCTGTGACGGCTTCGGATCCGGCGAGTTCCCAGAACGCGGCGACTGTTGGGTCGTTCATCCAACGGCTGATCACGGGGAGATCGCGTTCCAGCCGCACGGGGACGAGTTGGAACACTCCGGCCGGGGTGGTGACCGGTCCCCAGTCGGCAGGGTGGTCGAGCAGATCGGAGGCGGCCGACCCGCTGATGGTCGCCTGCGTTCCTGCGGCCGGGCCCGCGTCGTCCGGTTCGGATGACGCGGACGCGTTCGACGGCAGGGGGCGTGTTGCGGTGGCCGGTGTGTCCTCGCCGAACAGGGCGAGGAGTTCTTCGGAGAGCGGCAGGTCCAGGGTGTCCTCGGCGCCCATGTCGGCCTGTGGGGCAGGGCCGGTACCGGCGTCGGTGTGCGCATCGGCGGGAGCCACGGTGTTGCTCTCCTCTCGGCGGTTCACGCGGTGGTCATGTTCCCTCAGGCACACAGGGGGTTGGCAATGGTGACGTAGACGGACTGGGTGTCGACAGGCCCGACGAGTTCGTCGAGGCCGTGCAGCCGGGTCAGCAGGTTGGCCTTGCACCGCAGGTGGGAGTTCTCCAGCAGATGTGCGGGCAGCGGGGAACCCAGTGCGGTGGCCGAGCCGAGGAATCGGCGGAACGCGGCGATGAGCACGTGTTCGTCGGCGAGGTGCTGGGCGCCGAAGGCTCCGATCAGTCCGAACACATTGTTGATGCCGAGGTAGTAGGCGAAGCGCTCGTCGGTGACCGCGTCGGAGACGAAGGTGTCGCTGACCGATCCGATACCGGGGAGCCGGCTCTCCAGTGCCGCACGGTGGGACTCGCGGAAGTAGTAGCCCTGATTGTCGCGGTACCGGCCGCCGACGGGCCAGCCGTGGGGATCGAGCAGCACCAGGGTGTTCTGCTGGTGGGCTTCCAGGGCCACGCCTGCGTGGGCGTCGAGCCAGAGCACGGGACGTACGACGCGGTCGAGGTAGCGCAGGAACCACTCGGTGGCGACGGCTCCTACGGCTCTTCCGGTGGCGGCGGCCAGGGAGAGAACGATCTCGGCAAGGCGTGAGTGCATGCCCGTCCGGCCCGGCCAGGGGCGCGGGGCGGTGAGTGCGGCGATGCAGACCGCGTCGTCGTACGGACCGAACGGGTTGTGGCGCAGCATCACGTCGAGGCCCGCGACAGGCTCGCCGTCCGGGCCGTCGACGGCGAGCCAGGCGGGGTCGCGGACGATGTCGAAGCCCGGGTGGACGGCGTGCCACTGCGCGGCGAGTCCGCTGCGGAGCAGCCGGTGGACCTCCACTCCACGGTGGAGTTCCTTGCGGAGATTCTCACGACGGGAGTTGGTGATGCGGACGCCGAGGGAGAGCTTGAGCATGACCTCGGCACCGGGCCGATGCACGGTACGGACGGATGAGGTGGGGTGCCAGTGCTTCCCGTGCGGTCCGAGGTCATGCAGGAGTCCGGCGTCGAGCAGTGCGGCGGCTTCGGGCCGGTGTCCGAGTTCGCGGGCCTGCCAGGGGTGGAGCGGAATCGCTGCGGTGTTGCCGGGGAGCTGCAGTCCTTCGGCGTAAGAGACAACCAGCTCCGCGGCCGACACGGGACGGCCTCCGTCGGTCCAGGCCGAGTCGGAGGCCAGCACGGACCGGTCGACGGCCATCCAGTGCAGCGGGAAGGAGCCGTGCAGCTCGGGTGAGTAGAGGCGGGATTCGGAGTCGGAGAGGCCTTCGCGACTCTTGGGTGTGGGGTGGAGCGGATGCCCGAGGAGAAGTGACTGCTCGGCGGTGAGGAAGAGGTCCGCTTCGGCCGGGGCGCCGGGGGTACGGCGCCGCTCGGCGATGAAGCCGGCCGTCCGCTGTACCGAGTCGGCGACCCGGGCCACCATGTCGGCGCCTTCGTGACGGTCGGCCTCGCGGCCCAGGAGAGCGGCGACCGTGACGGCGTCGGCAGGCGGCGCTCCTTCGGGGGCCCCCTCCAGGGCAGGCATGCCGAAGCGGTGCCAGCCCGTGGCGGACCAGTAGAGGACGGGGACGAGCAGAGCGGTTCCGCTGGCGGGGAGCGGGATACGGAGTGTCTCCCCTTCCGGCCGGGGCAGGTCGCTCTCCCGGACCCAGCAGCGGAGCAGATTCTCGACGCCCGCCGTGTCGGCTGCCCGCAGCGGGTCCGGATCGTCGAGGAGCTCGGCCGGTGCCGCACAGGTGAACGTGGCCTTCGGGGCGTACCGCTCGTCGTACAGTGCCGCCTTCTGGCGCGGCACGGTGGTCTGCTCGACGACGAGGTTGCCGGTGAGCCCGGCCTGTCCTCGCTGCTGGGTGGGGGGAGGGCCGTCGGCCTGGGGCGCGGGGGTGGGGTTCACGGCGGTCTTCCTTGTGATGGTGTCCGGGGTCAGCGGATCGACCCGGTCGTGGTCCGGCGGTGCGGCAGGCGCTCAGCGGCTGCCAGGGCGTCGGCGAGGCGGTCCACGACCGCTGTTGCCTGTTCGTCGGTGAGCGTGAGGGGCGGGAGGAGACGGACGACGGTGGAGTGGCGTCCGCCGAGTTCGACGATGAGCCCGCGGCGCAGGCACTCCTGCTGGACGGCGGCGGCGAGGACCGGGGCGGGCGGTGGCTCGGGGCTGTCGCCCCGCGCGGCGGCCTCGGGATCGACGAGTTCCACCCCGATCATCAGGCCCCGTCCGCGGACGTCTCCGATGGACGGGTGGTCCGTGGCCAGCGCCTGGAGGCGTGCGACCATCCGGGCGCCGAGCGTCGCGGCGCGCTCGGCGAGGCGGTTCTCCCGCACGAAGGCGAGAGTGGCCGTGCCCGCCGCCATCGCGAGCTGGTTGCCCCGGAAGGTGCCGGCGTGGGCGCCCGGCTGCCAGGTGTCGAGTTCGGAGCGGTAGACGATCACTGCGAGCGGGAGGGAACCGCCGATGGCCTTGGATAGCACCATCACATCGGGCACGATCCCGCTGTGCTCGACCGCCCAGAAGGCACCGGTGCGGCCGACGCCCGTCTGGACCTCGTCGGCGATCAGGGGGACGGACCGGTTCTCGGTGATCTCGCGCATACGGCGCATCCAGCCGTCGGGAGCGGGGTTCACACCGCCCTCCCCCTGCACCGGTTCGAGGATCATCCCGGCCGGTGCGGGTGCGCCTCCCTTGGGATCGTCCAGGAGGTTCTCGGTCCACCGGGCGGCAATCTCCGCGCCGCGCTCGCCGCCGATACCGAAGGGGCAACGGTAGTTCTGCGGGAAGGGCAGACGCGTCACCCGTACGTCCTCGGCGCCGCCCGAGGCGGCAAGGGCTCCTGCCGTCATCCCGTGGTAGGCGCCGGTGAAGGCGAGGAGTCCGCTGCGGCCGGTCGCGGCACGGACCAGTTTGAACGCTGCCTCGACGGCGTCCGTACCGGCGGGTCCGCAGAACTGGATCCGGGCGTTGTCGGCGAACTGCCGCGGCAGGGTGGCGAACAGCTCCGTGGTGAAGGCGTCCTTGACCGGGGTGGCGAGGTCGAGCACATGCAGCGGTGCGCCCGAGTCGATCACTTTCTTGATCGCTTCCAGGACCACCGGATGGTTGTGCCCGAGCGCGAGGGTGCCGGCGCCGGAGAGACAGTCGAGGTACCGCCGCCCGTCCGCGCCTTCGATGGTCATCCCACGGGCCCGTACCGGCACGATCGGGAGTGAACGCGCATAGGTACGGGCGGCGGATTCGCGCAGCGACTGGCGGCGCAGGATCCCCTCGTGCACCGCCGGTGCTGCCACCGGAGCTGGTTCGGTCACGGCCACGGCTGTTGGTCCTCCCGCTGTAACAGTTGCGTTGCACGTCAGTACGTCGGCGCACGGACGGACTGCGGGGATGAACGCTGTCCTCGAGTCCCTCGTACGTACCAACGACGCCGGGCGCAGAGGATCACGGGTAAATCCGAAGATCCTCGCGGGAACGGAACCGTGGCCCTGCTGCGTACCGTCCCCATCGGCACCGGCATAGTGGGGGCCGCACGGAGGGCTCGGGCAACCTTCCGGAAGCCCGCAGGGCGTTCGGAGCGGGTGGCTCGGAGCAGTACCGAAGTGCAGTACAGAAGTGTTGAGTTACGAAGTCCCAGGGGGATCACCACATGCGACTCATTCGACCAGTTCTCACCGCACGTCAGGGGAGCGCACGTCGCACGCGTTCCTCGGTGCTCGCCGTGGCCGCGGTCACCGCGGTCCTCGCGCTCACCGCCACTGCCTGCGGTCCGGGCGAGGACAACGCCAGTGACAAGCCGAGCAGTCCCGTCGGCCAGTCCTCGGACGGCAAGATCACCATTCCGGACGATCTGAAGGACCGGCTCAAGGAACACGGGATCGACCTCGACCAGTGGAAGAACGGCGAGTGGAAGAACTGGGACAAGGACAAGTGGCTGCGCGAGGCCAAGGACTTCGTCAACCCGATCATCGAGGGCCTCTGGGACCCGGACCGGATGCGGGATGCCGACAAGTCGCCGGAGAAGCCGGTCGAAAATGACATCTCAGGTGATGTGGGCGTGACGGACCCGACGCCCGAGCCGGTCCAGGCCGCCGGCGTCCCGACGCCGTACCACGCCAATGCCGCAGAGTCCGGGAAGCTGCTCTTCGACAGCCCCGAGGGCTCCATGGTCTGCTCCGCGACCGTGGTGAAGGACCCGGCGCACCCCGGGAAGTCCAACCTGGTGTGGACCGCAGGGCACTGTGTGCACGCGGGCAAGAAGGGCGGCTGGTACCGCAACATCGCCTTCGTGCCGTCGTACAACAACAACGGTCTGTCGACGGCCGAGCTGCAGAAGGCGACCAAGCAGGAGATCGCGCCCTACGGCGTGTGGTGGGGCCAGTGGGCGCAGACGTCCGACCAGTGGATCTCGCAGGGTTCCTCGGTCGGCGGGCAGGGCGCCCCGTACGACTTCGCGGTGCTGCATGTCACGCCGGAGAAGGGCTCGACCGGTAAGTCCCTGGAGGAAACGGTCGGCTCGGCGCTGCCCGTCGACTTCAACGCCCCGGCCGTGCCGAAGATCGACAGCATGACGGCCACCGGCTTCCCGGCGGCTCCGCCGTACGACGGCCAGAAGGCGTTCCAGTGCGCGGACAAGCCGGGCCGGCTCTCGCTGACCGCACAGGACCCCACGATGTACCGCATCGGCTGCACCATGACGGGCGGCGCCTCCGGTGGTGGCTGGGTCGCGGCGGGCCAGGACGGCAAGCCCGCGCTGGTCTCGAACACCTCCATCGGCCCGGTGACGGCGGGCTGGCTGGCCGGGCCGCGCTTCGGCAAGGAAGCCAAGGGCGTCTACGAGTCGGTCAGCAAGAAGTACGCAGGGCAGTGACGACAGACCGTCACCCGGCCTGGTCCGGGTGACGGTGACGGCACATCAGGGCCCCCGGTGCGGCAGTTGCCCGCCGGGGGCCCTTGCTGTCGCGCCACGGCCCCGAGTTGCCCACACCCCATACGGGTCGTGTCTCCGTGGCAAAGAGCATGGTCCGCACCGTCGTAGGGTGGGCCTGCATCTTCGGCTGCCATTGATCCGGCCGCCGTTTCACATGACAAGTTCATGGCAATTTCGGAGATTTCAGGGGGAATCTTTTCCATGCGATCCATACGTCCGCTGCTCGCCGCGACCGGCCTCGTCGCGGCGCTCGCGCTGACGGCCACGGCCTGTGGTCCGAGCGAGGACAACGCGGCCGACAAACCCGCCGCCGACTCCGCGGGTGGCAAGGACTCCGGCTCCCTGCCCGACGGTCTGGCCGAGACGCTGAAGAAGCATGGCGTCGACCCGGAGAAGTGGAAGAACGGCGAGTGGAAGAACTGGGACAAGGACAAGTGGCTGCGTGAGGCCAAGGACTTCGTCAACCCGGTCATCGAGGGGCTGTGGAAGCCCGACCGGATGAAGTCGGCCAAGGACCCGGCGAAGACCATGGCGGCCGGCGACCTCTCCGGCGGCCGGGGCGTCACCGACCCGGAGCCCGCCCCGGTCGAGGCCGAGCGCGAGAAGACGCCGTACCACGACTACGCGGCCCCGGTCGGCAAGGTGTTCTTCGACTCCCCCGAGGGCTCCATGGTCTGCTCGGGCACGGTCGTCAAGGATCCCGAGAACCCGGGCAGGTCCAACCTGGTGTGGACCGCGGGACACTGTGTGCACGCCGGTGCGAAGGGCGGCTGGTACCGCAACATCGTCTTCGTGCCCGCGTACAACGACAAGGGCAAGTCCGCGGCCGCGCTGGAGAACGCGCAGCCTCAGGAGATCGCCCCGTACGGCGCGTACTGGGCCGACTGGGCCACGACGTCCGGTGAATGGCTCGCCGATGGCGGTCCCACCGGGGGCGAAGGCGCCCCTTATGACTACGCGGTGCTGCATGTGAAGCCGGAGAAGGGCACCAAGTCCCTTGAGGAGACCGTGGGCAACGCCCTGCCGGTCAACTTCGACGCTCCCGAGATCTCGAAGATCAGCGCCATGGGCGCCTGGGGCTACCCCGCCGCCCCGCCGTACGACGGCCTGATCATGCACAAGTGCGTCGACCGTCCCGGCCGGCTCTCCGTCAGCCCGAGCACTCCGACGATGTACCGCATCGGCTGCACCATGACCGGCGGCTCGTCCGGCGGCGGGTGGTTCAGCGAAGGCAGTGACGGCAAGCTCGCGCTGGTCTCCAACACCTCCATCGGCCCGGTGACTTCGGGCTGGCTCGCCGGTCCCCACCTGGGCAAGGGCGCGCAGGACGTCTTCACCACGATGAGCGAGAAGTTCGGCAGCCAGTAGCAGCCACCCGCACGCCCGAAGGCCCGCTCCCTCACCGGGAGCGGGCCTTCGGTCCGTACTGATCCGTACCGCGCTGCGGTCAGTGCGCCACGGGGACGAACGAGGAGAGGTCGGCTGCCAGTTCCTCATGGACCCGCGCCTTGAGCAGGGTGCCCTCCGGCGTGTGCTCCTCGGAGATCACCTCGCCCTCGGCGTGCACCCGGGAGACGAGTCCGCCCTGGGTGTACGGCACGAGCGCCTCGATCTCGACCGAGGGCCGGGGCAGTTCGGTATCGATGAGTGCAAGCAGCTCGTCGATACCGGCGCCGGTGCGCGCCGAGACGGCGATCGCGTGCTTCTCGATGCGCAGCAGCCGCTGCAGCACCAGCGGATCGGCCGCGTCCGCCTTGTTGATCACCACGATCTCGGGCACGTCCACCGCGCCCACTTCGCGGATCACCTCGCGCACCGCGGCGAGCTGTTCCTCCGGCACCGGGTGGGAGCCGTCCACCACATGCAGGATCAGATCGGATTCACCGACCTCCTCCATGGTGGAACGGAACGCCTCGACGAGGTGGTGCGGCAGATGCCGTACGAACCCGACGGTGTCGGCCAGGGTGTAGATCCGGCCGCTCGGCGTCTCGGCCCGGCGCACGGTCGGGTCCAGGGTGGCGAACAGTGCGTTCTCCACCAGGACGCCCGCACCGGTCAGCCGGTTGAGCAGCGAGGACTTGCCCGCGTTGGTGTAGCCGGCGATGGCGACCGACGGCACCCTGTTGCGCTTGCGCTCCTGGCGCTTGATATCGCGGCCGGTCTTCATCTCCGCGATTTCCCGGCGCATCTTCGCCATCTTCTCGCGGATCCGACGCCGGTCCGTCTCGATCTTGGTCTCACCGGGACCACGGGTTGCCATGCCGCCACCGCCGCTGGAACCGCCGCCGCCCATCTGACGGGAGAGCGACTGGCCCCAGCCGCGCAGCCGCGGCAGCATGTACTGCATCTGTGCCAGCGAGACCTGCGCCTTGCCCTCTCGGGACTTGGCGTGCTGGGCGAAGATGTCGAGGATCAGGGCGGTCCGGTCGACCACCTTGACCTTGACGACGTCTTCCAGATGGATCAGCTGGCCGGGGCTGAGCTCACCGTCGCAGACGACGGTGTCGGCCCCTGTTTCGAGGACGATGTCGCGCAGTTCCAGGGCCTTGCCCGAGCCGATGTAGGTGGCCGGGTCGGGCTTGTCGCGGCGCTGGAAGACGGCGTCGAGCACCTGGGCGCCCGCCGTCTCCGCGAGTGCGGCCAGCTCCGCGAGGGAGTTCTCCGCGTCGGTCACGGTCCCCGAGGTCCAGACGCCGACCAGCACCACACGCTCCAGGCGCAGCTGCCGGTACTCGACCTCGGTGACATCCTCGAGCTCGGTCGAGAGTCCTGCCACCCGCCGCAGTGCGGCACGCTCGGAGCGGTCGAGCTGCTCGCCGTCCCGCTCTCCGTCGATCTCGTGGCTCCAGGCGACGTCCTCTTCCATCAGGGCGTCGGCCCGAAGGCTCTCGGTGAGGCTCTCGGTGACATTCTCCGTAGCGCTCTGCGCGTCCTGCGCGTCCTGGGGAAGGGAAGAAGAGGAGGTCATTGGATCCTTACGTCGATGGAAGTCCGTTACATCAGTCACAACGCGTGACCTCTCCCGATGATTCCCGCGTCGGGAATCTCCGGTCCGGCCGCCGAGGCGACCCGTCGATAGTGGCATGGTCCGCCGGGCCCGTCACCCGGGTTTACCGCTGTCCTGCGGGCTTGGCGCTGTGCCAGTCCGGGTGGCCCGGCATCGGCGGAGTCTTCTTGCCGTAGAGCCAGCCGTCGAAGAACGAGGTCAGGTCGCGGCCCGCAGTCTGTGACGCCAGCCGGACGAAGTCCGCAGTGGCGGCATTGGAGTCCCGGTGCTTCTCCACCCAGCTTCGCTCCAGCGCGTCGAATGCGTTCTCGCCGATCTCCTGGCGCAGCGCGTAAAGGATCAGTGCGCTGCCGTCGTACACCACCGGCCGGAACAGGCTGAGCTTCTGCCCGGGCGCCGGAACGTCGGGGCGGGCCGGCGGGCCGCCCGCGGCGCGCCAGCCGTCGGACCTGATGTAGGCGTCATGCATCCGACTTTCCAGCGGCTTGTCGGCGTGCTCCTCGGCATAGCGGGCCTCGTACCAGGTGGCATGTCCCTCGTTGAGCCACAGATCGGACCAGGCATGCGGGGAGACGCTGTCTCCGAACCACTGGTGGGCGAGCTCGTGCACCATGATCGACTCGACGTACCACTTGGGGTAGGCGGTCTGGGTGAACAGGGACCGTTCGAAGAGCGAGAGCGTCTGGGTCTCCAGCTCGAAGCCGGTGTTGGTGGCGGCGACCAGCAGTCCGTACGTCTCGAAGGGGTAGCGGCCGACCTGCTGTTCCATCCATTCCAGCTGACCGGGTGTCTTGCTGAGCCAGGGTTCCAGCCGCTCGCGGTCGGCGCTCGGCACCACGTCGCGTACCGGCAGTCCGTGCGGCCCGGTGCGTTTCAGGACGGTGGAGCGGCCGATGGTGACCTGGGCCAGTTCGGTGGCCATGGGGTGTTCGGTCCGGTAGGTCCAGGTGGTCTCTCCGCCGTGCCGGGCCGTGCCGGCGGGCAGGCCGTTGGCGACCACCGTGAAGTCCTTGGGCGCGGTGATCCGGAAGGTGAAGTACGCCTTGTCGGCGGGGTGGTCGTTGCTCGGGAAGACCCGGTGCGCGGCGTCGGCCTGATTGGCCATGGCCAGACCGTCGGCGGTGCGCAGCCAGCCGCCGCTGTCCTGTTCGCCGTCCGGGTCGCTGGTGTGCCGGACGGTGATGTGGAGCGGCGCTCCGGCCGGGAGCCGGCCGGCGGGCTGGATGACCAGGTCCTCGTCCGCAATGGCGAAGTCGGCGCGCAGACCGTTGATTTCGACGGCACTGACAGTGCCCCGGGTGAAGTCGAGGTTGATCCGGTCCAGCGGCTGCGTGGTCCGGGCGTCGATCGTGGTGACGGCGTCCAGCGGCTTGCTGTTGCTGCCGTGGTAGGTCAGTCCGATGTCGTACGAGAGGACGTCGTACCCGGGGTTGCCGAGGTGCGGGAAGAGTTGGTCGCCGATGCCGAGCGGCACGGGTGAGGGGAGGGCGGCGGCAACGAGGGCGGCCGATGCGGTGGCCAGCAGAGCGGCCCGCAGACGGCGGGAGATGAACGGCATGAACTACCGCTACCAGCGACTCCCACCTGGGCAGGTGCGGCGCGCGCCACGCCACTCGAACGAGATCGCTGAGGCAGATGGCGCTGCGCGGCGGGGTCAGACGGTGGCGGCGGGGTGCTGGGCGCGGCTCACGTCGTACACCCCGGGCACGTCACGCATAGCGCGCATCAGCGCCGGTAGTCCGGCGGCATCGGAGAGCTGCAAGGTGTAGGTGTGCCGGACGCGCTGCTCGCTGGGCGGTTCGACGGTGGCGGAGATGATCGCCGCGTCCGCCGTCGCGATCGCCTCGGTGAGATCGGCGAGCAGCCGGGGCCGTCCGAAGGACTCGGCGACCAGGGTGACCCGGCACCCTGCCGCGTCGCCCCAGCTCACCGAGACCGGCACCCGGCCGACGGATTGCATCCGGGCCACCGCGGGACACTCCAGCCGGTGCACGGTGACGGCGCCGCCGCGCACGACGAATCCGGTCACGGCGTCGGGTGGTACGGGGGTGCAGCAGCCCGCGAGTCGTACGGTGGCGTCCGGCCGGTCCACCACGGCGCTCGCGGACCTGGCGTGCCCGGGGTCGGTGTTTTCCTGGGGCTGTGGTTCGGTCCTGGGCTCCGCGGGCCTGCTGCTGTGCGGGCCCTGGGCATCCTCGGGGTGGGCGTCCAGCCAGCCGGTGATGGCGATACGGGCGGCGGGGGTCCTGGCGTGGTCGAGCCAGTCGGGCGAGGGGCCGGAGGCGGCGTCCTCGGCGAGCAGCAGCTGCACGGTGTCGCCGTCGCTCAGTACGGTGCCGAGGGTGGCCAGCCGGCCGTTGACCCGGGCGCCGATGCAGCTGTGCGCCTCGTCCCCGTACTGCGCGTAGGCGGCGTCGACGCAGCTGGCTCCGGCGGGCAGCCCGAGCGTGCCGCCGTCGGTGCGGAAGACCGTGATCTCCCGGTCCTGGGCGAGGTCGGCGCGGAGTGTGGTCCAGAAGGTGTCGGGGTCCGGGGCGGACTGCTGCCATTCCAGGAGCCTGGAGAGCCAGCCGGGCCTGGTCGGGTCGGCGCGCTCTCCGTCCGCGGGTTCGGCGGACTGCGGTGCGGAGCCGCTGTCCGCGGTGTACGGATTGCCGAGGGCGATGACGCCCGCCTCGGCGACCTTGTGCATCCGGTGCGTACGGATGAGGACTTCGGCGACCGCCCCGTCGGGTCCCACGACCGCGGTGTGCAGTGACTGGTACAGGTTGAATTTGGGTGCGGCGATGAAGTCCTTGAACTCGGAGATCACCGGGGTGAAGCAGGTGTGCAGTTCACCGAGCACGGCATAGCAGTCGGCGTCCTCGCCGACGAGGACCAGCAGCCGGCCGAAGTCGGTGCCGCGCAGTTCGCCGCGTTTGATCCTGACGCGGTGTACGGAGACGTAGTGGCGCGGCCTGATGAGGACTTCTGCGGGGATGCCGGCCTCCCGCAGCACTGCTGCGACGTTCTCGGCGATGGCGGCGAGCGGGTCGTGGGTGGCCGCGGCGCCGGAGGCGTCCGGTTGCGCCGACGCGGCGGCGATCAGTGCGCGGGTGTGTTCGTACTCCTCGGGGCGGAGAATCGCGAAGACGAGGTCCTCCAGCTCGGTCTTGAGGGCCTGTACGCCGAGTCGTTCGGCCAGCGGGATCAGCACGTCGCGGGTGACCTTGGCGATCCTGGCCTGTTTCTCGGGGCGCATCACGCCGAGGGTGCGCATGTTGTGCAGCCGGTCGGCGAGCTTGATCGACATCACCCGGACGTCGTCCCCGGTGGCGACCAGCATCTTGCGGAAGGTCTCGGGTTCGGCCGCGGCTCCGTAGTCGACCTTTTCGAGTTTGGTGACGCCGTCGACGAGGTAGCAGACCTCTTTGCCGAATTGTTCCCGCACCTGATCGAGGGTCACCTCGGTGTCCTCGACGGTGTCGTGGAGCAGTGAGGCGGTGAGTGTCGTGGTCTCGGCGCCGAGCTCGGCGAGGATCAGCGTGACGGCGAGCGGGTGCGTGATGTACGGCTCGCCGCTCTTGCGCATCTGTCCGCGGTGCGAGGACTCCGCGAGTACGTAGGCCCTGTGCAGGATGGAGAGGTCGGCATCCGGGTGGTGGGCCCGGTGGGCCTCGGCGACATGGCCGATCGCGTCGGGCAGCCGGTCGCGGGAGACGGGGCCGAGCAGCGCGACGCGGCCGAGCCTGCGGAGATCGATCCGGGGACGGCCCCGTCTGCGGATGGGAGCACCTGGGTTGGTGGCCTCTGCGCTCATGGGGCACCTCCGGCAACGTCGACCGGCGGTGGGGAGGTGCGGACGCGCCTCCGGGCCGGTGCTTGATGCTATCGAGCCCACCACGTGGCGGAGTCCGGCTCTCGCTCAGCGTGAAACGGATCACCCATTCGAGCGAAGCTCTAGCCGATCGCCGTTTCGAGCCAGGCAGAGTCGATCAAGCCCTCCGCGACGATCACGGCGGCTCCGGTCATCTCGATCTCGCCGTCCGGCCGCTCGGTGATCACGAGGGTGCCGCCGGGCAGATCGACCGTGTACGTGACCGGGGTGCCGGTCTCCGCTGGGTCGGCGCCGTCCCTGCGGGCCGCGGCGACGGCCACGGCGCAGGCACCCGTGCCGCAGGAGCGGGTCTCGCCCGAGCCGCGCTCATGGACCCGCATCGCGACATGGCGCGGTCCGCGGTCCACGACGAATTCGATGTTGACGCCGTCGGGGTAGACGGCCGCGGGGCTGAACGGCGGTACGGAGAGCAGATTGCCGGCGTGCGCCAGATCGTCGACGAAGGCGACCGCGTGCGGATTGCCCATGTTCACATTGCGGGCGTCCCAGCTGCGGCCGTCCAGGCTGACCGTGACGCCGTCCCCGGGGAGGAGCGCGCGCCCCATGGAGACCGTGATGTCACCGCCCTTGGCAATGTGCACCTTCTTCACCCCACCCCGGGTCGCGACGGCGAGGTCGCCCTCCTCGACGTGCCCGGCGCGCTGCAGATAGTGGGCGAAGACCCGTACGCCATTGCCGCACATCTCGGCGATCGAACCGTCGGCGTTGCGGTAGTCCATGAACCACTCGGCCTCGCCTGCCATGGCCCGGGCCTCCGGGTGCGCGGCGGACCGTACGACGTGCAGCAGCCCGTCACCACCGATACCGGCCCGTCGGTCGCACAGGCGGGCGACGACGGAGGCGGGCAGGTCGACGGCGTTGTCCGGGTCGGGAACGATCACGAAGTCGTTCTCGGTGCCGTGGCCCTTGAGGAAGGCGATCTGCGAGGTGCTCACAGGGCAACTGTACGAGGCGGCACCGACAGCCGGCGAAACCGGCCCGTCCGTCACCCGTCGAAAGCGCTCCGTCCGTCAGCGGAGCCGTGCCACGCGCCAGACGGCCAGTGCGACCAGGGCGGCGCACACGGCGACGTACAGCGCGATCACGCGCCAGTCGGATCGCTCGCCCGAGCCCCGCTGCGGCAGCCCGGGCCAGGTGTAACCCACGCGACGGGCGGCCATCATGCCCCACCCCGCGGCGCAGCAGCTGATCAGCAGGCCCAGCATGGCGACGACCGCGCCACCGTCGCCGAACTCGAAGGCCAGCGGGAACGCGAACATCAGCGATCCCACGGCGGCGAGCATGACGATCGGTGCGAGCTGCCAGATGCGCAGCCGCCGCGCGGGCCGCAGTTCGACCTCGACCTCGGGGGTCACCTCGAGCTCATCGGGCCCGTCGGGGCTCAAGCGTCCTGCCTCGTGCAGCGTGTCCGGTGCGTCTTGTTCTGTGTCGCGAGGGCCGGCCTCCATCGCCACGCGCCCTCCCAACTCGGACTCCACTGGTCGATCGATGCTCGATGATGGCACGCTCCCGGTCGCCGAAATGACGGGCAGGGCTTCCCGATGCCATCACGTGATCAGGCTGTAACCGCTCGTTCGACCAACGCCAGCGCCTGCTGCGGGAGTTCCCTGCGGTGCTCCGCGGCGCCATTCAGCCAGTGGACCCGCGGGTCGCGGCGGAACCATGAGTCCTGACGGCGCGCGAATCGTTTGGTGGCGCGTACGGTCTCGGCGCGCGCCTCGCCCTCGGTGCACTCCTGGGCCAGCGCGGCAAGCACCTGCTGGTAGCCGAGCGCCCTGGACGCGGTCCGCCCCTCGCGCAGACCGTGCGCCTCCAGGGCACGCACCTCGTCCATGAGTCCGGCCGCCCACATCCGGTCGACCCTCAGCGCGATGCGTTCGTCGAGTTCGGGGCGGGCGACGTCGACGCCGATCTGCACGGTGTCGTACACCGCATCGTTACCGGGGAGGTTGGCGGTGAAGGGTTTGCCGGTGATCTCGATGACTTCGAGCGCCCTGACGATTCGGCGGCCGTTGCTGGGCAGGATGGCCCGACCCGCTTCGGGGTCGGCGGCGGCGAGCCGGGCGTGCAGCGCCCCGGAGCCACGCTCGACCAGTTCCTCCTCCAGCCTGGCCCGTACGCCGGGGTCCGTGCCGGGGAACTCCAGGGCGTCGATGGCGCCCTTCACATAGAGCCCGGAACCGCCGACCAGGATGGGGGTGCGGCCGGCGGCAAGCAGCCGGTCGATCTCCGCGCGGGCCAGCCGCTGATACTCGGCGACGCTGGCGGCCTCGGTGACGTCCCAGATGTCCAGCAGGCGGTGCGGAACGTTTCCGCGTTCGCAGAGCGTCAGCTTCGCGGTGCCGATATCCATCCCCCGGTAGAGCTGCATGGAGTCGGCATTGACCACTTCGCCGTCGAGCTGCTGAGCAAGGAATACCCCCAGATCGGACTTTCCGGCTGCAGTGGGACCGACGACGGTGATGACCCGCGGTGCGGGAGCTGAACTTCTCACCGCCCCAGTCTCGCAAACCTCTGGCCCTCTTCCCGAACGAGAGAGGTGACCGGCTCCGAACGGGGGTCGTTTGCCGTGCCGGCCGGAAGCCCCCTGCCCCGGCCCCCGGGGCGCCGAGTGGCGGGGTGCGACGCTGCGCGCGGCGCGGATCTTCGCCCGTACCAGTAGAATTCGTAAGTGAATACGGGCGTTTTTTCACGGTTTGCCGTTCACCCTCAGGGCTGCCTGATGAGGCCGCCGGCAGCGAGGCCGGAGAGGACGCCCGACCCTAGTCCCCCCAGCAGGGAAGGTGCCCGATGGGCTTCCTGGACAATTTGAAGGCCAAGCTGAGCCCCGCCAAGGACAAGGTCGGCGATCTCGCGCATCAGCACGGGGACAAGATCGACCAAGGGCTCGACAAGGCCGCACGGACGGTCGACCAAAAGACCAAGGGCAAGTACAGCGACAAGATCGAGTCCGGCACGAAGAAGGCCAAGGACGCGGTCGAGCGCCTGTCCCACAGGCACGACGAGGGTGGTACCAAGCACGACGACGGTGGTACGCCGCCCGCTTCCTGAACATCAACTGATCAAGCCCGACGGACGGCCGTGGAGCGACGACGCTGCACGGCCGTCGGCTGTATCCGCTCGGGCAAGGGTACGGGCGGGGGCTCAGGACCAGGTGGCGACCATATAGTCCACGCCGTACGGAGCGTCCTCGTACAGCAGCTGTCCGCCCAGGCCCGCCCCCTCGGCCGCGCCCGCGAGCACCTGCCAGGGCGCCCGGCCCGCCACTTTCAGTTCGTACGCCAGCGACTCGTCCAGCGCGATCAGCGCGTCGGGGTCCGCCGTGCCCAGCGCATGGGCGGCCGCCGCGTCGAACGCCTCGGCACGGCAGTCCAGATAGCCGGGGGCCTTGAGCGTGCGGCAGGCGCTGCCGTCACCCATCACCAGGAGGGCCACCCGGTCCGCCCTGGCGGCCAGGTCCCGTCCGGTGCTCGTGCAGCGACCGGTTTCGAGCGGCTCCCCCACGCCGAGCCCCTCGACCGGCGCCGCGCCCCATGGCGCGCGGGCGAGCAGCCAGGCGCCGACGGCGAGCGACGGCGGAAGCGGGCGGTCCGACACCGGCCCCTTTTCGCGCCCCAGCCGTACACCGAGGTCGACGCCGAAGCCCTTGAAGGTGCCGGTGGCCCCCTCGGGATGCGGGCCACGCCCCGCGTGGTCCGCGGGCCCGACAACGATCAGCAGATCGGGCCGGGCGGCAGCGAGCACGCCGAGGGCATCGGCGCAGGCCTTCCGCAGGGCGTCGAGCTCGGGCGCGGCACCGGCGGCGACCTCGGGTACCAGCAGGGGCGGGCAGGGGCAGACAGCGGCGGCGACAAGCATGGTGGGCAGCGTACTGCTTGGGCGCTGTGCGCCCGTCTGCCACCGCCGCCGCCTGCGTCCTGCCGGTGTCAGTCGCAGCCGCAGCCGGGGGCCGCCGCGGCCGGCAGCGGCGCCGGGGCACCGATACCGGGCAGCCCCAGCATCACTCCGGCAGGCTTGGCGGCCTCGGTGGCGGTGCGCTTCTCCCAGGCGTCCCCGGCCCGGGTCCGCCGTACGCCCACCGGAGCGCCCTCGGCGAGGAGGTGGTGCGGGGCCGCGTAGGTGATCTCGACGGTCACCACATCGCCGGGACGCACGTCCTCGTCCGGCTTGGTGAAGTGGACCAGGCGATTGTCGGCGGCGCGGCCGGAGAGGCGGTGGGTGGCGCCGTCCTTGCGGCCCTCGCCCTCCGCGACCATGATCTCCAGCGTTCGGCCGACCTGCTTCTTGTTCTCCTTCCAGGAGATCTCCTCCTGGAGGGCGGACAGACGCATGTACCGCTCCTGGACGACCTCCTTGGGGATCTGCCCCTCCATCTCGGCGGCCGGGGTTCCGGGGCGCTTGGAGTACTGGAAGGTGAAGGCGTTGGCGAAGCGCGCCTCGCGGACCGCGTGCATGGTCTGCTCGAAGTCCTCCTCGGTCTCGCCGGGGAAGCCCACGATGATGTCGGTGGAGATGGCGGCGTCCGGCATCGCGGCGCGCACCTTCTCGATGATGCCGAGGAAGCGCTCCTGCCGGTACGAGCGCCGCATCGCCTTGAGGATCGTGTCCGAGCCCGACTGCATCGGCATGTGCAGCTGAGGCATCACATTGGGCGTCTCGGCCATCGCCGCGATCACGTCGTCCGTGAAGTCGCGGGGATGCGGCGAGGTGAAACGGACCCGCTCCAGGCCCTCGATCTTCCCGCAGGCGCGCAGCAGCTTGGAGAAGGCCTCGCGGTCGCCGATGTCGGAGCCGTACGCGTTCACGTTCTGGCCGAGCAGGGTGATCTCCGAGACGCCCTCGGCGACCAGTGCCTCGATCTCGGCGAGGATGTCGCCGGTGCGGCGGTCCTTCTCCTTGCCGCGCAGCGCCGGGACGATGCAGAAGGTGCAGGTGTTGTTGCAGCCGACGGAGATGGAGACCCACGCCGCGTAGGCGGACTCGCGGCGGGTGGGGAGCGTGGAGGGGAAGGCCTCCAGGGACTCGGCGATCTCGATCTGCGCCTCTTCCTGGATACGGGCGCGCTCCAGCAGCACCGGCAGCTTGCCGATGTTGTGCGTACCGAAGACGACATCCACCCAGGGGGCCCGCGCGACGATGGTGTCGCGGTCCTTCTGCGCCAGGCAGCCGCCCACGGCGATCTGCATGCCGGGCCGCTTGGTCTTCATCGGGGCGAGCCGGCCGAGATTGCCGTAGAGCTTGTTGTCGGCGTTCTCCCGGACCGCGCAGGTGTTGAAGACGACGACGTCGGCGTCGCCGTCGGAGCCCTCGGCGGCACGTACGTAACCCGCGCCCTCCAGCAGCCCCGACAGCCGCTCGGAGTCATGGACGTTCATCTGGCACCCGTAGGTGCGCACCTCGTACGTCTTCAAACCGTCCACTACTCCACCAGCCACGTCGTTGCCGCTCACCCGTCCAGGGTAAGGGCTCCGGTCGGGCCGCAATGATGAATACCTCTCCGGCCGGGCTCACGGCCCCTGTGCCCGGGTGCGGGGACTGCGGCTCTTTGCCGCCGGGGCCCGCCCCTGGTCATCGCCCCGGCGGGCTGGCAGGATCGCCGCCATGCTCCAGGCACTGTCCCGTATCGGCCGGCGCCGCACCCTTCAGGCGTGCGCCGCCCTCGTCGTCGTGCTCGGGCTGCTGCTGTGGTGGCTGCTCCCGCTCGGACAACCGGCGCCGAGCGGAACGCTGACCTTCAGCACCGGCGTACGCAGCGGGGTCTACCAGCGCTACGGCGAACGGCTCAAGGGGGACCTGGCCAGCGATCTGCCCCAGGTGTCGATACGGCTGCAGACCAGTGAGGGCTCGCAGCAGAACATCGCGCGGGTGGCGACCGGGAAGGCCGACTTCACCATCGCCACCACCGATGCCCTGGCCACCTATCTGCGCAGCGGCCGGCCCGGCGCCGACCGGCTGCGGGGCTGTGTGCGGCTGTACGACGACTACGTCCAGCTGGTCGTGCCCCGGGACTCGGAGGTGCGGAAGGTCTCGGACCTGATCGGCAAGCGCGTCGGGGTGGGACAGCCGGGGTCGGGCGTACGGCTGGTCGCCGACCGGCTGATGACGGCCGCCGGTCTGGATCCCGCGAACGATGTGACGCCGGTTCCCGATGGTATCGACACCATGCCGAAGCAACTGGAGAACGGCCTGCTCGATGCCTTCTTCTGGTCCGGCGGACTGCCCACCTCCGCCGTGCAGGAGCTGTCGGACCGGTTCGCGATCCGGCTGGTGCCGCTGGAGGCCCCGCTGATCAAGGAGCTTCAGGCCGTGGGCGGGTCCGCCCGCTACTACCGCTCGGCCGTGATGCCCGCCGATGCCTACCGCAATGCACAGCAGGGGCAGGCGGTGCCGACGGTGGCGGTCGCCAATGTGCTGGTGACCACGGACCGTACGGATCCGGCGATGACCGAGGCGTTCACTCGGACCGTGATCGACAGCCGGGACCGGATCGGGCGCGAGGTGCACGCGGCCCAGCTGGTGGATCTGCGGACGGCGATCTACACCGATCCGCTGCCGCTGCACGAAGGGGCCAAGCGCTACTACCGCTCGGTCAAGCCCTGATCCCCGCGCTCAGCCCTGCGGGCCCTGGCGTGGCACCGACACCGTCACCCGCAGCCCGTGCGGCTCATGGGCGGCGTAGCCGATGGAGCCGCCGCCCGCCACCAGGAGGGCCTGGGAGATGGAGAGCCCGAGGCCGGAACCCTTCACGTTCTGATGCTGGGCGCTGCGCCAGAAGCGGTCGCCGACGCGCTCCATCTCCTGTGCGGTGAGGCCCGGTCCGCGGTCGGCGACGACGACCGTGACGTCATCGCGGCCGGAGGCGACCGTGACGAGGACCTCTTCGCCGGCAGGGGTGAATTTCAGGGCGTTGTCGATGATGGCGTCGAGGGCGCTCGACAGGGCGATGGGGTCCGCCCAGGCGGTAACGGCGGACGAGCCGTCCGCCCTGAGCCGTACTCCCTTCTCCTCGGCGACCGGCCGCCAGGAAGCGACGCGTTCCGCGGTGAGCGCGCCTATGTCCGTGAGCTGCAGATCGGCATCGGCGTGTTCGGCCAGCGCCAGGTCGAGCAGGTCGTCCAGAACCTGCCCGAGGCGCTTGCCCTCCGTGCGCACGGAGGCGATCTCCTCGTTGCCCTCGGGGAGTTCGAGGGCGAGGAGCTCGATCCGCAGCAGCAGCGCGGCAAGGGGGTTGCGCAACTGGTGCGAGGCGTCGGCGACGAAGGCGCGCTGCTGCTCCAGCACGTCCTCGACGTTGTCGGCCATCTCGTTGAACGAGCGGGCCAGGCGCCTTAGTTCCGGCGGCCCTCCGGAGGCCGCGACCCGGGATCTCATCCGGCCGCTGGCGATGTCGTGGGTGGCCGCGTCCAGGGTCCGTACGGGCAGCAGCACCCAGCCGGTGAGCCGGATCGCGGCGCCGACCGCCACCAGCATCGCGACCGCTTCGCCGGCCGCGATCAGCAGCCAGCCGCGCAGCGTGCGCGCGCGCATTTCGGAGGTCGGCGAGTCGATGACCACGACAGCGACGACATCGCCGTCCCGTACGACGGGTGAGGCGACGACGACCCTGCCCCGCTGCCAGGGCCAGACCTGCGGCGGATCGTGGCTGCGACGCCCCAGGAGCGCCTCCTTGAAGGCCTCTCGCCCCTCCCCCTCGATCGGGAGCTGCCAGTGGGCCGGGGCCTTCGCCATGGCGCTGTCGTCGCGGTAGAAGACACCGGCGCGGATGCCGTACACCGATGCGTAGGTGTCGAGTTCGCTCCGCAGGGTGCGGCGGCGCTCGTCGTAACCGGGGGTCCGCTCGGCGATGAACTGGGCGAGCGCGGCGAAGCGTGCCGTGTCGTCGATGCGGTCTATGACGACGCGTTGCTGCTGGGCGGCAGCCACGCTGACGGCCAGCGGGAAGCCGAGCGCGAGCAGGACGCTCGCCATGAGAACGATGAGGAGCGGAAGCAGCCGGGTGCGCACCTGGGACGTACGCCTCTACGCGGACGGGGCGACGAGGCGGTAGCCGACCCCGCGCACCGTCTCGATCAGTGCGGGCAGCCGCAGCTTGGAGCGCAGGGAAGCGACGTGCACCTCCAGCGTGCGCCCCGTCCCCTCCCAGCTCGTGCGCCACACCTCGCTGATGATCTGTTCCCGGCGGAAGACCACGCCGGGCCGCTGGGCGAGCAGCGCGAGCAGGTCGAACTCCTTTCGGGTGAGCTGGACTTCGCTCCCGTCGACGCTGACCCGGCGGGTCGGCAGCTCGATGTGCACATGCCCCAGGCGCAGCGCGGCGACGGGCGTGGGCACGGTGTCCTCGCCGGCCGATTTGCGTCGGCTGACGGCGTGGATACGGGCGAGGAGCTCGCCGGTGTCGTACGGCTTGACCACATAGTCGTCGGCCCCGAGGTTGAGGCCGTGGATCCGCGAGCGGACATCGGCCCGCGCGGTCACCATGATCACCGGTACGGAGCTGCGCTTGCGGATCTTCCCGCACACCTCGTAGCCGTCCTGGTCGGGCAGCCCGAGGTCGAGGAGCACGGCCCCGAAGGGTTCCGTGTCAGCGGGGAGGAGCGCCTGAAGGGCCTCCTCGCCGCTGCGGGCATGCACCACCTGGAAGCCGTGCCGGGCGAGGATCGCGGACAAGGCGGCGGCGACGTGGTTGTCGTCCTCGACGAGCAGCAGTCTCATGGCCTCCCTCTCCGAAGGTGCGGTGTCGGTGCGGTCGCGTACTCCCCCGGTTACTTCCCCGTACCGAGGTGTTTCACATCAGGGTGTACCAGGGCATCCACTCCGATGACCGGTGGGCCAGTCAAGTGCCCGCCCGTTGCATCCAGGTTTCCGTTATGCACCCGGTACGCCCGGACCGTCTCGCAGGACGTCCCGTTCACGCGGAGTGTCCGGTTGCCGCCGGATCGTTATGCTCAATTTCCGCTCAGATGTAATGACGCTGGTCGCACTGCGTCACTAAGGTCCTTCCCAACCGAGGAGGACGGAGCAAGAAGCCGATGAGCGGAGTTTCAGTAACCAAGGGCGCCGAGGACGCTGCACCCGCGGCCGGCGACCTGGTTGTGCTGAGCAACGTCAACAAGCACTTCGGCGCGCTGCATGTGCTCCAGGACATCGACCTGACGATCGCCCGTGGCGAGGTCGTGGTCGTCATCGGGCCCTCCGGGTCCGGGAAGTCCACGCTGTGCCGCACGATCAACCGCTTGGAGACGATCGACTCGGGCGCGATCTCGATCGACGGAAAGCCTTTGCCCCAGGAGGGCAAGGAGCTGGCGAGGCTGCGCGCCGACGTCGGCATGGTCTTCCAGTCGTTCAATCTCTTCGCCCACAAGACGGTGCTCGAGAACGTGATGCTCGGCCAGCTCAAGGTCCGCAAGACGGACAAGAAGGCTGCCGAGGACAAGGCGCGCTCGCTGCTCGACCGGGTGGGCGTCGCGACCCAGGCCGACAAGTACCCCGCCCAGCTCTCCGGCGGCCAGCAGCAACGTGTGGCGATCGCACGGGCGTTGGCGATGGACCCCAAGGTCATGCTCTTCGACGAGCCGACCTCCGCGCTCGACCCGGAGATGATCAACGAGGTGCTGGAGGTCATGCAGCAGCTCGCCCGCGACGGCATGACCATGGTCGTCGTCACCCATGAGATGGGTTTCGCCCGCTCGGCAGCGAACCGGGTTGTTTTCATGGCGGACGGGAAGATCGTCGAAGAGGCCACGCCCGACCAGTTCTTCAGCAACCCGCGCAGTGACCGGGCCAAGGACTTCCTGTCGAAGATCCTTCACCACTGATGGAGCCTTCAGTGCCGGTTTCCGGACCGGCTGATCACTCACATCGCGTCAACTCTAGGGAATTTCACCATGCAGCTTCGTAAGGTCACCGCCGCCTCGGCCGCCGTGCTCGCCCTCGCCCTGACCGCCACCGCCTGTGGTTCCGACGACAAGGACAGCGGCTCGGACGGTTCGGGCGGCGGCAAGAAGATCTCGATCGGCATCAAGATCGACCAGCCCGGTATCGGCCTGAAGACGCCCGACGGCAAGTACACCGGCTTCGACGTCGATGTCGCCACGTACGTCGCCAAGGAACTCGGCTACGACGCCAAGGACATCAACTTCAAGGAGACCAAGAGCGCCGACCGCGAGACGGCGATCGAGCGCGGTGACGTGAAGTTCATCGCCGCCTCCTACTCGATCAACGACGAGCGTCTGCAGAAGGTCGACTTCGCGGGCCCGTACCTGCTGGCGCACCAGGACATCCTGGTCCGGGCCGACGACGACTCGATCAAGTCCCCGGCCGACCTGAACAACAAGAAGCTGTGTTCGGTCGCCGGCTCGACCTCGGCGCAGAACGTCCATGACAAGCTGGCGCCGAAGGCCGACCTCCAGGAGTTCGGTGGTTACTCGGAGTGCCTGACCGGCCTGGAGAACAAGGTCGTCGACGCGCTGACCACCGACGACAGCATCCTGGCCGGTTTCGCCGCGCAGAAGGACTTCCAGGGCAAGTTCAAGCTGGCCGGCTTCAAGATGAGCAACGAGAACTACGGCATCGGTCTGAAGAAGGGCGACGCCGATCTCAAGAAGAAGATCAACGACGCGCTCACCAAGATGGTCTCGGACGGTTCCTGGGAGAAGGCCGTGAAGGCCAACTTCGGCCCGGCGAACTACAAGAACGAGCTCGCCCCGAAGATCGGCAACATCGTCAAGTGAAGCAGGGCTGACCGGGCGCGCCGTCACTGACGGCGGCGCGCCGTGCCCTCCTACACGCGGAAGCGCGGGAGATCGTGTTCGACTTTCTTGATGGTTACGACCTGCTTGGGGCGTTCTGGGTGACGGTGCAGCTCACCGTCTACTCCGCCCTCGGCTCCCTCATATGGGGAACGCTGCTGGCCGGCATGAAGGTCAGCCCGGTCCCCCTGCTGCGTGGCTTCGCCACCTCCTACGTGAACGTGGTCCGGAACATTCCGCTGACCGTGATCATGGTCTTCTCGTCGCTGGGCCTGTTCTCGACGCTCAACATCAAGCTCGGCGCCAGCGACTTCACCGACATCAACTTCCGACTCGCGGTGCTCGCCCTGATCGCCTACACGTCGGCCTTCGTGTGTGAGGCACTCCGGTCCGGCATCAACACCGTTCCTGTCGGCCAGGCCGAGGCCGCGCGTGCGCTCGGTCTGAGCTTCACCCAGGTACTGCGGCTGATCGTTCTCCCCCAGGCGTTCCGGGCGGTGGTCAACCCGCTGTCCAACGTACTGATCGCGCTGACGAAGAACACCACCGTCGCTTCCGCGATCGGGGTCGCGGAAGCCTCGTACCTGATGAAGGGCATGATCGAGAAGGAGGCCCAGCTGATCCTGATCTCGGCCGTCTTCGCGTTCGGCTTCATTGTCCTGACCCTCCCGACCGGCCTCGTCCTCGGCTGGGTGAGCAAGAAGGTGGCGGTGAAGCGATGACCTCCGTCCTCTACGACGCACAGGGACCGCGCGCCAAGCAGCGCAATATCCTGTACACGGTCCTGTTCGTGCTCGTCGCAGCGGTCGTGGTGTGGTGGGTGTACGACGGCCTCGCCGCCAAGCACCAGCTCGACTGGATCAAGTGGAAGCCCTTCTTCACCAGCTCCCAGCCCTGGGAGACGTACATCTGGCCGGGCCTCCAGAACACGCTCAAGGCCGCGTTCTTCGCCCTGATCATCGCGCTGCCACTGGGCGCGCTGTTCGGGATCGGCCGGCTCTCGGACCACCGGTGGACGCGGATGCCGTCCGGCGTGGTTGTGGAGTTCTTCCGCGCCATCCCGGTGCTGATCCTGATGATCACCGCCAACGCGGCGTACTCCGAGTACACCAATATCAGCACCGATGTGCGTCCGCTGTACGCCGTGGTCACGGGCCTGGTGCTTTACAACGCCTCGGTGCTGGCCGAGATCGTGCGCGCCGGCATCCTGTCCCTCCCGCAGGGACAGACCGACGCGGCCAAGGCGATCGGCATGCGCAAGGGCCAGACCATGGTCTTCGTGCTGCTGCCGCAGGCGGTGACCGCGATGCTGCCCGCGATCGTCAGCCAGCTCGTCGTGATCGTGAAGGACACCGCGCTCGGTGGTGGGGTGCTGACCTTCCCCGAACTGCTGGCATCGATCCGGCCGATGAGTGCGAACTACGGTGCGAACACCATCGCGTGCTTCACCATCGTCGCGGTCATCTACCTCGTGGTGAACTTCGCCCTCACCTCGTTCGCGAGCTGGCTGGAGCGTCGGCTCCGGCGCGCGAAGAAGAGCACGGGCGCGGTGGTCGGCGCCGGCCCCGGGGGTGAGCCGGAGACCATCGGTGCGCCGTCGCTCCACATCGATGACGGACGCGCCGTCTGACGGCTCGTCGACAGACGTCCGCGAGGGGCGGTGGCACATCTGCCACCGCCCCTCGCCGCGTTCCGGTGTCACTTGACGCACGCACCGGCAGTAGGTTGCATACGTTCTGTGATCGCGCACCGAGCCCCCGCCGCCACACGTCCTCCGCCTCCTACACCCCTTTCGCACTGTTCGCTCCTTTCGTCTGCATCATCTGCATCGTCTGCATCGTCTGCACGGATTCTTCGAGGAGCCACGTCGTGGACCCGGTGATCGTCGTCGGCGCCGGGCCCGTCGGCCTGGTGCTGTCGCTCGCCCTCGCGGCACAAGGCGTCCCTTCCGTCCTTCTCGACGAGGATCCGGCCAAGGACGAGACGCGGCCCGCCCGTACGGTTGTGCTGCGCGAGGACACAGCGGCCCTGGTGGAGCGGCTCGGCTGCAAAGCGCTCCGGCACGAGGGCATGCGGTGGTCCGGCTGGCGGTCCATGCGACGCAGGCAGCTGGTGCGGGAGCTGCCGCTCGGCGAGGACTCCCCCGACAGTGATCCGTTGCCGGCCCCCATCCATCTGCCGCAGCATGCCCTGACGCGCGGGCTGCGGGACGCGGTGGCCGCACAGGAGCTGGTGCAGGTGGCTCCGTACAGCCGGATCGACACGCTGGAGCAGGACCCGGCCGGAGTCACGGTCCACACCAGGGAGCCGAACGCGACCTGGTGGCGGGGGAGTTATCTGGTGGGCTGCGACGGCGCCAGGTCCACCGTGCGCAAGCTCCTCGACATCCGTTTCCCCGGGCGTACGGCGGTGGAGCGGCATGCCGTCGCGGCGCTGCGCACCGAGCTTCCCTGGCCGGGGCAGGCCGTGCTGCACCGGCTGCCGCCGTGGCGCACCGGCGGTGCCGAGGTGACCGCACGGCCGCTGCCGGACGGCGTCTGGCGGCTGGACTGGCTGCTGCCGCCGCGTGGTGAGCTCGTCACCCCGGACGCCCTGATCACCCGGATCCGGGACACCCTGGCGGGCTGGTGCGGCGAGACACCGCCGTACGAACTGCTGGACACGGGCGTGTACACGCTGCACCACCGGCTCGCCCTGCGCTGGCGGGTCGACCGGGCCTTCCTGGCGGGGGATGCCGCCCATCTGCTGGGCGCACTCGGCACACAGGGGCTCGACGAGGGGCTGCGGGACGCCGAGAACCTGGCCTGGAAGCTGGCCCAGGCCTGGCACCACGGCGCCTCCGACGTACTGCTCGACAGCTACCAGGCGGAGCGCCGGGCCGCGGTCGCCGCACGGCTGCGCGCCGCGGACCAGTCGCTGCCGATACTGCGCGGCGGCGGAGGTCTGCGGACCCTGGTCCCGGGGAGCGCACGGGGGCACGACTCGCTGCTCACCGACGGACATCTGGGGTGCGGCCCTCTCGGTGCGCCCCCCTCGTACTCGCACTCGCCCCTTGCGCCCCCACGCGCCGAGGCGCACACATCTGTGGGTACGCCCCCCGGTGCGCCGGTCACCGATGTACGGGTGACGGCGCCCGACGGCACGACCGTGCGGCTGCGCGAGCGTCTGGCGCAGGGGCATCTGCTGGTGGTCCTGGTGGCGCCCGGTACCGGGGTGTGGGACCGGCGTCACTGGATGACCGCGGGCGTCATGCCCCGCCTCGTCGCGGCTGTCGACGCGCTGCCGGTGAAGGGCGAGCTGCTGGTGACCGAGAGCTATCCAGGGGCGTCGGCCCACACCGTGCTGCTGATCAGGCCGGACGGCCACCTGGTGGCGTCGTTCGGCGGGGTACGGCCCCGGGAGCTCTTCGCGGCGGCCGACGCGACGCGCGGCGGCGCGGCACGCACCTCCGTGCGCTCCGACCAGACGGCGGACATCAATTGACCATCGCAGGCGCACATGGTGTACTCCGAAACGTGACCGACACCGATGTGCGCCTGTGGCGGAGGGTCCATATGGACCTCGTCCGCTATGCGGGCTGCGTGTGTCGCCCGTCCTGCTGAATCGCCTCTTCCTGCCGTGCTGTGCGCTCTGTCGTGCGGCCGTGCATCCGCGCGAACCCTCAGGACGGTCTCTGTGTCTGCCCCTTCGTCACCCTCTGTACGCATGTCCTCCGCCGCCGATGAGGCTTCCGGTCCGACGGCCGGGGAACTGCTCGATTTCGTCCGCCGTGTCGCAGCCGACGCCGAGAGCATCGCCTCGCTCCCCCTCGATCCCGAAGGCCGCACCTGGGTCCAGCTCGAAGGACCGGGCGGCAGTGAGGCCTGGCTGATCGGCTGGCCGCCGGGTACCGGCACCGGCTGGCACGACCACGCCGACTCGATCGGCGCCTTCACCACCGCGGTCGGCACCCTCAAGGAGCTGTCGCTCGCCGCCCGGCTGCCCACCGACGGCTGGAAGACCCTCGAACTCGCCGAGGGCATCGACCGTTCCCGGCAGTTGGCCACCGGCCAGGGCAGGGCATTCGGCCGCCACCACGTCCACGAGGTGCTGAACGAGTCCGGCACGGAGCACGCCGTCTCCGTCCATGCGTACTACCCGCCGCTGCCGCAGATCCGGCGCTACAGCCGTAACGGTGCGGTGCTCCGTCTTGAGCAGGTCGAACGGCCGGAGGACTGGCAGTGAGCGACAGCCGTCGGGGTGGTACGGGGCCGGTCGGGATCGACGAACTACTGGAACGGGTCCGAGCCGGGTTCGTCCGGGTCGGCCCACAGGAGGCGGTCGCCGCCGCTGCGGACGGGGCGCTGCTCGTGGACATCCGCTATGCGGAGCTGCGGGAACGGGACGGGCTGATTCCGGGGGCGCTGGTCGTCGAGCGCAATGAGCTGGAGTGGCGGCTCGACCCGCAGGGCAGCCATCGGGCCCCGGAGGCGGTGAGCCACGATCTCCAGATCGTGGTGGTCTGCAACGAGGGCTATGCGTCGAGTCTCGCCGTCGAGTCCCTGCGACAGCTGGGGCTGCACCGGGCGACCGATCTGATCGGCGGGTTCCAGGCGTGGCGTGCGGCGGGGCTTCCGGTCGAGGCCTGACGGACGGGGTGGGGGCGGGGGCTGGGTGCCGGCGGTCTGCTGTGCGACGCCGGCACCGGATCTTGTCGGCGGTTCACTGCCTGGACGTCGCGACCTCCACCGGGCGGACCCGGAGTGCCAGTCGGCCGGGCAGCGCCGTGGCGGTCAGTGCCAGCAGTGCCGCGCCGCCCACCACCGTCGCGTACACCAGCGGCAGAACGGCGGGCGCCGCACTGCCGGTCATGCCGATGCTGAAGGCGGTCAGCACAGCCAGTGCGATACCGCTGCCGAGGGCAGCAGCGATCAGCAGGACCGACAGGGCCTCGATGCGGAGCATCCGCAGGACCTGACGCCGGGTCGCGCCGGCCAGCCTGAGCATGGCGAACTCCCTGATGCGCTCGGACACGGACATGGCGAGGGTGTTGACGACGGCGATGGCGGTGAACGCCAGGACCAGGCCCATGGCGAGATGGTTGACCGCCGCATTCTCCTGCTGTCGGTCCGCCTGGAGCCGGTCGGCAGTCGCCGGGGCGAGTACGGAGACGCCGGGGAACTGCTCGAGTGCGGCGGCGAGTTCGTCGCGGCCGCTGTCCCCGGCGACCAGGACGGTGGCGGCAAGAGGGTTGTCCATGTGGCGGGCGAGCAGGTCATGGGGCAGGGTCAGGTCGCCGAATCCCAGGCCGCGGCTGTAGACGGCGGCCACGGTGAGGGTGGCAGGGGTGCCGTCGCCGAGGTGGAGTTTCAGCTTGCTGCCGGGGTGGAGGCCGAGCCGGTCGGCAGCGAGTTCACTGATCGCGGCGGTGCCGGGGCCGGTGGTGAACGCGGCGAGCGATCCGCGCGTCACGTCCGGATCCCAGGTGCGGGCGAGACCTGCCTGGGTGACGCCCTGGGCCGGGTACTTGTCGAGGCCGACGCGCACGGTGGTCCGTACGACCTCGGTGGCGGCCGTGACACCCGGCGTCCTGCGGATGGTCTCGGCGGCCGCGGACGGGACACCCGGCCCCTGCGCGGCCAGTACCCAGGTGGCGCGGACGCCTTCGCGGGCCTGGGCGCGGGCGGCATCGCCGAGCGTCGGCTGGACGAAGAGAACCGTGCAGGTCATCCCGATGAGCAGGGTGAGCGGGGTGACGACGGAGGCCATCCGGGTGGAGTTCCCGCGGATGTTCGCCGTCGCGAGGGGTCCCCCGGAACCGGCCAGTCGAAGTGGTCCCGCGAGCAGTACGGAAGCCATTCGTACGAGGATCGGGCCCAGCAGTGACACGGCCGTGGCCGACACGGCGACGGCCAGGAACGTGACAGGGGTCGCGGCGGCCTCGGTACGCAGGACGCTCAGTACGGCGACGAGAGCGGCGCCGCCCGCGAGCAGCACGAGACCCGCGACGATCCGGCCCCGGGCCGGGCCGCGCTCGACAGCGGACTCGGCCATGGCCTCGGCAGGACGGATACGGGCGATACGGCGACCGGAGATCCTCGCCGCCGCCCCGGCGCCGAGGAGGGTGACGGCCAGGGCCGCGCAGGCCGGGAAGATGCCTGCGGTGCGCTCCAGGGTCGCCGGGATCACACCCATGTCGATGAATCGACTGTGCAGCCAGCCGGCGAGGGGCAGTCCCGCGAGCACGCCGAACACACCGGCAACGGCTCCGACGACCAGGGCCTCACGGCCGAGGAGGCGCCGGATCTGACGCGGAGTGGCAGCGATGGCGCGGAGCAGGGCCAGTTCGCGGTGGCGCTGCTGGATGGAGAGCGCGAAGGTGCCGACCACGACGAGGATCGCGACCAAGAGGGACGTGCCGCCCATGGCGCCGCCCATGGAGACCAGCTTGATACGGGCTCCCGCGGCATCCAGGAACTCGACGGGCCCGCGGTCGTCACCGGTGACGACCTGCGCGGTGGTGCCCTTGAGCGCCTGCTCGACCTGATGCTTCAGCCGGGTGGGGTCGGTGCCGGGCGCAGGCATCACGCCGAGGGCAGTGATACGGCCGGGGCGGGCGGCAAGGCGCTCGGCCTCGGCAGTGGAGAAGAACAGCGAGGACTGCTGCCGGAGGTCGCCCCGGCCTGCCGGGGCCGCAATGCCACTGATGCGGTACGGGCGGGGGGTGCTGGTGGACTGGACGACGAGCCGGTCCCCGGGCGTCAGTCCCTTCTGTTCGGCGAGGCCGCGGTCGATCACCACGTCGTCCTCGGAGGCGGGGGCGCGGCCTGAGACGAGAACGAAGGGGGTGAGCGGGGCGGAGGCCCAGGAGTGGCCGTACGAGGGATGGGCGGCGGACTGTGACACGGGCTGGGTCGCGGACCGAGTCACGGGCTGGGTCACTGGCTGGGCCAGGAAGGTCAGTTCGGGAACAACCTTCTGTACGCCTTCCAGGGTGCTGATCCGGTCGGCGATGGCCGCAGGCAGCCAGGCGCGCTCGGCAACCGGCTTCGCCTTGTGTTTGACCTTGGTCTTTCCGTTGCCCTTGTGCTTGACGGTGGTGCGGTGGACGTTCTGGTCGGCGGAGACCACGAGTGGCGCGGCGGCATAGCGTTCGGTGGCGATCCTTCCGCGCAGGCCGGTCTCCAACAGCGTGCCGCAGGCGGTGATGAGGGCGGCAGCGCACATGAGGGCCAGGAAGGCACCGAGGAATCCGCCCTTGCGGTCCCGGATGGTCTGCAGGGCATAGCGCAGCATCATGGTGCGTCCGTCTCTTTTCTGTTAGTTGTCCGCCGGGATCACGGTCGGGGGCGGGTCTGGGGCCGAAGCCGGGTCGCTTCCGCGTCAGAGCGGCTCGGAGAGGGCGAGGTCGGCGCGGAGGGCCAGTTCACGCCGGTGGTGGTTGGTGGCGTGCGCAGCGTCTGTGACGTGCACGGCGTCTCCGTCATGCGCGCCTTCTCCGCCTTGCGCGCCTCTCTGCCATGCGTCACACAGTGCTCTGTGCAGAGATGTCCGTGCACTGGAGCGCGCCTGCGTCTTCGTGCTGGGGCTACCCCCCGCACACCGTTCGCCCATCCCCCGAATCCGCCCCGACACACCCGAACGCCACGCTCCGGTGGAGCAATCCCCGTACCCGACGGACATTCGCCTCAACGCCAAGGACCGACGTGACGGAGACCTCGCACCCATGCCGACCCCCGCCCCCACCCTCACCCCCGACCAGCTCGACGTTCAGGCCGCTCGTCTCCATGACACCGAGGCGTGGCAGCAGATCGTCTCCGGCTGGGGCCTCACCACCCCCGACCCCGCGCTCCCCTCCTCCCCCGGCACCGCGGAACAACTGCCGGACTGCCACCCGGCCGACTGGCGCGACCTGCTGTCCGTACCGGTCGACCAGCTCATCGCCGACTCCGTCCGCGCCCTGCCGGCGACCGCGCCGCGCGAACGGCCCCTCCCCGGGCGCCTGGGCGCGGTCCTCCCCGACCGGCTCCACTCCTGGCGGCGCATCGGGCAGCCCGAGGTGCGGCCCTCCACCCATCTCGCCTACGCACGGCAGATCCTGACCGAGTGGGGCTGGCAGAACACCCCGTACCGGTTGCGCAACGCCCGCGGCGCGCGGTGCGTCTGCGGCGCCCTTCTCACCGCACACCGCCTGGGCTACGGCTCCCGCGACACCGTGGACCGGGCGGGCGCCTGGCTCATCGCCGAGCTCCGCTCCCAGGGCTGGACCGGGCTGATCGGCCCCTGGAACCGGCACCCCGGCCGCACCGCCGCAGATGCGCTCGCCCTGATCGACGCCACCATCAGCCGCGCCGCCCGCGCCGGGCAGTAACCAGTACAACCGCCCCGCCCAGTAGGCCCGGGTCAGAAGGGCTCGTCCAGGCCTTCCGTGTCCTCGCCTTCTTCTTCCAGCGCCTGCCGCACCACGCGCAGGGCCATGCCTTCCCCGTACCCCTTGCGGGCGAGCATGCCCGCAAGGCGGCGCAGCCGTTTGTCGCGGTCCAGGCCGCGAGTGGAGCGCAGCTTGCGCGCGACCAGCTCTCGGGCGGTCGCCTCCTCCTGCTCGGAGTCGAGCTGTCCGACGGCCTCGTCGATCACTGCGGAGTCCACCCCTTTGGTGCGCAGCTCACGGACGAGAGCACGGCGAGCCAGCCCTCGGCCGTGGTGCCGGGACTCCACCCAGGCGTCCGCGAACGCGGCATCGTCGATCAAGCCGACATCCTCGAATCGCGACAGCACTTCTTCGGCCGCCTCATCCGGGATCTCCCGCTTGCGCAGGGCGTCCGCGAGCTGCTTTCGGGTGCGCGGGGTCCCGGTGAGCAGCCGCAGACAGATGTTGCGCGCCTGCTCGACCGGGTCTCGCGGCTCCCCCTTCTCGGCCCTCGACGAGGAAGGGGAGCCGCTGCTCCTGGAGCGGGAGCGGGCACGACGACCCGCCCCCTCACCGAATCCGGCGCCCGAGCCGGTGCCGGGACCCGGACCGGCCTCCGGCTCGTACGCGCCCTCGGACTCGGCCGTGTGTCCGGCGGCGAATTCGGGGCCGGGACCGGCGACATGATCAGTGGCGCTGACCGGCCACTCCGTACGACGCGTCACGGCCTAGCTCTTGGCCGCCGCAGTCTTGACCGGCTTGGCCTTGCCGGCCGGAGCGGGCACCGACTTCGTGCTGTCGGCCGGAGCCGCGGCGCCGCCCGCCGCGTCCGCACCGGGCTCGGCGGCGTTGGCATCCGGCCTGACGCCGATGCCCAGCTTCTCAAGGATCTTCTTCTCGATCTCATTGGCGAGATCGGGGTTGTCCTTGAGGAAGTTACGGGCGTTCTCCTTGCCCTGGCCGAGCTGGTCGCCCTCGTACGTGTACCAGGCGCCCGCCTTGCGAACGAAGCCGTGCTCCACGCCCATGTCGATCAGACCGCCCTCGCGGCTGATGCCCTGGCCGTAGAGGATGTCGAACTCGGCCTGCTTGAAGGGCGGCGCGACCTTGTTCTTCACGACCTTGACGCGGGTGCGGTTACCGACGGCATCGGTGCCGTCCTTCAGCGTCTCGATCCGGCGGATGTCGAGGCGCACCGAGGCGTAGAACTTGAGCGCCCGGCCACCGGTCGTGGTCTCCGGCGAGCCGAACATCACACCGATCTTCTCGCGGAGCTGGTTGATGAAGATCGCGGTGGTCTTGGACTGGTTGAGCGCGCTGGTGATCTTGCGGAGTGCCTGGCTCATCAGTCGGGCCTGCAGACCCACATGCGAGTCGCCCATCTCGCCCTCGATCTCCGCGCGCGGCACGAGCGCCGCGACGGAGTCGATGACGATCAGGTCGAGGGCGCCGGAGCGGACCAGCATGTCCACGATTTCGAGGGCCTGCTCGCCGTTGTCCGGCTGGGACAGGATGAGGTTGTCGATGTCGACGCCGAGCTTCTTCGCGTACTCGGGGTCGAGGGCGTGCTCCGCGTCGATGAAGGCCACCGAGCCGCCGAGCTTCTGCGCATTGGCCACCGCGTGCAGCGTCAGCGTCGTCTTACCGGAGGACTCCGGTCCGTACACCTCCACCACACGGCCGCGCGGCAGGCCGCCGACGCCGAGGGCCACGTCGAGGGCAGTCGACCCGGTGGGGATCACCTCGATGGGCTCGTTCGGCCGCTCACCGAGGCGCATCACCGCGCCCTTGCCGAATTGCCGTTCAATCTGTGCGAGTGCGGCGTCCAGCGCCTTCTCGCGGTCGGTTCCTGCCATGGGTTCCACCCGATTTGCTTGAGTCGATCGCTTCACGTCAAAGACGCTAACCCCTGCCACTGACAATGGGCCTCGACGTCCTCCCGGCCTGTGGACAACTCCACGGTCGGGCCCGGGAAAACCCGGCCGGAATCCCATGAGAATGGATGTTCGATTTTGGTGTCAAGCGCACCACGCCGGACCGAACTGCCCCCAGAGTAGCGCCCTAGCACTCCGCTCTCGGGGAGTCAAGATCAACGATCGACACCGTGCTGAATTCCGGCCGTATGGGGACAGAACCCTCAGGAAAAGTGGCTCTGGTGGCCGGGGCGACGCGGGGTGCGGGCCGTGGCATCGCTGTTCAGCTGGGTGCGAATGGCGTTCGCGCTGGCGCACGAGCTGGAGCCGCACGGCGCGACCGCCGTGTCCCTCACGCCCGGCTGGCTGCGGTCCGAAGCCATGCTGGAGGCCCACGGCGTCACCGAGGCGAACTGGCGTGACGCGATCACGCACTCGCCCCACTTCGCCATCTCCGAGAGCCCGGCCTTCGTCGGCCGGGCAGTGGCCGCGCTCGCGCAGGACCCCCGGGTGTCGCGCTGGAACGGCGGGTCGCTGTCCAGCGGGCAATTGGCGAAGGTCTACGGCTTCACCGACCTCGACGGCAGTCGGCCCGATGCCTGGAGATATGTCACCGAGGTCCAGGACCAGGGCGGGCCGGCCGACGTGACGGGCTATCGCTGAAACGAGCCCCCATCACCGAGGCAGTCAGGCACGTTCCGGATACTCCCCGGCCCCGTCCTGTCCGCCCCGGCCCTCATTGCTCTCGGCAGTCCGCCAGGACCGGCGCAGCCGCGTGAGCACCGGCTCACCACGTTGCTGGCGGCGGCCGTGCACCCGCGGGTCGTCCGTCACGTCGTACCGCTTCACATAGGCGCCGAGGAACGCCTGGAGCGTGGCGACGGCCGGGATCGCGATCACCGCACCCACGGCACCCATGAACGCCGTGCCCGCGATGACCGATCCGAAGGCGACCGCCGGATGGATGTCGACGGTCTTGGAGGTGAGCTTGGGCTGCAGCGCATAGTTCTCGAACTGCTGGTAGACCACGACGAACCCGAGCACCCACAGCGCGTACCAGGGGTCGATGGTGAACGCGATCAGCATGGGCAGGGCGCCTGCCAGATACGTACCGATCGTGGGGATGAACTGGGAGACCAGTCCGACCCAGATAGCGAGCGCGGGCGCGTACGGAACACCGAGGATCACCAGCAGGATGTAGTGCGCGACCCCGGAGATGAGTGCCATCAGGCCGCGCGAGTAGAGGTAACCGCCGGTCTTGTCGACCGCGATCTCCCAGGCCCGCAGGACCTCGGCCTGCTTGGCGGGCGGCAGTACGGAGCACAGGGCGCGCCGCAGCCTGGGACCGTCGGCGGCGAAGTAGAACGAGAACAGGAAGATCGTCAGAAGACGGAACAGCCCGCCGAGCACGGTGGTGGAGATGTCGAGCACTCCGGTCGCGCTGTTCTGGACGTACTTCTGCAGCCAGTCGGAGTGCAGCACGCTGTCCTGGACCTCGACCCGGGAGAGCTCGGTGTGGAAGTTCTGGTTGACCCAGTTGATCACCGAGTCCAGATACTTCGGGAATTCCTCGACCATGTCGACGATCTGGCCCGCGAGCATCGAGCCGAGCAGCACGACGAAACCGGCCGCGGCTATCAGCACGGCCAGGAAGACCAGGAAGGTGGCGAGGCCGCGACGCATGCCGCGGGCCGACATCCGGCTCACCGCCGGCTCGATGGCAAGTGCGAGGAAGAACGCGATCAGCACATTGATCAGCAGCCCGATGAGCTGGTCGAACGCCCAGCTGCCGAGCTGGAAACAGGCGTAGAGCGCCAGAGCGAGCACCATGGCACGCGGCAGCCACGCGGGCATACGGGCCGGCCCGGTGCCGGACGGCGCGGCCGGCGGGGCGGACGGGGCAGGCTGAGTGGGAGGCGTCTGGGTCTGGGCTGTCTCGTCTGTCGGTGACACGGCTCCAGTCTCGCCTACCGCTGTGACAAACAGCCGCCCGCCCCGGACAACATCACAGGTCCGGCCGTTGACGAGCCGGTGGTCAGCGCTTGTCGGCAGGGATGCCGACCGCCGTACAGACACCGCGCCAGACGTCCTTGGCATCCCAGCCCGCGGCCAGCGCCTGGTGCACCGTCTGCCCGCCGAGCTCGGCCATCACATGATCGCGCGCGAAGGAATCGGCGTATCCCGCGCCGAAGTGGTCCGCCATCCGTTCCCAGAAAATCGTCAACCGCATGACCTCAGTATCCCGCTCCTGAGAGTGCAGCCGGGCCGCTATGCCTTGCCGAGAGCGCTTACCGCCCTACGGTCGGTCCATGGCTGCAACCGGAACAAGTCCCCTCAACCGTGCCGAGCAGTTCATCTGGCTCACGGCCCGTGTCCTGGAACAGCGGCGGTTCGCCCATCACTTCCTGAAAGGAAGTGCGGACGCCGTGGAGACCGCACTCGCCGCCTATCTGAATGAGGACGGCGGATACGGGCACGCGCTCGAACCCGATCTGCGTGGCCCCGTCAGTCAGCCACTGCACACCGCGCACGCACTCAACGTCCTCGACTCCATCGGCCGCTGCAGCGGGCCGCGGGTGGAGCGGATCTGCCGCTTCCTGACCGAGGTGTCCACCAAGGAAGGGGCGCTGCCCGCTCTCCTGCCGTCGCAGCGCGGCTATCCGGCCGCACCGTTCATCCCGATCGTCGACGACCCGCCCGCGGAGCTGCTGACCACCGGACCCGTCGTCGGGCTCCTGCACCGCAACGCGGTGTGGCATGCCTGGCTGTTCCGGGCCACCGATTTCTGCTGGGCGTCGGTCGACGCTCTGGACCGGTCGCATCCGTACGAGATCGAGGCGGCGCTCGCCTTTCTGGACGGCGCTCCGGACCGGGCCCGCGCGGAGGCGGCGGCCGACCGGCTCGGGCGGCTGGTGCGGGAACAGCGGCTCGCCGTGCTGGATCCGGAGCGGCGCACGGAGTACCCGGTGGCGGCCGGATACGCACCGGGCGAGCAGCACTTCCCGTACGACTACGCCCGTACTCCCGATTCGCTCGCCCGCCGCTGGTTCACCGACGAGGAGCTGACCCGCTCGCTCGACCATCTTGCGGCCGAGCAGCAGGCGGATGGCGGCTGGCCGGTGAACTGGCGGCAGTGGGCGCCGGGGACGGCTCTGGAGGGACGGCCCATCGTGACGCTCAAGGCACTCCTGACACTGCGGGCCCATGGACGCAGCCTCGACTGAGACCGGCGGGCAGGCCGGCGGTCAGCCGGCTGCGGATACGCCATCGGCCCCGGCAACGGTGTCACGCAGCAGCAGGGCCGCGATGGCCAGCGCGGCGCCACGTGGCGACGACGGATCGAGTCCGGTCAGCTCGGTGAGCTTGGCCAGCCGGTTGTCGACGGTGTTGGGATGCAGTCCCAGCAGCGCCGCGGTGAGGCGCCTGTCCTGGTGCTGTGCCAGGTGGATGCGGAGGGTCTGCAGCAGTTCCGGACGGCCTGCGACGGGGTCCAGCAGGGCGGCGATGCGGTGGCTGCTGGGGCCGGGGCGCGACAGATGGAATTCGAGGAGTACGTCGTCGAGGCGGTGCAGCCCGGGCGGCAGCCCGCACGTGCGGGCGACCCGAAGGATCTCCACGGCCGTGCGGGACGCCTCGGGGACCGCCTCGGGTGCCGCTGCCGGGACGGCGGCGATCCGGACCTCGCCCCCGCAGGCACGGGTCAGCCGCTCGGCCAGGTCGCCGGGTGGCTCGCAGTCCTGCGGTACGACGGCCCGTCCTGTTCCCGCGTCGAAGAGGAAGAGCAGTTCCGTGCCGAATCGCTGGTCGAGAACGGTCTGGATGCGCCGCATCCGACGCCGTACGGTCACCGCGCTCCCGAGTTCCGAACCGCCCGATTCCGGATCGGCGTCGGCCAACGGTTCCAGGACGACGGCGAGCACGAGCACGGGCCCGTCGAGGCCGAGCTCCTCCAGCAGTGCACGGCCGGGTTCCAGCGTCCCGTCGAGAAACCCGCGTACCAAAGAGCGGCGCTGCTCACGCTGTTCCGCCTCCAGTGCGGATCGCTCGTCCATATAGGTCTCGGCCACTGCGCCGACCAGAAAGTGGTGCGACTGGAGCAGCAGATCGACCAGTTCGATGAGCGCGCCCTCCTCACCGGGCTCCGCGGTCTCGCGCAGCGACTGCCACAGGACGTACATGCCGAGCGCGTGACTGCGCAGCAGCAGATGCAGCGGCATGCCCTCCTCGGCACGCTGCGCCGCCCGTTCGCGGAAGAGGCGGAGCCCGCCGGGACCGGGGTGTGGTTCCGTGGCGCGGCGAAGGAAGAGACGTACGCCGTGCCGGATGGTCGCGGCGATCTCCAGGTCCTTCACGTCGTCCGGGAGTCCGGTGTATCCGGGGAGCTGCTCGAAGGACTGGCGGGTCATGCGCCGCGCCAGCTCATTGACCTTGGGCTCGCAGCGCAGGGCGAGGACCCTGGCCGCGTCGGACAGTGGCATGGCAGCGCTCCCTCTCCCCTGCGGTCCTTGTGATGCGTCACAGTACGCAGCTCATCGCAGTGTGACGAGGGCGGGTGTTGCAGGTCACTTCTTGGGCCGAGACTCGGGTTCCGGGCGATCCGCCGTACAGCACCGAAGGAGCCGCAGGTATGACCGAGCACAAGTCGACGGACTATCTCAGCTATATCGACCGGGTGTGGCAGGGGGAGGACACACTGCTGGCGCATCTGTCCGGGGCCTACTCTGGCGCGGAGCTGGTGACCGTGCGCGAGCGGGTCGGTTTCCTGCCCGCCTTCGCCAATGTGGCGGTGTTCGACACCGGTGACGGGCTGGTGCTGGTGGACTCCGGCGACATCCGCACGGCGCGTCCGCTGCACGAGGCGGTGCGCGCCTTCAGTGAACAGCCGGTCAGTACCGTCGTCTATACGCACGGCCATGTCGACCATGTCTTCGGTGTCGCGCCGTTCGACGCGCAGGCGGACAGCGAGGGGCGTACACGGCCCGAGGTCATCGCGCACGAGGCGGTCACGGCGCGCTTCGACCGGTACATCAGCACAGCGGGCTACAACTCCTGGATCAACCGCAGGCAGTTCGGCGTACCGTCGCTGGACTGGCCGTCCACCTACCGCTACCCCGACACCACCTACCGCGACCGGATGACCGTCGAGCGCGGTGATCTGACCTTCGAGCTGGTGCATGCCAAGGGTGAGACGGACGACAGCACCTATGTGTGGGTTCCCGAACTCAAGACGCTGTGCACCGGTGACCTCTTCATCTGGAACACCCCGAACGCGGGCAACCCCCAGAAGGTGCAGCGGTACCCGGAGGACTGGGCGCGGGCATTGCGCGCCATGCAGGAGCTCGGCGCCGAACTGCTGCTCCCCGGCCACGGTGTGCCGATCGTCGGCAGGGAGCGCGTGCACCGGGCGCTCGACGACACAGCGCGGCTCCTGGAGTCGCTCTGCGAGCAGACCAGGGCCCTGATGAACGCGGGTCACCGCCTCGATGCCGTGCTGCACGGCGTACAGGTGCCGCAGGAGCTACTGGCAAAGCCCTATCTGCATCCCGCCTACGACGAGCCGGAGTTCGTCGTACGTAACCTCTGGCGGCTCTGGGGCGGTTGGTACGACCAGAACCCGGCCCATCTCAAGCCGGCCCCGGACGCCGCGGTCGCCACCGAGTTCGCTGGCGCCGCGGGCGGCGCTTCCGTACTGGCTCAGCGGGCGCTGAAGCTGCTGGAGGAGGGTGAGCTGAGGCTCGCCTCGCATCTGGCGGAGACCGCCGCGCTGGCGGCCCCTGCCGATGTGGAAGTGGCACGGATACGCGCCCGGGTGTACGCGCAGCGGGCGGGGTCCGAGACGTCGACCATGGCCCGCGGGGTGTTCAACTGGGCGGCCGCGGAGTCGGCGGCGGTGGCTGAAGGGACCGATCTGGAGACCGAGCTGACGCGCTCCCCGGAGGGCCGGAAGCGGGCCGCCGGAATGATCAGCGTCGGAGTCTCGGACGAGGACGAGTGCGGCTGCGGCGGGGAGGACGGGTGACCGCGGACCGCCTCCGTACGAGGGACGGGACCGCGGCGGAGGAACAGGTGCGCAAGGGCGCATGGGGCACCACCTGGCTGCTGCTCACCTTCATGCTGGTGAACTTCGCCGACAAGACCGTGATGGGCCTGGCCGCCGACCCGATCCGCGACGAGCTGGGACTGACCCGGGGTGAGTTCGGCACGGCGCAGTCCTCGTTCTTCGCCCTGTTCAGCCTGGCCGCGCTGGGGGTGTCGTTCCTGACCCGTCGCATCCGCACCACCGTGCTGCTGCTCGGGATGGCGCTGCTGTGGTCGGTGGCGCAGCTGCCGATGCTGCTCGGCGCCGCCGGGTTCGGGACGCTGATCGCCACCCGGGTACTGCTCGGGGCTGCCGAGGGGCCTGCTGCGCCGGTGGCGGTGCACCATCTGCACGGCTGGTTCGGGCAGAAGGAACGGACGCTGCCGACCGCCGTGCTGATGGTCGGTGCGGCGGGCGGAGTGGCACTGTCCGCTCCACTGCTGACCGTGGTGATCGATGTGTGGGGATGGCGCTGGGCCTTCGGCGCCGTGGGGCTGGTCGGCCTGGTGTGGGCGGTGTGCTGGTATGTACGGGGTGAGGAGGGGCCGCTCGCGCCTCCCCTGGGAAGGGGCTCCTCGGCCGGCTCCGACGGGGCCGGTCCGTCCGTTCCGTATCGCAGGCTGCTGCTCTCCGGCACCTGGCTGACGGCGGCCTTCGGGGCGTTCGCCGCCTACTGGATACTCTCGGCGGGTCTGACCTGGGCGCCGGACTATCTGCACGAGGTGTCGGGGCTGACGCTGAAGCAGTCGGGGGCGGTGGTGACGGCTACGGCCGTCGGTAACTCCGTGGTGCTGCTGGGGCATGGGCTGCTGGCGCGTCGGACGGCCCGGAACGGAACCGCGCCCAGGCTGCCCGCCGGACTCGGCGGCGGTCTCCTGATGTGTGTGGCCGCCCTGTCGATCACGGTGTTCGCCGAGGTGGACCCGGTGGGCGTGAAGATCGCGCTGATGGTCGGGCCGATGGCGCTGACGAATGTGATCCTCACCGTCTCGCAGACGGCCGTCGCCCGGATCGCACCGGCCGGGCAGCGCGGGGTGGCGCTGGGCGCCCTGGCCTTCGTCTATGCCCTTGCCGGGATCCTGTCGCCGCTCGTCACGGGCCGGATGGTGGATGCGGCGGCCTCCGTGCCCACGGGCTACCACTCGGCGTATCTGCTGATGGCGGGGCTGGTGGCGGTGGCCGGTGCGTTCGCCGTCTGCTTCCTGCGCCCGGAGAAGGACGCGGCACGGCTGGACATGGCGGAGACCGCGCCGATGGGCCTCGCAGTGCACTGAACGGGTCGACGGGTACGTGTGTAAGGGGCTCGGTCCATAGGGCCGAGCCCCTTACCGATGTGTCTAACCGAGGGCACGTACCCCTGCTGTGACGACCACGGCGGCCCCTACGACCACGAGGAAGGGCGCGCGCAGGACCAGTGCGAGCGCTGCCGCGGCGAGCCCCGCGCCCCTGGCGTCCAGCGTCAAGTGCTGCCCGTCGCCGAACGTCTGCTGCGCGGTCAGGGCGGCCAGGAGCGCCACGGGCAGGAGCGCGGCGAGACGCTGCGTGAGCGGACGTTCCAGCACACCGGCGGGCACCAGCAGTCCGAGCAGTTTGGCGAGGTAGCAGCCGACGGCGGTCAGCGCGATGGCGATCCAGATGTTCATCGGTTCTCCTCCGTCGTGACAGTGCCCCGGCTCGTTCCCTTCCGGCGTCCGCTCAGGAAGAGGACGGCGGGTGCGGCGAGAGCGGACAGCAGGACAGGGACGCCTGCGGGCAGTACGGGCAGCAGTCCGAGCGCGAGCAGGACCGCGACTGCGGCGGTGATGCGTTCCGTCGTGCTTTTCAGCATCGGCGCGAGCAGAGCGAGGAAGACCGCGGGCGATGCCGCGTCCAGCCCCCAGGCGTCGGTGTCTCCGAGCGCCTTGGCGCCGAGGGCCCCCAGCAGCGTGGTCAGGTTCCACAGCACATAGAGGGTGAGTCCGGTGACGGCGAACCCGATCCGTGCGGCCCGTCGGGTGGGCTGCGGCAATGTCACGGCGGTCGTCTCGTCGATGACCCACTGGGCGGCGAAGGGACGGAGCGCGCGCGGAAGGGCGAGCAGCTGCGACAGCCGCAGGCCGTAGAACGAGTTGCGCACGCCGAGGAAGAAGGCCCCGGCAGCCGCGGTGTACGGATTACCGCCCGCCGCGAGAGCGCCCACGAGGGCAAACTGCGAGGCGCCGGTGAAGACGGCGAGGCTGAGCACGCAGGTCTGCAGCAGGCTCAGTCCGGAGCCGGCCGAGGTCACGCCGAAGGCGAAGCCGGAAAGTCCGACGGCTATGCCGACACCGAGTGCATCGCGTACGACGGCCGCGTCCGACTTCGCCCCGGCCGCGTCCGGCCGCACGCCGGGGGCGGTCGCGCTGCCGTGGGGTGCGCCGGCTGCTTCGCCGATGCCCTCTGGGAGTGTTGTCTGTTCTGCCACGACCGGAACGCTACGTGAGCAGGTTGCGACCGGTCTTGTACGTTCTTGCACGTTCGCGCCGGTACGCGCCGGGCGGCACCCCCACGATCCGGGTGAAGTGACGGTTGAGATGCGGCTGATCGGTGAAGCCGACCTCGGCGGCCGCCTCCGCGGGTGCCGTTCCCTCGTCGAGCATCCGGCGCGCGGCCCGCACCCGGGCATCGGTGAGCCAGGCGTGCGGCGGCATCCCGTACTGCTTCTTGAAGGCCCTCAGCAGCGCGAACGGACTGGTGCCGAGCTCCGCGGCCAGCGCCTCCAGGGTGGGCGGCTCCGCCATCCTGCCCTCCAGCACCGCACGGGCACGCGCCGCGTCGCGGGCACCCGCCGACCGGGGCGCGCGGGCGGGCAGCACGCTGCCGTGCCGGCTGAGCAGCCGTGCGACCATCACCCGCAGCACGGTGTCCGCGGCGAGTGCGTTGCCCTCCTCTGCGGCCCGGTGGACCTCGCCGATCAGCCGGGCCGCGTACGGATCCATGACGCTGCTCTCGGTGAAGCCGACCGTACCGCGCAGACTCGTCGTATCGGCCGCGATGTCGTTGATCACCTGCGCGGACGGGTACAGCGTGGCGTACACCCAGCCCTCCGGAACACCCGCGCGGGCGGTGTGCGGCACCTCCGGATTGATCATGACTACGGCGCCGGGGCCCGCGTGTACGACCGTGCCGCCGGGTAGTCCGACATCCTCCACCCCGCGGGTGATGGTGCCGAAGACATAGCCCTCGTGGCTGTGGCGCGGGAAGGTGTGGCGCACGTACCGGGCACGCAGCAGATCGAGATCGGGCAGCTCCGCGTGCTGCCAGTGCCTCGCCCACTCTCCTGATCCCGACTCCGGTATTGCCACCATGGACGAATTCTCGCAGCTCCCGGGCCCGGTCGCCGATGGCCGTCACGGCCGTTGTCAGTGGTGGGGTGCACGATGGGGGACATGGCCGGCTCTGCGCTCGACTCGTTCTCCCCTGCGACCCGCAGCTGGTTCGCAGGTGCCTTCAGCGCGCCCACCGCCGCGCAGGAAGGCGCCTGGCGCGCGATCGGCGAAGGCTCGGACGTGCTGGTCGTCGCGCCGACCGGCTCCGGCAAGACCCTGGCCGCGTTCCTCGCCGCGCTGGACGGGCTGGCGTCCGTCCCGCCGCCCGCCGAGGCGAAGAAGCGCTGCCGTGTGCTGTACGTGTCACCCCTCAAGGCCCTCGCCGTCGATGTCGAGCGCAATCTCCGCTCACCGCTGACCGGCATCCGCCAGGAGTCGGTGCGTCTGGGGCTGCCCGAGCCCGAGCTCCGGGTGGGAATCCGCTCCGGTGACACCCCGCCCGCCGAGCGCCGCTCGATGGCGACCCGGCCGCCGGACATCCTGATCACCACGCCCGAATCGCTCTTCCTGATGCTGACCTCATCGGCCCGGGAGGCGCTGTCCGGCATCGAGACGGTGATTCTCGACGAAGTGCACGCCGTGGCGGGTACGAAGCGAGGCGCCCATCTCGCCGTATCGCTGGAGCGTCTGGACGAGCTGCTGCCGCGGCCCGCACGGCGGATCGGCCTGTCGGCGACGGTCCGTCCGGTCGACGAGGTGGCGCGCTTCCTCTCACCGCAGCGGAAGGTGGAGATCGTCCAGCCGCCGTCCACCAAGCGGTTCGACCTGTCGGTGGTCGTGCCGGTCGAGGATCTGGGCGAGCTCGGCGGCTCCCCCGCCACCGACACCGACCAGGCGGCCCAGGCCGACAAGCCGTCGATCTGGCCCCATGTCGAGGAACGCATCGTCGATCTCGTCCAGGAGCATCGCTCCACCATCGTCTTCGCCAATTCCCGCCGCCTCGCGGAGCGGCTCTGCAACCGGCTCAACGAGATCGCGTACGAGCGGGCCACCGGCACTGTGCTCGACGCCCCGACGCTGCCGGAGGCACACTCCCCGGCCGAGATCATGGCCCAGTCGGGCGCCGCGAAGGGCGCCCCCGCTCTGCTCGCCCGCGCCCACCACGGTTCGGTCTCCAAGGAACAGCGCGCCCAGGTCGAGGAGGACCTCAAGGCGGGCCGGCTGCCGGCCGTGGTCGCCACCTCCAGTCTGGAGCTGGGCATCGACATGGGGGCGGTCGATCTGGTGATCCAGGTGGAGTCGCCGCCGTCGGTCGCCTCCGGGCTGCAACGGGTCGGCCGGGCCGGGCACCAGGTCGGTGCCGTCTCCACCGGAGTGGTCTTCCCGAAGTACCGGGGCGATCTGGTGCAGGCCGCCGTGGTCACGGAGCGGATGCGCGAGGGCTCCATCGAGGCACTCCGGATCCCGTCCAACCCCCTCGATGTGCTGGCCCAGCAGCTCGTCGCCATGGTCGCCCTGGACAGCTGGCAGGTGGACGATCTGCTGGCCGTGACCCGCCGCGCCGCCCCCTTCGCCTCCCTGCCCGAGTCGGCGTTCACCGCCGTGCTGGACATGCTCGCCGGGCGCTATCCGTCCGACGCCTTCGCCGAGCTGCGCCCGCGTGTGGTCTGGGACCGGGTGGCCGGTACGGTCACAGGCCGTCCCGGCGCCCAGCGGCTCGCCGTCACCTCCGGCGGGACCATCCCCGACCGCGGGCTCTTCGGGGTCTTCCTCGCGGGCGCCGACCCCAAGAAGGGCGGCGGCCGGGTCGGTGAGCTGGACGAGGAGATGGTGTATGAGTCCCGCGTCGGCGACGTCTTCACGCTGGGCACCACGTCCTGGCGGATCGAGGACATCACCCGCGACCGGGTCCTGGTGTCACCCGCCCCCGGGGTTCCCGGCCGGCTGCCGTTCTGGAAGGGCGACCAGCTGGGCCGTCCGCTGGAGCTGGGCCGCGCGCTCGGCGCGTTCCTCCGCGAGATCGGCGGACTGTCCCAGGAAGATGCCCGGCAGCGTCTGCTCGCCGCCGGTCTCGACACCTGGGCCGCCGACAACACCCTGTCGTACATCGACGAACAGCGCCGCGCCTGCGGTCACGTACCGGACGACCGGACCATCCTCGTCGAGCGTTTCCGTGACGAGCTGGGCGACTGGCGGGTCGTCGTCCACTCCCCGTTCGGCGCGCAGGTACATGCCCCGTGGGCGCTGGCGCTGAACGCCCGCCTCGCCGAGCGGTACGGCATGGACGCCCAGGTGATGCACGCCGACGACGGCATAGTGCTGCGGCTGCCCGACGCCGACCTGATGGGCCTGGACCTGCTGGACTTCGATCCGGCGCAGGACCCCGCCCAGGATCCGGCACCGCTGCCTGATCCCTCGTACGACAGCGGACAACCGCCCGTCGGCGCTGCGGACGTGACCTTCGACCAGGGCGAGATCCGTCAGATCGTCACCGACCAGGTAGGCGGATCAGCTCTGTTCGCCTCCCGGTTCCGCGAATGTGCGGCGCGCGCCCTGCTGCTGCCGCGGCGCAGCCCCGGAAAGCGCACCCCGCTCTGGCAGCAGCGCCAACGCGCCGCGCAACTCCTCCAGGTCGCCTCCGAGTTCGGCTCCTTCCCGATCGTCCTGGAAGCGGTCCGCGAATGCCTCCAGGATGTCTTCGACGTCCCCGGGCTCACGGAACTCATGGGCGACCTCGAAGCCCGCCGTATCCGGCTGGTCGAGGTGACGACCCCGGAGCCCTCGCCCTTCGCCCGCTCGCTCCTGTTCGGCTATGTCGCCCAGTTCCTGTACGAGGGCGACTCGCCCCTCGCCGAACGGCGGGCCGCCGCCCTCTCCCTCGACTCCCACCTCCTGGCCGAGCTCCTCGGCCAGGCAGAACTGCGCGAGCTGCTCGACGCCGACGTCCTGACCGAGCTGGAGCAGGAACTCCAGTGGCTGACCGAGGACCGCCGGATCAAGGACATCGAAGGGGTCGCCGATCTCCTTCGGGTTCTCGGCCCGCTCACCGACGTGGAGTTGGCCGAGCGCGGCGCCCAGCAGCCATGGGCTCCGGAGCTGTCCGCTGCCCGCCGGGCCATCCGGGTCCGGATCGGCGGAGCGGACCACTGGGCCGCGATCGAGGACGCGGGACGGCTGCGCGACGCACTGGGCACCGCCCTCCCGGTCGGCGTCCCCGAGGCGTTCACCGAACCGGTGAAAGACCCCCTCGGCGATCTCCTCGCCCGATACGCGCGTACGCACGGCCCGTTCACCTCCACCGAGGCCGCCACCCGTTTCGGGCTCGGCACCGCTGTCACGGACGGCGCGCTGCAGCGGCTCGCCGCGACCGGCGGGATCGTCCAGGGCGAGTTCCACCCCGCCGGCATCGGCCAGGAGTGGTGCGACGCCACCGTGCTGCGCCGACTGCGCCGCCGCTCACTCGCCGCGCTCCGCCATGAGCTGGAGCCGGTCCCGCCCGCCGCCCTTGCCGGCTTCCTTCCGCAGTGGCAGCACCTGGGCAACAACAGCCTGCGCGGCATCGACGGACTGGCCCGCGCCATCGAGCAGTTGCAGGGTGCACCCGTCCCGGCGTCGGCCCTGGAGAAGCTGATCCTGCCCAGCCGGGTCACCGGCTACTCCCCCGCGCTGCTCGACGAGCTGACCACCACCGGCGAGGTCGTCTGGGCGGGGGCGGGTGCCCTTCCCGGCAAGGACGGCTGGCTGTCCCTCTACCTCGCCGACAGCGCACCCCTGCTCCTCCCGCCCCCGCACCCGCTCGAACCGAGCGCGTTGCACGAATCCGTCCTGACGGCCCTGACCGGTGGATACGGACTTTTCTTCCGGCAGATCGCCGACCAGGTCCGCGCCACCACCCACCCGGACTGCACCGATCCGCAACTGGCCGATGCCGTCTGGGACCTGGCCTGGTCGGGCCGGCTCACCAATGACACGCTCGCCCCGCTGCGTTCGCTCCTCGGCTCCGGTCGCACGGCAGGGTCGACCGCCCACCGCGCCAAACGGAGCGTCCCGCGCGGGCGTTACGGCTCACTCACCGCCGCCGCCCGGCCCGCGTCCCGCACCGGCCCGCCCACCGTCTCGGGCCGTTGGTCCCTGCTGCCCGCCGCCGAACCCGACCCCACGCACCGTGCGCATGCCCTGGCCCGAACGCTCCTCGACCGCCACGGTGTGGTGACCCGCGGCGCGGTCCAGGCCGAAGGCGTCGAGGGCGGCTTCTCCGCTGCGTACCGCGTCCTCTCCGCCTTCGAGGACAACGGGCAGGCCCGGCGCGGCTATGTCGTCGAGGGCCTGGGAGCGGCCCAGTTCGCGATGGACGGCGCGGTCGACCGGCTGCGTGCCACGTCCACCGCCCGCGACCGTACGGAACCGGGCGCCGCACCCCACGCCCTGGTCCTCGCCGCGGCGGACCCGGCCAATGCCTACGGCGCCGCCCTGCCCTGGCCCGAGCCGCCGGACGGCGCCGGGCACAAGCCGGGCCGCAAGGCGGGCGCCCTGGTGGTGCTGGTCGACGGCGAACTGGCGATGTACATGGAGCGTGGCGGCAAGACGCTGCTGGCCTGGCCCACCGACCCGGACGACCCTGCACTCCTCGCGGCAGCCGGGGCACTGGCGGCAGCTGCCCGCGCGGGAGCGCTCGGCACGGTCACGGTGGAGCGCACCAACGGCGCCTCGTCCCTGACTTCCCCGCTCGGCCGCACGCTGGAGGCGGCCGGATTCCTGGCCACCCCGAGGGGACTCCGCCTGCGCGCCTGAACCACCCGTACACCTCACACCTCGTACATCACACCGCCCGCCCCCAACACCACGCCACCTGCACCACCCGAACCACCCCGCCCGCACCCACCACCGCCCACGCCGAGCACGCCACACTCCCCACCCGACCACGCATCATGGAGGCATGCCCGAAGGAGACACCGTCCTGCAGACCGCCAAGCGTCTGCACACCGCACTCGCCGGCCGGGTCCTCACCCGCTCCGACCTGCGCGTCCCACGGTTCGCCACCGCCGACCTCACCGGCCGGACGGTTCTGGACGCCGTCTCGCGCGGCAAGCATCTCCTCACCCGTATCGAGGGCGGCCTGACCCTCCACAGCCATCTGCGGATGGACGGCGCCTGGCGCGTCTACGCCCCGGGCGAGCGCTGGCGCGGCGGCCCCGCCCACCAGATCCGCGCCGTTCTCGCCAACGCGGAGCACACCGCCGTCGGCTACCGGCTCCCCGTCCTCGAACTCCTCCGCACCCGGGACGAGGAGAAGGCCGTCGGCCATCTCGGCCCCGATCTGCTGGGCCCCGACTGGAACCCCGGCACCGCTCTGCACAATCTGCTCTGCGACCCCACCCGCCCCCTCGGCGAGGCCCTCCTGGACCAGCGCAACCTGGCCGGAATCGGCAACATCTACAAGGCCGAGCTCTGCTTCCTCGCCCGCGCGACCCCCTGGCTCCCCATCGGCGACCTGGCCGCCACCACCACCGCCCGCCTCGTCACCACGGCCAAGCAGCTCCTCGAAGCCAACCGCGACCGCCCCATGCGCACGACCACCAGCACAGCGCCCCGCGGATACGGCGCGAACGAACGGCTCTGGGTCTACGGCAGGACCGACCGGCCCTGCCTGCGCTGCGGCACGCCCATCCGCACGGCCGATCAGGACGCCCGCCCCACCTACTGGTGCCCGCGCTGCCAATCGGGCCCCACAAGCTAGTTGACGGTCCGTCAGATCCGGACGTACCGTCCGGTCATGTCCCTCACCGCGTACGACCTCACGGGCCGCTCCGCGTTCATCACCGGCGCGGCGGCTGGCATTGGCCGCGCAGGCGCCGTCCTGCTCGCAGCGGCGGGCGCCACCGTGCACTGCGCGGACCGCGACGAGAAGGGCCTGCTGGAGACCCGGGACCTGATTGCCGAAGCGGGTGGTACATCCCACATCCACACCCTCGATGTCACCGACCGCAGTCGGATCAGGGCCGCGGTGGCCGCCGCGGGCGACCTCGACATCCTGGCCGCCGTTGCCGGGATCATGCATACGAGCAGCGTCCTGGAGACCGCGGACAACGATCTCGACCGCGTCCTCTCAGTCAATTTCAAGGGCGTTCTGTACGCCTGTCAGGAAGTGGCCCGCAGCATGATCGAGCGCGGCTCACCCGGCTCGCTGATCACCATGGCCTCGGGAGCCGTCGACGCCGCGAGCCCGGGGCTGCTCTGCTACAGCGCGGCCAAAGCGGCGGTCGTCCAGCTGACGAAGACCCTCGCGACCGAGCTGGGGCCTCATTCCATCCGCGTCAACGCCGTCGCCCCGGGCTGGATCCGTACGCCCATGACCGCTCGCCACGACGCGGAACAGCAACACCGGGCGGAGGCCACGATGGCGCGGATTTCCCCACTCGGCCGGGTCGGCGAGCCCGAGGACGTCGCCCACACCCTGCTCTATCTCGCATCCGATGCGTCGGCCTTCATGACCGGTCAGATCCTCCGCCCGAACGGCGGCGTAGCCATGCCCTGGTAGTCCGCCAGGCCCGGCCACCGCGCCGCATACCGACAACTGACCACCCGCGCACGCAACGCGTCACAACAGCAGACCACCGACTCCCGTGGTGCGTCACAACAGCGGACCACCGCTCCACGCAGCGCGTCACAACAGGGAACCACCGCCCCACGCACCGCAACCCGACGCTGGAGCACCAGCCCGCCCACCGCATCCCAAGAGCGGACCACCGCCCCGTATCCGCATCCGCCCCGCTCACTCCCGCCGGACCGGCGGTCGCGGCCGCATGCACGGGCAGGAGGCTCAGCCCCCATCCGCCCGCCGCCACCGCACCCTCGACAAGCCCCGCATGGGCCGGTTCCAGCACGAGCCGCAGCACGGCCCACCACCACACCCCGCCGAGAACGAGCGCCGGCACCCATCGCCGTACCATGGCTGCCTCCTCCGGCCGAACCTAGTCCGGCCCGCTCGCCCGGCGGGAGGGCGCACCGGTGCACCACCGGCGCGCAGTGCGCTGCCGCAGACCGTTGTGCGCTCTCCGCCCGGGACATCCGGGCTTGCTCCGGATCACGGCTCCACCTTGGGCCAGAGGCACTCAGAGCACCCCCAGCGCAGGCCTCATCAGGCCGCATCGAGACACATCAGGCCACGTCAGACCGTGTCAGGCCCCGTGATCTTCCTGATCGATGCCTCTTACTCGCAGTCTCGCCCAGACACTCCCGAGCCGCATCCAGAACGGACCACGCCCACCCGCCCCGGGCCACGCAGAAGCCCCGGCCGCCCCCTGAGGGGCCGACCGGGGCTCCGCTGCACACCGGACCACGCGGGTCAGGCGGCGACGACATCCACCGCTTCCGCGGGCGCCTTGATGGTCACCCGTCCCGTCGGCACACCTGCCACCGACGTCACGGAGACGGAATTGAGCATTGGGCGTACCGGCACAGGCACCGGATCGCTGGCTGCTGCCGACTCGGCCAGTTCGGCCAGCGACAGCTCATCGCTCACTTCACGCATGAGCTCGGACATCCGTACGTCAAGCGCGTCGCAAATAGCGGAGAGCAGTTCGGAGGATGCCTCCTTCTGCCCCCGCTCCACCTCGGAGAGATAGCCGAGCGAGACTCGGGCGGACGAGGAGACTTCGCGCAGAGTACGGCCTTGGCGCTGGCGCTGCCGACGCAGCACGTCACCAAGCAGGCGACGGAGCAGAATCATCGGTGGCTCCCTCCTCGGACCGCGTAGCCGCATCCTTCACGCCCCACCGTACCGCCTTGCGCCGCGGCCGTGCGGGGAGCGATGTCGTGTTCACTCAGGGCTGCAAACATCAATTCCCCCCGTTCTGTTCCGTATCCTGTGCGCTTGCATTCTTGCCGAGTTCGGCGGCGAGCAATGCCAGCACGCTCCGTACGCTCTCTCTACGGATGTCCGCACGCCCGCCGTTCAATCGCAGCGCGGTCACATTCTCCGCGCCGTCCGGCCCGGCCACCGCAACATAGACCGTGCCGACGGGCTTGCCGTCCTGCGGCTCGGGGCCGGCGACCCCGGTGGTGGCCATACCCCAGTCTGCCCCGAGAGCACGGCGCACACCTGCCGCCATCTGCCGCGCCACCTCCGGGTCGACCGCACCGCGCTCCGCCAGGAGGGCGCCGTCCACCCCCAGCAATTCCCGCTTCAGGGGCGTTGCGTACGCCGTCACGGACCCGCGGAAGGAGTTCGAGGCACCCGGTACGGAAGTCAGCTCCGCCGCGACCAGACCACCGGTCAGCGACTCGGCGACGGCGAGAGTCTCACCACGCTCCACGAGCAGCTCCAGCACCCGGGCCGCGGCAGTCACCGCTCGGCCTCCGCCGAACCACGGGCACCCGAGGCCCCGGAGACCGGCCCCGCACCCTCAGCAGCCCCGGACGCCCCAGCCGTTCCAGACCCCCCAGGCGCCCCGGACGATCCAGCCCCCTCAGACACCCCAGACCCTCCAGCAGCCTCCGCAACAGCAGCAGCCCGCTCGGCCGCGAGCCCCTTGCGGCGCAGCACGACGGCCTGGCGCACATAGTCGAGCCCCGTGACGACCGTCAGCACGACAGCCACCGCCATCACCCAGAAGCGCAGGGTGGCAAGTGGACCGGTCAGCGCCAGGACGTACATCCCGACGGCCGTCCCCTGTGCCAGGGTCTTCATCTTCCCGCCGCGACTGGCCGGGATCACCGCATGCCGTATCACCCAGAACCGCATCAGCGTGATGCCGATCTCGCGGAAGAGGATCACGCCCGTGACCCACCAGGGCAGATCACCGAGATACGAGAGACAGATCAGCGCCGCACCCATGATCGCCTTGTCCGCGATCGGGTCGGCGATCTTCCCGAAGTCGGTGACCAGGTTGTAAGTGCGCGCGAGATGACCGTCGAACAGGTCGGTGATCATGGCGATGGCGAACGCCGCCCAGGCGAACGACCGCCAGGCCGGGTCGTAGCCGCCGTTGTGCAGCAGCAGCATCACGAACCCGGGCACCAGCACCAGCCGCAGCATGGTGAGCAGATTGGCGATGTTCCACAGGCTGGCCTGATTGACGGCCGCAGTACCCAGCTTGCCGCCGCGGACCGGCTTCGCGCCGGAGCCGCCTGCCGCGGATGCCGGGACTCCCGTCATCTGGCCGCCTCCACGAGCTCGGAACACTCGGCCACCAGGTCCACTCCTTCGGTGCCCACAACCTTTGCCTCGACCATACGGCCGGGCACGAGGCCCTCGCGTGCGGTGAAGAGCACCTGGCCGTCCGTTTCGGGTGCCTGGTGCGCCGCGCGCCCCACCGCCCGCGGCTCGTCCTCGGTGGAGTCCACGGACTCCACCAGCACCTGCAGGGACTCCCCGAGGCGCTCCTCGGCACGCTGCGAGGTCAGCTCCTCGGCCAGCTGCGAGATGTGCGCGAGCCGCTCCGCGATGACGTCGGCGTCCAGCTTGTTCTCGTAACCGACCGCCTCGGTGCCCTCCTCGTCGGAGTAGCCGAAGACGCCGATGGCGTCGAGCCGGGCGCCGGTGAGGAAGCGCTCCAGCTCCGCCAGGTCGGCCTCGGTCTCGCCGGGGAAGCCCACGATGAAGTTGGAGCGGGCACCGGCCTGCGGCGCCTTGCTGCGGATGGTGTCCAGGAGCTCCAGGAAGCGGTCGGTGTCACCGAAGCGGCGCATCGCCCGCAGCACGCCGGGTGCCGAGTGCTGGAAGGACAGGTCGAAGTACGGGGCGACCTTCGGGGTCGAGGTCAGTACGTCGATGAGGCCCGGCCGCATCTCCGCCGGCTGCAGATAGCTGACCCGGATCCGCTCGATCCCCTCGACGTCGGCGAGCTCCGGCAGCAGCGTCTCCAGCAGCCGGATGTCGCCGAGGTCCTTGCCGTACGAGGTGTTGTTCTCGGAGACCAGCATGACCTCCTTCACGCCCTGCTCGGCCAGCCAGCGGGTCTCCCCCAGCACGTCCGAGGGGCGGCGCGAGATGAAGGAGCCGCGGAAGGACGGGATGGCGCAGAAGGAGCAGCGGCGGTCGCAGCCGGAGGCGAGCTTCACGGAGGCGACGGGGCTGGTGCCCAGCCGCCGGCGCAGGGGCGCCCGCGGCCCGGAGACCGGAGCGACTCCGTCCGGGAGGTCCTCGGGGGCGGGGGCCGGTGCGGCCTCCTGTGCGTGCCCCGGAAGGGCCACGGCGGCGTCCTGCCGCTCGGCCGGGCTGATCGGCAGGAGCTTGCGGCGGTCGCGCGGGGTGTGCGAGGCGTGGATGCCGCCGTTGAGGATGGTCTGGAGGCGGTCGGAGATGTCGGCGTAGTCGTCGAATCCGAGGACACCGTCCGCCTCGGGCAGGGCCTCGGCGAGGTCCTTGCCGTAGCGCTCGGCCATGCAGCCGACGGCGACCACGGCCTGGGTCCTGCCGTGGTCCTTCAGATCATTGGCTTCGAGCAGGGCATCGACGGAGTCCTTCTTGGCGGCCTCGACGAATCCACAGGTGTTGACGACGGCGACATCCGCGTCGGAGGCATCCTCGACGAGCTCCCAGCCGTCCGCTGCCAAGCGGCCTGCGAGCTCCTCCGAGTCCACCTCGTTACGGGCGCAGCCAAGAGTGACAAGGGCGACGGTACGGCGTTCGGGCATGGGCTCAAGACTACTTTGTCCCGGCACTCGCCCTGCCGTGCAGGGTTCCACCATCACACCGAGTGACAAAGGCGGCGAGCGCCCGGCAGGATTGCCGGGCGCTCGCCGTGTTGCTGATGCCGCTGGGGAAACTGTGCGTGTACGGGTCAGCCGACCGCCGGGTCGCCCTTCGTGTACGAGAGCCGCTCGACCTGGCCCGGCTGGAACTTGTCCTCGACCTTCTTGCCGTTCACGAAGAGCTCGATGGACCCGGCGTCGCCGAGGACGAGGTCGACCCGCTCCTGGTCCTGGAAGGTCTTGGACTGGCCCTGCAACAGCAGACCGTCGAAGAGCAGCCGACCGTTGTGATCCTTGGCGGAGATCCAGCTCTTGCCCTGGCTGGCGCTGAGCTTCACCGTCACCTTGTCCCTGGGTGCCGCGGCGATGGCACTGTCGGAAGGCGCCGGCTTGGGGTCGACGGGTTTGCTGGTCTTCGGCTTGGGGCTCTTCGTGTTGGGCGTCGAGCCCTCCGCGACCTGTGTGGTCGTGGAGCCGTCGTCGCCGCCCTTGAAGAATGTGAAGCCGACGAAACCGACGACGGCGACGATCGCCGCGACCATGGCCGCCGTCCAGTTGGGCCGGCGGGGTTCGGAACGGATTCTCTCGGCCTCGAACAGCGGCGCCGCGGGCGTGGGTGCGGGACGGCCGCCGTGCTCGGCGTCGTACTGCGAAACCAGCGGTTCCGGATCGATCCCGACGGCACGCGCCAAGGTACGGATATGACCGCGCGCATACACGTCGCCGCCGCAGCGGGAGAAGTCGTCCTCTTCGATCGCGTGCACGATGGGGATGCGCACCCGGGTGGACGAACTGATTTCTTCGACCGTGAGACCTGCGCCGATACGAGCCTGCTGAAGCACTCGACCGATCAAAGGCCGGTCGTCTTCGGGGGAGTTGCCGATGGACACGGGGGCGCCTTTCGAGCGTGAGCCACCTGCTGGGTGTTCAGTCTAGGGGGGGTACGAAAGGGTGGGGCAACCGGGAGGAAGGACTTTGTACGCCATCGGACTCGAACGCCGTCCGATTCTCGGGGCTGCCCCGAGAAGGACAATCCTGCCGTCCCTCCCTTCAACTTGACGTACGACCCGACGAAACGGTTGCCCTCACTTCTCCTACGAAGCGGTTTCCCCGCGGATCAGTGCCAACACCCCGTCCAGCTCGTCCGGTTTCACCATGACATCGCGCGCCTTGGATCCCTCGCTCGGCCCGACGATGTTCCTGGACTCCATCAGGTCCATCAGCCGGCCGGCCTTGGCGAAGCCGACCCGCAGCTTGCGCTGAAGCATCGATGTGGACCCGAACTGGGTGGAGACGACCAGTTCGGCAGCCTGGCAGAGCAGATCCAGGTCGTCGCCGATGTCCTCGTCGATCTCCTTCTTCTTGGCGGTGCCGACCACCACGTCCTCACGGAAGACCGGCGCCATCTGATCCTTGCAGTGCTGGACGATGGCCGCGACCTCGTCCTCGGTGACGAAGGCACCCTGCATACGAGTGGGCTTGTTGGCCCCCATCGGCAGGAACAGACCGTCACCCTTTCCGATGAGCTTCTCGGCGCCGGGCTGGTCGAGGATGACGCGGCTGTCGGCCAGCGAAGAGGTCGCGAAGGCGAGCCGGGAGGGCACATTCGCCTTGATCAGACCGGTGACGACGTCGACCGAGGGCCGCTGGGTCGCGAGCACCAGGTGGATACCGGCGGCGCGGGCCAGCTGGGTGATACGGACGATGGAGTCCTCCACATCACGCGGAGCGACCATCATCAGGTCAGCCAGCTCGTCGACGATCACCAGCAGATACGGGTACGGCGAGAGCTCGCGCCCGCTGCCCTCCGGCGGCTTGACCTTGCCATTGCGGACGGCCTGGTTGAAGTCGTCGATGTGCCGGTACCCGAAGGCGGCGAGGTCGTCGTACCGGAGGTCCATCTCCCGTACGACCCACTGGAGGGCCTCGGCGGCGCGCTTGGGGTTGGTGATGATCGGCGTGATCAGGTGCGGGATTCCCTCGTACGCGGTCAGCTCGACGCGCTTGGGGTCGACCAGCACCATCCGTACGTCGTCCGGCGTCGCCCGCACCATGACCGAGGTGATCAGACAGTTGATGCAGGACGACTTGCCGGAACCGGTCGCACCGGCCACCAGCACATGCGGCATCTTCGCCAGGTTGGCCATCACATAGCCGCCCTCGACGTCCTTGCCGAGCGCGACCAGCATCGGATGGTCGTCCTCGGCGGCGTCCGCGAGGCGCAGCACATCGCCGAGGTTGACCATCTCCCGGTCGGTGTTGGGGATCTCGATGCCGACCGCCGACTTGCCCGGGATCGGGGAGATGATCCGGACGTCGGGACTGGCGACGGCGTACGCGATGTTCTTGGCGAGCGCGGTGATCCGCTCGACCTTCACTGCGGGGCCGAGCTCCACCTCGTACCGCGTGACCGTCGGTCCGCGGGTGAAGCCGGTGACGGCGGCGTCGACCTTGAACTCGGTGAAGACGTTCGTCAGGGACGCGACGATCGCATCGTTGGCGGCGCTGCGGGTCTTGCCGGGCCCGCCGCGTTCCAGCAGGTCGAGCGAGGGCAGCGAGTAGGTGATGTCGCCGGAGAGCTGCAGCTGTTCGGCGCGGGCCGGCAGCGGCTGGGACTGTGACCGGTCGGGCGCGGGCTTCGTCAGATCGGGTACGCCGCCCGAGGGCACCGCCCCCTTCTCCGGCTTCCCTCCCCCGGTGGCGGGTTCGCTCTCCCTGGCGCCCGGCACCGGCGTGCCCGGGCGTTCGCGCTCGACGGAGACGCCCTGGGTGAGGTCGGCGACGATCGGCGAGGGCGGCATGCCGTTGAGCACGGCTCCGTCGAGCGCGGCGGCCGCCGCGGCGGCGACATCCACCGCGTCCATGGTGCGGTTCATCGCAGGCTGCACGAAGGGCCTGCGCGGCCTGCGGCGCTTGGAGAGCGCGTCGGCCTCCGCCTGCTCGGCGTCGTACTCCGCGGGCGCTTCGGAGCGGCGTGCGGAGGAGCGGCGGGAGCGGGCGGGCAGCGCCTCGCGCCACTGGTCGTCGTAGCGCTCGTCGTCGTTCTCCTCGTCCGCCTCGGGGTCGTACACCGGGTCGAGGATGCCCAGCTTGGTGCCGAGCAGCCGGAGCCGTTGCGGAATGGCGTTCACCGGGGTGGCGGTGACGACCAGCAGTCCGAAGACGGTGAGCAGCAACAGCAGCGGTACGGCGAGGACCTCGCCCATCGTGTAGACCAGCGGCTTGGAGGCCGCCCACCCGATGAGCCCGCCCGCGTCCTGCATCGCCGTGGTGCCGTCCCCCCGCCCGGGCGATCCGCACGCGATGTGAACCTGTCCGAGCACCCCGATGACCAGGGCGGAGAGCCCGATGACGATGCGGCCGTTGGCCTCGGGCTTCTCCGGGTAGAGGATCAGCCGTACGGCGATGGCGCCGAGCAGTATCGGTACGAGCAGATCGAGCCGGCCGAAGGCTCCGGTGACGAGCATCTCGACGAGGTCGCCGACGGGCCCGCGCAGATTCGACCAGGTCCCCGCGGCGACAACCAGCGCGAGACCGAGCAACAGCAGCGCGATGCCGTCCTTGCGGTGCGCGGGATCGAGTCCCTTGGCGCCGCGCCCTATGCCGCGGAACATCGCGCCGACGGCGTGGGCCGCACCGAGCCAGACGGCGCGCACCACGCGGTACACACCGCCGGTGGGCGACGGAGCGGGTCTGGGCGCGGCCGCCTTCTTGGCCACCGCCTTCTTGGCAGGGGCCTTCTTCGCGGGCGCGGTCTTCTTCGCAGCGGTCTTCTTGGCGGGCGTGGCTTTCTTGGCCGGCCCCGCGGTACGGCCGACGCGCTTCGCGGTGCCCGCCGTGCCCTGGGAACCCTTGCCGGACGTACGTGAGGCCATGGTGCCGAGGTTACCGGTGTCGACGTCCGTGAACACGTGCGACTGCCGCTTCACCCGACCGTGTCGCTGTACAGAGGCAGGAAACTGACGCGCCCTCACGCCGCCGCACCGCGGGATGCCTCTGCCGCCGAACCGCCGAGCGGCCGAGACGGCGGGGCAGTTGGGCCGAGCGTCCGGACAACCGCCCGCTCCTCGACCGGAGGTCGTACCTCCGGACTGCACCCCGCCATGGAGTCGTGCGGCAGTGCGGCGTTACGAGGGAAGGACGGCCGCGCCGCTTCCGGTTCCGGGCTCCAGCGCATCCAGTGCCCGGCGCAGGCCGGTCAGCTTGCGTTCCAGATGGGCGGCGGTGGCCACGGCCGCGGCGTCCGCCGACTCGTCGTCGAGCTGCTTGGAGAGCGCTTCGGCCTGTTCCTCTACGGCCGCGAGTCGCGCCGAGAGCTCGGCCAGCAGTCCTGCGGGCTCCTTCTCGTGGCCCGCGCCGCCGTTGGTATCGCCCTCCAGCTGGAGCCGCAGCAGCGCCGCCTGCTCACGCAGCTTGCAGTTCTTCATGTAGAGCTCGACGAAGACCGAGACCTTGGCCCGCAGCACCCACGGGTCGAACGGCTTCGAGATGTAGTCCACCGCGCCCGCCGCGTAACCCCTGAAGGTGTGATGCGGACCGTGATTGATCGCGGTGAGGAAGATGATCGGGATGTCCCGGGTCCGTTCCCGCCGCTTGATGTGCGCGGCGGTTTCGAAACCGTCCATGCCCGGCATCTGGACGTCCAGCAGAATGACCGCAAAGTCGTCCGTGAGCAGCGCTTTGAGCGCTTCCTCCCCTGACGATGCCCGTACCAGTGTCTGATCGAGCGCAGAGAGGATGGCCTCCAGCGCCAGCAGATTCTCCGGCCGGTCATCGACCAGGAGGATCTTGGCCTTCTGCACCATGGCCCGTCCTCCTCGCCCCGGAATTGCACCGGGCGCCGCCCCAGGGGACGACTCCCTTACGCCGTCCGTCCTTGTGCCGGTCATGGTAGCCGCACCCCGCCCGTCACCACACCCTGTCACCGCGATGTCACTGTGCACACAGCAGAAACGCGGTGGGGGACCAGAAGGTTCCCCGTACAGCGCCTTCTCACACTCCTGCGAGCACAGCCGATCATCAACTCATCGCGATTCTCACAATTAATGATCACTCTCCGCGCATCCACTGCTCCATAACGGAAAGGAGATGATCAGGATCGACAGGCTTGGTGACATAGTCGGAAGCGCCGGATTCGATCGCCTTCTCCCGGTCACCCTTCATGGCCTTCGCGGTCAGCGCGACGATCGGCAGCCCGGCGAACTGCGGCATCCTGCGGATCGCCGTCGTCGTGGCATAGCCGTCCATCTCCGGCATCATGATGTCCATCAGTACGACCGTCACATCGTCGTGCTGCTCAAGGACTTCGATGCCCACACGTCCGTTCTCCGCGTACAGCACCGAAAGACCGTGCTGCTCCAGCACGCTGGTGAGCGCGAAGACGTTACGGATGTCGTCGTCGACGATCAGCACCTTCTCGCCGTGGAACCGGAACATCCTGCGGACCTCCGGTTCCTCCTGCCCGCCGAGCGTCCACGGCTCCTGCGGAGCAGCCGGGAAGGCGGCGCGGGGCGGCAGCGCGGGGCGCCGCTCCGTGCTCCCCAGGGTCTTGCGGCGACGCCGCATCAGCCCGGCGGCACCGGCCGAATCGTGCACGGTGGCTGTCGAGTCAACGCCCGGACCGGCCTCCGGAAGCAGACCTTCCTCGACTGCGGCACCGTGCGCCTCGATGGGCCCGGGACCGATCTGCGGATAGCCCTGCGGCGGCAACTCACTCGGGTGCAGCGGCAGATACAGCGTGAACGTCGAGCCGCGGCCCGGCTCGCTCGCCGCGTGGATCTCGCCGCCCAGCAGCCGGGCGATCTCCCGGCTGATGGACAGGCCGAGCCCCGTACCGCCGTACTTGCGACTGGTCGTACCGTCCGCCTGCTTGAACGCCTCGAAGATCACCAGCATCTTGCTGGACGCGATCCCGATACCGGTGTCGGTGACCGAGAAGGCGATCAGATCGGCATCGGCGTCACGCAGCGAGCCGGCCTCCAGGAGCTGCTCACGAATGGCGTTCGGCACATCCTCGTTGGCGGGCCGGATCACCAGCTCGACCGCCCCGCTGTCGGTGAACTTCACCGCATTGGAAAGGAGGTTGCGCAGCACCTGCAGCAGCCTCTGTTCGTCCGTGTGCAGTGTCGCGGGCAGCTCCGGCGAGACCCGTACGGAGAAATCGAGTCCCTTCTCCGCGGTGAGCGGCCGGAATGTCGCCTCCACATAGTCGACCAGCTGGACAAGCGCGATTCGGGTCGGGCTGACGTCCATCTTGCCCGCCTCGACCTTCGTCAGATCGAGAATGTCATTGATCAGCTGAAGCAGATCGGAACCGGCCCCATGGATCGTCTCGGCGAACTCAACCTGCTTCGGCGAGAGATTTCCCTCGGCGTTGTCTGCCAGCAACTTGGCCAAAATGAGCAGCGAGTTGAGCGGAGTACGCAACTCGTGCGACATGTTCGCCAGGAACTCCGACTTGTAACGCATCGAGACCGCGAGCTGCTCGGCGCGCTCCTCCAGGACCTGCCGGGCATCCTCGATCTCGGTGTTCTTGACCTCGATGTCGCGGTTCTGCTGGGCCAGCAGCTCGGCCTTCTCCTCCAGTTCGGCATTGGAGGCCTGAAGCGCCTTCTGCCGGTTCTCCAACTCCTGTGAACGGTCCCGCAATTGCTCGGTCAGCTCCTGCGACTGCTCAAGGAGCTTCTCGGTCGTCGTGTTGACGCTGATGGTGTTGACGCTCGTCGCGATCATCTCGGCGAGCTGATTGAGGAAGTCCCGCTGGATATGGGTGAACGGCTGGAAGGAGGCCAGCTCGATCACGCCGAGAACCTTCCCCTCGAAGAGCACCGGCAACACGATCACATGCGCGGGCGGTGCCTCGCCGAGCCCGGAGGAAATCTTCAGATATCCCGGCGGAACGTTGTCCACCTGGATGGTCCGCTTCTCCTCCGCAGCCGTGCCGATGAGCGTCTCACCAGGCCGGAAGGATGTCGGCATCGATCCCGCCGAGTATCCGTAGCTGCCCCTCATACGGAGTTCGTACGAGCTGTCCTTGTCGCTGTCCGATCCCACCGCGTCGGCGTCACCGGTCGGCATGGCCATGAAGAACGCACCGTGCTGCGCGGAGACGACCGGGGTCAGCTCACTCATGATCAGCGAGGCCACGTCATCGAGATCGCGCCGCCCCTGCATCAGACCGGAAATCCGGGCGAGGTTGCCCTTGAGCCAGTCCTGCTCCTTGTTGGTGGCCGTGGTGTCGCGCAGGTTGGCGATCATCGTATTGATGTTGTCCTGCAGGGCCTGGATCTCGCCGGCCGCGTCCACATCGATCTTGAGGTTGAGATCGCCGCGGGTCACCGCGGTGGCGACGGCCGCGATGGCCCGCACCTGGCGGGTGAGGTTCCCGGCCATCTCGTTCACCGACTCGGTGAGGTCGCGCCAGGTGCCGTCGACGTCCCGGACCCTGGCCTGGCCGCCCAGCTGCCCCTCCGTGCCCACCTCGCGGGCGACCCGGGTGACCTGCTCGGCGAACGAGGACAGCTGGTCGACCATCGTATTGATGGTGTTCTTCAGCTCCTGGATCTCACCGCGTGCGTCGATGTCGATCTTCTTGGTGAGGTCGCCCTTGGCGATGGCCGTGGTGACCGTGGCGATCTGCCGCACCTGACCCGTCAGATTGGACGCCATCGAGTTCACGGACTCGGTGAGGTCCTTCCACGTACCGGAAACCCCCGGAACGCGTGCCTGGCCGCCCAGCTCGCCTTCCGTACCCACCTCGCGGGCGACCCGAGTCACCTCGTCGGCGAACGAGGACAGCGTCGTCACCATCGTGTTGACGGTGTCGGCGAGCTCGGCGACCTCGCCGCGCGCCTCGACGGTGACCTTCTTCGTCAGATCACCGTTGGCGACCGCGGACGAGACCCGGGAGATGTTCCGCACCTGACTGGTCAGGTTGTTGGCCATCAGGTTGACGTTGTCGCTGAGGTCCTTCCAGATACCGGTCGCACCACGCACCCGCGCCTGACCGCCCAGGATGCCCTCGGTACCCACCTCACGCGCGACCCGCGTCACCTCGTCGGCGAAGTTGAGCAGCTGGTCGACCATTGTATTGACGGTCGTGACCAGTTCGAGGATCTCGCCCTTGGCATCCACCGTGATCTTCTTGGAGAGATCACCCTTGGCGACCGCGGTGGTGACTTCGGCGATGTTACGGACCTGCAGGGTCAGGTTGTTCGCCATGCCGTTGACGGACTGGGTGAGGTCCTTCCACGTACCGGACACACCCTGCACCTCGGCCTGGCCGCCGAGCATGCCTTCCGTACCCACCTCGCGGGCGACCCGGGTCACCTGCTCCGCGAAGTTCGAGAGCTGGTCGACCATCGTGTTGAGGGTGTTCTTCAGCTCCAGGATCTCGCCCCGCGCGTCCACATCGATCTTCTGCGACAGGTCGCCCCGCGCCACCGCAGTCGCGACCTGGGCGATGCTGCGGACCTGATCGGTGAGGTTGCCTGCCATGCCGTTGACCGAATCGGTCAGATCACGCCACACACCGGCCACGCCGGGCACCTGCGCCTGCCCGCCGAGCCGCCCGTCGGTGCCCACCTCGCGGGCGACCCGGGTCACCTGGTCGGCGAATGCGGAGAGCTGGTCGACCATCGTGTTGATGGTGTTCTTCAGCTCCAGGATCTCGCCCCGCGCGTCCACATCGATCTTCTGCGACAGGTCGCCCCGCGCCACCGCCGTCGTCACCTGCGCGATCTGGCGCACCTGGGAGGTCAGGTTCCCCGCCATGAAGTTGACGGAGTCGGTGAGCTCCTTCCACGTACCGGAAACGCCGTCGACCCGCGCCTGGCCACCGAGGCGGCCCTCCGTGCCCACGTCACGCGCCATCCGCGTGACCTGGTCGGCGAAGGACGACAGCTGCGCCACCATCGTGTTGACGGTGTTCTTCAGCTCCAGCATCTCGCCCGCGACATCGACGGTGACCTTCTGCGACAGATCACCATTGGCGACCGCCGTCGTCACCTGCGCGATGTCGCGCACCTGACCCGTCAGGTTCCGGAACGCCGTGTTCACCGAGTCCGTGAGGTCCTTCCAGGTCCCCGCCGCACCCGGCACCTCGGCCTGACCGCCCAGCCGGCCCTCGACGCCGACCTCCCGGGCCACCCGGGTCACTTCCGAACCGAAGGACTGGAGCTGGTCCACCATCGTGTTGACGGTGTTCTTCAGCTCCAGCATCTCGCCGGCCACATCCACGGTGACCTTCTGCGTCATGTCACCGCTGGCCACCGCCGTGGTCACCTGCGCGATGTCCCGCACCTGCGTCGTCAGGTTCCGGAAGACCGTGTTCACCGAGTCGGTGAGGTCCTTCCAGGTCCCCGCCGCACCCGGCACCTGTGCCTGGCCGCCGAGCAGACCCTCGCCACCGACCTCGCTGGCCACCCGGGTCACTTCGTCCGCGAAGGTCCGCAGCGTCTCCGTCATCTGGTTGATGGTCTCGGCCAGCTGCGCGACCTCGCCGCGGGCGCTCACCGTGACCTTCTGGGACAGGTCACCGTTGGCGACGGCCGTGGTCACCTCGGCGATCCCGCGCACCTGGGAGGTCAGGTTCCCGGCCATCGTGTTGACGGAGTCGGTGAGGTCCTTCCATACCCCGGCCACACCGGGCACGGTCGCCTGCCCGCCCAGCTCGCCCTCCGTACCCACCTCACGGGCGACCCTGGTCACTTCGGAGGAGAACGACGACAGCTGGTCGACCATCGTGTTGACGGTGTTCTTCAGCTGGAGCATCTCGCCGGCCACATGGACGGTGACCTTCCGCGACAGATCACCCTTGGCGACCGCCGTCGTCACCAGGGCGATGTCCCGCACCTGCGCGGTCAACCGGTACGCCATGGTGTTCACGGAGTCCGTGAGGTCCTTCCACGACCCGGACATCCCGCGCACCTGGGCCTGCCCGCCCAGCTTGCCCTCGGTACCCACCTCGACCGCGACCCGCGTCACCTGCTCGGTGAACGCCGACAGCTGGTCGACCAGGTTGTTGACCGTACGGGCCACCTTCAGGAACTCGCCACGCAGCGGCCGAACCGTCTCGTCGGCCGTGTGCGACCGCAGCTCCATCCGCTGTTCGAGATCACCGTCGGCCACCGCCGACAGCACCCGCCCGACCTCTGAGACCGGACGTGCCAGATCGTCGACCAGCTCGTTGGAGGCGTCGATCGCGGCGGCCCAGGAGCCCTCACAGGCGCCCGTCTCCAGCCGCTCGGTGAGCTTCCCCTCGCGTCCGACCACCCGCCTCACGCGGGCCAGCTCACCGGTGAGATGGAGATTGCGGTCGGCGACTTCGTTGAAGACTGCCGCGATCTCCGCCATCACGCCGTCGCCCGAGACGGTCAGGCGCCTGCGGAAGTTCCCGTCGCGCATCGCCACCAGGCCTGCCAACAGTCTGTTGAACGCTGCCGCGTCGACGTCGATGGTTCCATTGCGCTGCTTTTTCACGGACTGTCCGCCTTTTGTGCGCGTGCCTGTTCCCCGCGCCGCCACGCCAGACTCCACCGTGATCCCTCCCGCAGGGGTTGACCGTATCGCTCGGGCCTTATCTGGGAGCTTGCCCAGTTCCTCATTGGCTCACCGCCACTGCCCACCGTCGACGGGTGACCATGCGGACGTCAAATCGTTGAAACGTACCAGGCCCGAACCAATCGGGGTGCGGCCTCCAACGGTTGCCCCACATCCCCCTGTTGGAAAGCCCACACTTGTCCGGTCACCTGCCCGTTCCTGGTCGTTCCTGCCCGAAGTCGGCCCTCGTGTACCCGACACCGAGACCGAGCGTCTAGCCTGGCAGGCGAATCGAAGCGGCGAGAAACGGGCACAGGACTCGGGGAAGCGACGAGACACCATATGGGGAGTGCTGTGATCACCGCGCGCGCGGCTGCCACCTTCGACCCGGTCGGGCGCTCCGTCGCGACCGCCCGCGCCTTTGTCCGTGACACCCTCCAGGGGTGGGGATACACGGATGTCGTCGACGACGCCGTCGTCCTCACCAGCGAGCTCGTGACCAACGCGGTGGTGCACGCCGGCACCGCCGCGGACGTGCTGTGCCTGCGTACGGAGGACGGCGTCCGGATCGAGGTCTCCGACCACTATCCGGAACGTGAGATCCCGCTCCAGAGCACAGGTCTGGACTTCGGCAGCCCGGACCGTGAGAACGGCCGCGGACTGCTGCTCTGCGCGGCCCTCGCTTCCCGGTGGGGCGTCGAGTATTCGCCCACCCACAAACATGTCTGGTTCCAGCTCCATCTTCCCGAGCGCCCGGTGGGCATCCGCTCCGCCGGTCCCCTGCTCCCGGTCGGCCTGCTCCCGGTCACCGACGAGCGCGTCCGGGTGGCCGTCGTCCAGATCGACAGCACCGGTTCCATCGCCGCCTGGAACGAGGACGCCGCGTTCCTCTTCGGGTACGCCGCGGACCAGGTCACCGGGAAACAGCTCACCGACTTCACCGCCTGGCCGCAGACGCCCGGCACCAACACGGGCATCGTGGACGCACTGCAGCTCTCGCGCTGGGAGGGCAGCTACGGAATCCGGGGTGCCGACGGCCGCACCATCCCCGTCTACGCCTCACATCTCCGGGTCCGCGACACCCACGGCGAACCGTCCACGGTCTGTCTGCTCGTCCGCGACTACGAACGCGCCGTACTCCAGTCCCCGGTACGCACACCGGTGACCGACACGAACGCCGAGAGCCACAAGACGGACCCGTTCGAGATCTTCATCGGCTCCCCCGCCCCCGACGACCTCGACGGCCTGCTCCAGCGCACGGTCGAGCGGGCGCGCGACATGCTCGACGCCGATTCGGCCTTCCTGCTCCTGGCGACGGACGACGAAACGGAACTGGAGGTGCGGGCCACGACCGGTCTGCCCTCCGCCCGCCAGCGTTTCGCCCGGGTTCCGGTGGAGGCCGGTACCGGACGTTACGGCTCCGCCCGGATGCCCGCCGTCCACGAAGACCTCGACAACGTGCCCGGCGCCGTCCCCCTGCTCGGCGGCACGGGGATGCGCTCCGTCGTCACCGTCCCGCTGAAGGTCGAAGGCCGTCTCACGGGCTCGCTGGGTGTCGCCGCGGAAGCATCCGGGCGTTACTCCAACGAGGAGGCCCTGCGCCTCCAGTTCGCCGCGGACCGCATCGCGCTGGCCGTCGAATCGGCCCGCCTGGGCGAGCTGGAACGCCTGCGCCGCGGTTCCCTCTCCTTCCTCGTCGAGGCCTCCGACCTGCTCGCCGGCACCCTCGACCGGGACCAGACCCTGGCGCTGATGGCCCAGATGACGGTCCCCACCCTGGCCACCTGGTGCGCCGTCTACACGATCGCCGACCAGTCCTCGGAGCCGTACCTCTCCTATGTGCTGCACGAGGACGAGGAGCTCATCGACGGCCTCAAGGCCCTGCTCTCCAAGATCGCTCCCCCGGACCCCGTACCGACCCCAGGGGCCCGTGTCTGGGCGGCCCCGTCCGAGGCCGCCCACCAGGCGGCCCTGCGCACCTCGATGCGTACGCTCGGCCTCGGCGATCCCGGCGGGCTCGGCTCCGGCATCCGTACGACGCTCGCCACCGCGGCCGCGGTGGGCGGAGAGACGGTGGTCCTGCCACTCGTCGCGCGAAACCGTGTCATCGGCATGCTCACGCTCGGGAAGCCCTCCGACGACCACTTCCGCCAGGAAATCCTGGAACTGGCCGAGGACCTCTCCCGCCGTGCCGCCCTCGCCCTCGACAACGCCCGCCTCTACTCGGAGCGCATGGCGATCAGCCAGTCCCTGCAGCGCAGCCTGCTGCCGCCGGGACTGCCCGAGGTCCCCAATGTCGAGATCGAGGTCATCTACCGCGCGGCGGGCGAGGGCAACGAGGTCGGCGGCGACTTCTACGACGTCTTCCCGATCCGCGACGGCGCCTACGGCTTCGCCATCGGTGACGTCTGCGGTACGGGCCCGGAGGCCGCGGCCGTCACGGGCCTCGCCCGCCACGCCCTGCGCCTCCTCGCCCGCGAAGGCTTCGGCGGCCCGGCCGTTCTGGAGCGACTCAACGCCGCCATCCTGGACGAGGGCGCCCGCAGCCGCTTCCTGACCCTCCTGTACGGGGAACTGTGGCCCCAGGAGGACGGCAGCGCACTCCTGAAGGTGGTCTGCGCGGGACACCCGCTGCCGTTGCGTCTGCGCCAGGACGGCTCGGTGGAAGCAGCGGCCGAACCCCAGCCCCTGCTGGGCGTCATCGAGGACCTCGAACTGTACGAGCAGACGGTGACCCTCGCCCCGGGCGATGTCCTGCTGTGCGTGACCGACGGCGTCACGGAACGCCGTGAGGGCACCCGCATGCTCGGCGACGACGGCCTGGCAGATGTCCTGGCCACCTGTACCGGTCTCACCGCCGGCGCGGTGGCAGCACGCATCCTGCGGGCGGTCGAGCGCTTCGCCGCCGAGCCGGCCTCCGACGACATGGCCATCCTCGCCATGCGCGTCCCCGAACCGCCCACCGCCTGACCCCACTTCATCGGGGCCGGAACCTCTGCGACACTCCGGCCCATGACCTCGGAGACGATCACCGCAGCGGCCGCGGGTACGTGGGACTCGGCGACCTGACAGTCAACCGCTCGGCTACGGCGCGATGCGCCTGACCGGCAGCGCCGCCTTCGACCTCGGCACCCCGAGCAACCGCGAACAGTCCATCAGCGTGCTCCGGCGCGCGATCGAGCTCGGTGTGAACCACATCGACACCGCCGCGTTCTACTTCTCGTCGCTGCGGTCCGCCAACGAGCTGATCAACCGGGCGCTCGCCCCGTATCCCGAGGACCTGGTGAGCGCCACCAAGCTCGGTCCCCGACGGGACCCGTCGGGCGCCTGGATCGCCCCCGCGAGACCGGACGAGCTGCGCGGCCAGGTCGAGGAGAACCTGCGCCAGCCGGGCCGCGACCACCTCGACCTGGTGAACCTCCGCCTCATGGGCCAGGGCTCGCTCTCCGAACATTTCGGCGCCCTGTCCGAGCTCCGTGACGCCGGCCTCATCCGCCACCTCGGCATCTCCGGAATCAAGGGCAAACACCTCGCCGAAGCCCAGGCCATCGCCCCGGTGGTCTGTGTGCAGAACCGCTACGGCCTCGACTCCCGCAGCGCGGGCACGGACGACATCCTGCGGAGCTGCGGAGAGCAGGGCATCGCGTTCGTCCCCTTCTTCGCCATCGCCGGCGAGGGACGCGCGGAGGGCGCAAGCACCATGGGCGCCAGAGAAGACGAACTGCTCGCCATCGCCCGCGCGCACGGAGCAACGGCAGTACAGGTCCGGCTGGCATGGACGCTGCATCAGGGCCCGCACGTGCTGGCCATCCCCGGCACTGGTAATCCGGACCACCTGGTAGAGAATGTGGCTGCAGGTGCCTTGCGCCTCTCAGCAGACGAGCTCGCCCGTCTCGATTCGCACCACGCGGGCGGGCAGTGAGCGTGAAAGCATCGCGACATGCGAAAGGCCCCCGCCGAGGGCGAATTCGAGGGGTCGTTGCAACACGTGGTCGGTTGATCAGGCCGCGAGCAGTTTAGACAGGCGCTCGGCTGGGGTTTCCCAGCCGAGCGTT
>NZ_JBICXE010000022.1:0-157625 GCF_043200155.1 Streptomyces sp. NPDC048473
TCCACGCGGCGCACGCGAGTCTGTGCACGGCGCTCCGGTACTCAATCTTCGGTGAGACGGGACGCCGATCCCCGAACTGCGCATACTTCGACTACGCCGAGGCGCCCGCCCCTGTCGCGCCGCCCTTGCCCAGGTTCCAGGGCTCGACGGTGTACCTTCCCGGGCCAAACCGCTCGACCGCATCAATGATCAAGTCAGCGTGAGCCGGCCTCCGTCGGCGCCAGAGGGAGTTTCCGAGCGAATACACCACAACCGCCCTCGGCCCGCCAATGGCGTTCGGCTGCTCCGGGAGTGCGCCTGCCTTCAGCACCAGCAGCAGGTAGCTCCGCCTGCTGTTGAACCGAACCTTGTCGATATCAGCCCAGCGCACGGTCTTCGTGCGGCGAGGCCACACATTGCTGATGCCCGTTGGATCGATGCGCAGGGCCGGATATCGCGACGCAATGGCGATCAGCAGCAGCAGACTCACTACTCCTCCCATCACCGGTAGTCCCGTACACAGGCCGACGACGCCCACACTGCCCATAAACTCAATACCTTCGCCCAAGATCAGCACGCAGGTAACAAACACCACGAGTGCTTCCAAAAGCACCATGCAGAGCATCGCAGCGAGAACCAAACCGAGGTAGAACCCGCCGCGGCGCGCCCGCTCAGCGGGGAGCAATAGCCCTTCGGCGGAACCGGGGAGTGTGGGCATGATGTTTCCTCCATTGAGTCTCGGGCGGCGAGTGCACGTCTCACAACTCTCCACGGCCAAGCCGATCGGCATCCAGAGCACCGCACAGCGCCGAACGTTGACGGCCATGGTGAGCGGGTACAGCGCTCACAGCGCTTGGATTTCTTGGATGCCGCCTTCCCTGGCACCAACACGAACTCAGGGAGGGCACGCCGCATCGCAGCGCACTCTCCCTGATCCGGACCCGTCTGTGGCACGCGGGCTCACAATGCCGTGACCAGGGTTACTGCCACGTCCAACGGAAGCGGATAGAGCTGACGCTTGACCTCCCGTACCGCGTTGGCAGGCGCCTTCTCGTCGCGGATGCGACGCAGGCCCGGCTCGTCAACGGCCTTCCGCAGCACGTCGATCGAGCCGAAGCTCTGGGCGTACCAATCCCGTTGCTCCGCTTGGTGCGCTTTCTGTTTCCGTCGTGCCACCTGGCCCTCGGCCACCAACGGGCAGGCCAGGGACAAGACTACGGAGAGCATCAGGACCGCCTCGGGGAGATCCGATCTCATCAAGAAGAACGAACACCCCAAGGCCACCAGGCCGATGGCCCAGAGAGCGACCCACAATCCGTACAAGAAGTCCACCCTGCCTGTTGATCCGAGAATTCCGCGCGCCCGGTCATGCACTGGGCGAAAGTCGGGCGTCGGACGGTGCCCAGGAGGAGGCAACGGCACCCGGCGCCGCGATCGCGCCGCTCAGGGTCACGACGTACTCAGCCGGGATGACGCCCGGCGTGACGTAGAACGCGCCCCGACAGCGCCACGTAGCGCCGGGCCCATGACGGCCTTATCCGCGCTTGTTCCAACCTTGACGACCGCGGTGAGCGAGTGGAGCGGTCACAGCGACTGGATCATCTTCAGGGCTTCACTCAAGGGGCACCGAGGAAACTGACGCCTGAATCGGCGGGCAGCCACCAGCAACCCTTTTTCGTCACGAATCCGCCGGAGCTCCGCCTCGTCCGTCACTAGCAACCGCAGTTCGTCGATGGACGCAAACTGTGCGTACCAGTCTCTCCGGCGCCGCCACAGCAAGTAACTCTCACCCCAGCCCGGGAGGAGAATGCCCACGACACAAAGGAGCATCACCAACGGGGACTTCATAAGAAGATGGGGGGTGAAGAACATCACGTAAAAACTGGCCGGCGTGGCACACCAAAGCGGTACTCGAATCCAGTACATGCGAAACCATCACCCGTCATTCAGAAGATCCTGCCTTCCCGGCGTCATCAAGCACTGCCGAGCCAGCAGAATCAATTCGGCAGCGCCGCACCTGCATCAAACAACTGCGGACGGCCACTTGCCTCCCTTGGGAAAGGCACTGTTGTCGTTTGCTTCACCCTTGGCAACGGCTATTTGAGTAGCCTGCGCTGTGAGCACCCCCACCAGCGTTACCACAAGTCCGGTGGTGGTGCCGGCACCCAACAGCACTTCCCCCACAGCAGCGAGAAGGCCCGCCCACGAGAACACGACGGAGCCTTCAGCGACGGCTGCGGCGGTCATAACAACGATGACCTTGATCAAAACGGCCAGCAGCGCCAATTGGAATGCCGCCCCGGCAACCGCACAAAGCGTCAATTCCGTTACGAGCTTGTCCGCACTCGTCTCGATCTGAGTGGCAGCGGTGGGCTGGCCCTTCACTGCCGCGACGTACGCTTTGGCGCCCTCACCCTGCGAACCCCGCGTGTGCGCTAACCGCGCTTCTTCCGCCGTATCTCATGCACCTCTGCGGCAATTGGGCAAAAAACCACCAGAACGCTGAGGACGGCAATCAGGCTTTTAGGGGGAAGATCGCTCACGTTACCGGTGAACAGCGGCAGGCAGAACCATCCGAATGATGCCACCGCAACCCCCCAGAGGGCCACGCGAGTTCTATTCATATCATCTTCCTCTTCAATTCAGAAAAAGCGCAGCGCCAATCGCCATCTCGGAAATAATGAAGTCGACGGCTGAGCGAGGACGTCAGACCGTTCCGACCGGCCAGTGCCCCCCGTTCGGAAAGGCGCTCTTGTCGGTGCTCTCGCCCGAGAGTTGAGTCATCGTCGTGCCCTCAGCACCGATTATGGACAGCAGGGCGAGTACAGCGCCCCCGATGACGGCGGGTCCGAGAGTTGCTTCCGCCGTGACAGCAGCTGCGGCAGGGGGAAAACCCACCACAGTAGGAGCCGCAACAGCCGAGGCAGCCAGGACAGCGATCAGCTGAGCCATAAAGACTCCTACTGCGGTGTAGAACGCGAGTCCCGCCACTCCACAGGCTGTGAGGCAGCCCGCTACTGTGCTCGCGCTGGACGCGACTTGAGCGGAAGCTCCAGACTGAGGGAAGATGGCATTTGTGTATGCGGTTGCCCCATCCCCTTCCCAGTACTTGGGGGCCGTGAGGTTGAACTTCTGCGTAGAAGACGCCACGCCGGACGCCTTCCCCCGAATCTCCTCACCCTGCCATTGCATGGCGTTGTAGAACATGATGACAGGAGCGAACGCCCCTTGCAGGATGTCTACAAGCTTGTTAATAATCCAATTGACGGCTTCAATGATCTTGTTCGCTATCCAGATACATCCCCGCGCGACGGCGTCCGGAACATACCAGTGGTTCACCGCCGACTCTACCTTTGGGCCCAGTTCAGTCGCATGTGTCGATATAGTCGTAAGGCCAGAGTTCAACTTATCGATAATCGCCTGGAATTGCTCGGGATTGAATGCCATGAGGAGCTCCGTTCTTTCCGAATCTCTGTCTAGTAGGCGCCTTCAACGGATTTCGTGGTATCTACTTCTTGATCGTCGTAAGCCTTCGCGTTCCTGACCAACTCGTCGGCGATTTTCGACATTTCAACGTTCCCTTCGGCGCATCGACTTGAGAGATGAGTGATGACACCGTTATAGGCGATGAAAAGCGGAGCGAAGATTCCAAGTTCGGTCGGATTTTGCTGCATCCCCTTAATGGAAGCGGATACCTCGCCTATTGACTTGGCCTGCTCGTCCCACGTGCCCACATCAGTACGTATCGCATCGGTAATGACTTTGAGGTCTTTTCCCAAAGCTCTCAACCCCTTCAGGAGTTCCCTAGATGAAGTGCCGCGGGTTTTTCATGATGGCCAGAGCCTCATCCAGCAGGCCGCCCAGGTTCAGGTCTGCAACGGCGTCCGGGCCGCTGCTTTCAGCACTGCTGGACTTGGCGCGTGCGTCGGCCAATGCATCATCAAGCGCTTGATTCAGTCGCACAACTGACTGCCGGGCTGCCCATTCCGGTTCCACCTCGCACGAGGCGAGACCCTGCGAACCGAGGGTAATCACGACCCGGCGCGCGGCAGAGTCCCCCTTCGCCTCGGGCTGTACGGACGACTCCGGGCCCTGTCGCTCGACCACGTCGAAGGCTGTCAGCACATCTTCGGCCACTTCCTCGAGGGGCCGCGGAACGACGTACCTCACGTCCCGCTCGAAAGTCTCCGGAGGCGCTGAGGCCGTCCCTGCCGACGCAGGTTGGCCAAGGCTGCCGTCGAGCTGATGAGCTCGGGCTTCCCAGTCCGCCTGCGCGAGGCCACCCGACCAGCGCTCCATCCACTCACTCAGGGCGGCCCCATACGCCTCGACAACAGCTGCACCAAGATTCTCGGGAGGCTGCCTACGCTGCCAGTCAGATGCGACCTTGATCGATTCCGGGATGCCACCGGCTATCAACCGGACTCTGACGGCTCCCTGCGCGTCCTCGCCCTCGGCGTGCTGAGGCATCTGGTCGCGCATCTCAGACATCAGTTGCTGCATCTTATTCGCATATTCTTGAAACTGCTTCAGTTCTTGAAATATGTCACCGCTCACGTTTCCCCCTTCCGATTATTCCCTGATTTGCAGGGTTGTACCCATCTGTCCCTATGACGTTGTAAGTTGATGGTGCATTACACACTAACACGACCACTTGATCACTTTGCCGATTTCCAGTACAGCCACGTTTCATCACCGTTATGAAGAAACCGAGTTGGGTGCGGCTCGCTCTGCAGTGATACCGCCCCGCTTTGTCGGTCACGATCGTTGTGGTGGTCGGGCTGCCAGTGGCTCTCGCACAAGTGAGCTTCTTTGAGATGTCGTCAGTAGATGAGACTGCGGGTGATAAAGATGAAGGCGTCGTGAAGTTCGGTGCGGTTTTCCCTGTGAATGGCGAGGCGTGTGAGTTCACCCTTCACGATCCCTACACCTGCCCCATACGCGTACAGCTGATTTCGATTGGGGGTGAGTGAGCGATGACACGACTTCAACGCCGGATTCCAGCTGCTCTCCGACGTAGCAGGAGCACCGCGCCGTCGATGACCACCACGGCGACTCCGATGATGATCCAGACCATCGCGCCGACGCCCTTGCCGTCATCGGCCTTCGCCGAGACAGCGGGTGATGCCGACGACTTCGAGGAGTTCGAGGGGCTGCCGGATCCGCTTGGGGCGGACGCAGAAGGGGACTTGGGGGATCGGGCAGCCACCAGGGGGTTCACGTCGGCGGGGCCCGGGTCTCCGGGGTCACCGAGGACGGCCAGGCGGGGGCGGACCGTGCCGTAGCCGATGTAGCGGCTGGGGACCTTGCCTTCGGTCGGTTTGCCCGCAGTGTTCATCAGTACGCGGAGGACCTGATTGCCGGTCCAGGACGGGTGCTTGGACCAGATGAGGGCGGCGGAGGCGGAGGCGATGGCGGTCGCCTGGCTGGTGCCGCCGCTGTTGCAGTAGCCTGCCTGACCGCCGCCACAGAGAATCGGGATTTCCTCACCCGGGGCGGCGAGCGCCACTTGAGGTCCTGACACCGAGTACTTCGTGACTGAGGACGTCTTGTCGACGGCCCCGATGCCCGCGACGCCAAGGCTTCCCGCCGGGTACGAGACGCCGTTGTCCTTGTCGCCCCTGTTGCCGGTCGCTGCCAGAAGCAGCTTCCCACGCCCCACGGCATAATCCACTGCCTCTTGGATCTGAGCCTTCTCACCCCCGGCGAGCATGAAGTCCTCGAAGCCCAAGGACATGTTGATGATCTTGGCTTCGCTGTCAGCGGCATATCGGATGGCAGCGACCAGAGCTGGGACGCTATTGGTGCCCGATTCCTTGGAGGAGCCGAAGACGGTCAACGGGAGGATGTGCGCGTTCGGTGCAAGACCCTTCACGCCCGAACCATTCACCCCGTTCCCCGCAATGAGCATTGCCATGGCGGTGCCATGCCCGCTCTTGTCCTTGTGCGCACCCCGCTGAGGCTCGACGAAGTTCTTCCCGGAAAGCACTTTCCCCGTCAGTTCAGGAACAGAAGGGATAACGCCGCTATCGAGAACAGCGACAGTGATCCCCGTACCGGTGCTGACCTTCCACATCTCAGCGGCCTGCATCCGGTCCAGGTACCACTCCCGGTCGCGCATGGTGTCCGCGGATGCGGCCGGGGCGATGGCGCCGCCGAGGAGGAGCAGGGAACCCAGCGCTGACACCACCGCCGACGCTCGCCTGCGGTGACGCCTGACCGTTGACCTCATGCCACCCACTCGTTCTCTGTCCGCCGTCCGGCGTCGCTGCTTCGGAACCGGCTCTAGTCGATCACGGGGGGAACCACGCCGTCGTCCCCCGTGCCCCAGGTCTCTTCGTCCTCGGCAAGATAATCCGGGCTCTCGCCGTCACGTCGCTGCGGACGTCGCCGTGTGCCCTGGGACCCGCCCATCGCACCACCCATCGAGCCCATCGCTCCGCCTGATCGCGGCGATTCACGGACGAGCCCGGTGCCGCCCGGGGTGAATTCCCCTCCAGCCCCCGACTGCGTTCCGCGTGGTGCCCGCACGGTGCCACCCGGCTCGTTGACCAGGCGTGGCGAGCTGCCACCGGGGCCGGTGGCCCGGGCCCGCCCCCCGGCGATCCCCGGGGCGCCACCGGCATGGCCCTGCATCATTCCGCGGCCGGTCGACGGCTTCTCGCCGCCGATGACCGTCCCGCGCGAGGTGCCCCGGGCGGGGCCGACCCCGCCCTGGCCGCCCCGAGCCGGCGTACCACCGTGGATGCCAGTGTCGGTCCGGGTGGTCATGGGGGGACGGACGCTTTCCACGCCACCCCTGCCGGGGTTGATCGTCGGGGGCCGGACGCTTCCGATGTCGCCCTTGCCCCCCGGCCCGGTCGGGGAGATACGCCCCACGCCGTCTCCGGGCCCGAAGGGGCCCGAACGCGGGGGCATAACCACGGGCGGCAAAGGTGTCTGGTGTCCGCCGCCACTCGGCCCCTGAGGGGGCAGTCCGCCAGTGGGCGGGAGCGTGCCAGGCGTCGGAGTCTGCGGCATCGTCACCGTGTCGATGTTCGTCCCCGTGTTGTCCGGGGCCCCGGGCACCGCGCTGACGTGCTGCGGCGTGTGGACGACGGGTGCGCCGTCCGGGGAGGACGGGCTGACGCCGTTGGGGCTCACGGTGCTGTAGTGGTGGCCGCCCGTCGACACGTTACTGCTCTGCGGACTTGTCACCGAGTCCGTGCTGCCGGGGTTGCTTCCAGGCGAGCCGTAGCCCGTCTTCCAGCTGTCGTACGAGCTCTCCGGCAGTGCCGCATTCGGCAGCGGCCTGAAGTTCGGCTCTTCCTGCGAGGAGATCGACTGCTGTGCCATCAGGTAGTACGAGGCGAGCTTGTTCATCTGCGGAATCGCTTCGTTCCGCGCCGTCTCGACGGCTGCGATCCGAGCCTTTTCCTTCTTCTCGTCCGCGAAGCACATCTGCACGGCGTCAGGGTGTCCCTGAATCACCTTGACCACCTCGCTGAGGGCCTGGCCGGCCGTCTGCAGCGAGGTGCCCGCGGTGCCGGCGTAGTCGGCCAGCTTCAGGGTCTCCTTGGCAAAGTCGTTGCCCCACTCGCGGAAGGCATCACCACCCGCGCCCTTCCAGCCGGTGGTACGGCCGACGTGCTCTTTGAGCTCGGTGCCGATCTTCTCGATCTCGGTCTGCGCGTCGACGAGAGCGGTGCCACGACTAATGATCGCCGTGGCGTTGACGCCACTGACCATGTTGAGCATGTCCTGGTACGACGCGTGCTCGAAGTCGCTGGTGTTGTAACAGGCGTTGAGTGGTGGCAGTTGCTTGCCCATGGTTATCCCTGTCCCCCGTTCACTTCAGGTGTTACAAGCCGTCTGATCCGCTGGACGAACCCCCACCGGTCTTGTCCTTGCCCTCTGCGGGCGCTCCGGGATCCTTGTCGGTTTCCGGCTTCTTGTAGTAGATCTCGGTGCGCTGCTGGATGGCGTGCAGACGCTCGGAGTGTTCCTGGTCGACGTTCTCGTAGCCGCGGTCAGCCAGATCGACGGTGATGCCCATCGCTTCCAGCTGATCACCGAGCGTCTTGGAGAGCAGCGCCAAGCGCGCATGCACCATGTCGTAGGCGCTGGACAGCCCTATGGCCTCCGGAAAGCCGGTGCCGTACGCGGCGGTGGTGACCTTCTGTTCGGTGATGCGGCCGTGCGCGGCCGGTGACGCGTCGAGCTTCGTGAGCAGATTGTCCACGCGGATCTTGAAGTTCTGCAGAGACTCACTGGGCGTCGCCAGATCCGGCGTGCGCGACCCATCGCCCGGAAGTTCAGGTCTCATGGAAGCACCTCCCCTAAAGTGCCACGGAACCGCAGGCACGGGTGTGGGATGCGCTGACCGCATCCCACACCCACAACGTGCCGGTTCCGTCGTGATTCATCTGAGCCTGGGTCAGCCCTGGAAGCGCCGGGCCTGGGCGAGGTCGTTCGCCCGGTAGCCCTCGGTGGCTTCCAAGAGCTTCGTCGAGATCGTCAGCAGGGTCTCGTGCATGTGGTTCACCTTGACGTCCCAGCCACTGTGCCGGTCATAGAACGCCTGCTGCGTCTCACCGTCCCACGTGGCAACGACGGCCTTGACCTTGGTGTTCAGCTCGTCGAGCTGGGTCTTGATGGTGTTGGCAGTCGACTTGACCTGGTTCGAGGCTTCGACGACGCCGGAGTACGTAATCTCCATTGAGCGGTCTCCTGATGCGAGGCGGAATGAGGACGGGTTACGAAGAGACCTGGAACCGGTCCAGAACGCCGTTGCTGCCCAGGTTGCCACCGTCGACGCCCTTGAAGCTGTTGAGGCGCTCGACTTCTTCCGCGTCGAAGCCGTCACGGCTCATCTGAACGGCTTCCTTGGTGAAGGCCAGGAGCTCCTTCAGGTTGCGCACGTCGAGATTGACCTGCGTCTGGAGGCCGTTGTACGCGTTGGCCGCAACGCCCTTCCAGTGGCCTTCGACGGCGTCGATGACCCCGTTGAGGTGGGTGATCCTGCCTTCGAGCGTGTCATGCATATTGCCGAGTTCGCCGATGAGCTTGTCGATCTGATCGGCTGAAAGCTTGAGCTTGTCTCCCATAACGCACCTTCCCCCATGAATCGGATGTCGCGGCTGCCCGATTGTCGGGTACCGCGCGTACATCGGACCAAAGTTATCAAAAATCAGTTTAGCTGCGGCCGCCACTCATTCCAACAGCCTTAGCGCTGAGTTGAGTTGTTGGATGTTCACCTAATTACCGGCGGCGACGGTCCCGCAGCACGATCGCGGTTCCCGCGATCACTGCGATGAGAAGGCCCGTGGTGGCCAGCGCATAGATCGAGATCCGGGTGATCCGCTCCTGCCGGGTCTCCCCCAACTGGAGGGCGATCGGTTCCGGTCCGACGGGACCGTCCGACACCGCACGATCCGGGGTAGGTGCGCTCGGCGGGTGTTCGTCGTCGTTGAGAGCGCGCACCGGATCGACCACTCCCCACCCGATGAAGTCATCCCGTCCCTTGACCGCGCGTTCGGCGGTCTGCTCGATCTGGGCGACCACCTGGGACTGCGTCCAGCGCGGGTGTTTCGCCCGTAGGAGGGCAGCGACTCCGGCGACGTAGGGGGCCGAGAAGCTTGTGCCGTTGTCGACACACTGGCCGCCCTTCGGAACGGTGGACACCATGTCGACGCCCGGCGCCGCAACCCCTACGAAGGCTCCGGTCTGGGAGAACGGCGCCCGCTCGTCGTTGCGGTCCGACGCGGCCACCGCCAGGACGCCCCGATAGGCCGCCGGGTACGTCGCCTTGACCTTGCCGGCGAGACCGTCGTTACCCGCGGAGGCGACCACGACGATGTCGTTGCTCAGAGCCTCGCTCACAGCAAGCGCCAGGTCGGAGTCGGCTCGCAGGGGCTTGGCGGTGTCCTGGGAGATGTTGATGACGCGGGCGTGCTTCGCGATGGCGTGGCGGATGGCCGCGGCCATCGTCGCGGCAGTGCCGGTGCCCTTGTCGTCGTTCTGCCGGATGGGGATGATCGTCGCTTCCGGAGCGAGACCGACGAACCCCGTGCCCGGACGCGGGCGGGCCGCGATGATGCCGGCGACCTTGGTGCCGTGGCCGACGAGATCGGTTGTGCCGTCACCACCGCCTCCCTTGCCCTTGGATTTCGAGGCATCCGTGGCCGGGTCCTGAGACCCGTCCTGCGACGGCGGAAGCAGATCGGTCCCGGACGCCCGGTCGACAGCGGACTTCAGCTGCGGATTCGTGTCGTCGACACCGGTGTCGATCACCGCGACCCGGACCCCCTTGCCCTTGGTGTCCTGCCAGAGCTGGTCGAAGACCAGCCGCTGGAGCGCCCAGGGACGGCCCTGGATCTGCTTCGCCATCGGAAAGGTGCACTCACCGCTGCCCTCGGAACCCGTCTGCGGGTCGGAGTCCTGTGCTGCCGCGGGAGCCTGCGCGAACCCCGGCAGGCCGGCGCCCGCCGCGCACATCAGGAGCAGCACTACGGCCGAAGAACGGAATCCGTTGCGTGTGATCATCACGCGCTTCCTCCTCTCCGTTCTCACGAACTCTGGGGCTGTTTGGCACTGTTGGCGTCGAGCCGGGGCCCCTTGGGCAGGAGGCCGGACCAGTTGTCCGGCACCGGCAGCGGCCGTACATCCTTGTAGCCGAGCCTGGTCTGGGCCTGGTTGACCTCGGCAGCCTGCTCCTCTGCCGTCGGGGGCTTCGCGTCGGCCCCGATCTTGGAGGGGTCCGCACTGCTGTCGTTGTTCGTCTGCACGGCGTAGCGCAGCCCGGTATCCGTCACCAGAAAGAGCGAACCGGTGGTGGGGGAAGCTCCGTTGAACTGCCGGTACAGCACACCGCTGCCCGGCGTGACGTACGCGCTGGTGGCCCCGTCCTGGAAGCGGACCGGATACCCGGGGCCGGCCCAGGTGGTCAGTTTCGGCACGCCCGCCGAGGTGACGCTGTGCAGCACGTTGCAGACGGTTCCGGTCCGGGCCGACGTGTCGTTGGCCTGTGTCGGGACGTTCTTCGGCCAGCCGTACTTCGCGTAGAACTCGTCCGGGGAAGAGGTGAAGGACTGCGGTCCGACTTCGGTGGCCTGCGCCTTCTGGCCCAGCACCTCCGCCTCCGGGCTCGTCAGGAGCAGCCTGGCGACGAGGTCGGACACGGGCGCAACCGCCCCCGGCAGGACGACGTACTGCTGCATGCCGGTACCGGCCACGGCTTTGAGTACCGTGCCCACCTTGTCCAGGCGGGGGTCCAGGCCGCTGACGCCGGCCGGGTCACCGACCTTGCCGGGCAACCGCGGGAAGTCGATGGGCTTGCCGGCATGCAGGGTGCCGAGCCAGTCCTTGGTGACCTTCTGGGGCTGTGCGCCCTCGCTGAACAGTGAGCGGCGCAACACCTCGTCCCGGGCCGAGGGCTTGTCGCCTCCGGTGGTCCCGATGACGTGCTGCGTGCCGTCCGCATCCACCAGGTAGCGCGTGCCACCCCCGCCGTCCGCCTCGACGTACAGGGCCTGGCCGCCGTGGAGCTGCTGCTTGCCGCCCACCTTGTCCGTCTCTCGGTCGGCAAGCAGGAAGACCGCCTTCTGCACGGTGTCACCGGCGCCGGCGCCCGGCTGCTCGCAGACCGCCCAGAGCTTGTTGCGGCCCGCCTCGTCCGCGCTGGGCAGCCGGTCGGGTGCGTACGGTATGCCGAGCATCGGACCGCGCTGCAGCTTTCCGTTGTCCAGTTCGGACTCCGCCACCTGGATCACCGAGGACTTGTCCGGGTCCAGGAGCAGTTTCGCGGAGGAGAAGTTCAGCACCGGGTGCAGGCGCTTGACGCCTTTGGTCTCCAGGACGACGTATCGGGTTGTCGATTCACTGCCGACGATGACGTGGGCACCGGGGTCGTCCCAGCCGTCGGGAACCTTGGGCTTGAAGATGCCCCAGGCCCCGAAGCCCGCCACCAGCAGGGCGCCCACCACCACTCCTGGCAGCAGGGCCCGCAGCGGGCGCGGCGCCCCCTCGTCCGAACCGGCTGCGGACGGTTGCAGGAAGGCGGCGACCAGCCGCTTCTTCGCGAAGGTGTAGGCATTGAGTTCGTCCCGCCGTGATGCCATCTGCCCTATTTCTCCCCGTGGTTGTAGATGCCTCGCGAACCGCCCCCACTATGCCCGCTGCCGCTCGTTCACCGCTGTGCGGGTACATGCTTCAAGGAGCCGGCTGACGCCCCTGCCCGACCGGGCGGGCCGTGAACCCCCCTTCGAACCCCTCATCGCCGGGCGTGGGACAGTGGGCGGTCGCGGACCGGTGTGCCGATAGCGTCGGTCCGACTCGCACACGCCTTAGTGCCGTGACACGGAGGGACATACCGGGGGATGAGCAGCGCGACGACCGCAGTGATGAGTGTGCACCCGCAGCCGGGGCGGATCGGTGGAGTGCGGCTGCACCAGGTGGTGTTGATGGAGGTCGCCGGCGCGCTGATGCTTGTCGCGTGGGTGACGAACAGGATCCTGTTGGTGCCGATGGGCCTGGTTGCGGCGGCGCTGGTGCTGCTGGCGGTTCTGCGGCGGCGGGGGCGGCCGGTGATGGAGTGGTTCACCGCCGTCATGGCCCTGCGCGGGCGGCTGAGGGCCGCGCGACGGCCGTGGTCCGCGGAAGGGGTGGACCCCGCGCTGGCGCCGGTCGTCGAGTGCGAGGCGGCGCTGCGGACGTACACCTACACCGACCGGCAGCGCGAGCGCACGATCGGGATGGTGGGTGACGGAACGTTCCTGACAGCCCTGCTGCTCGTGCAGCCACGGGACGAACCGCTGCGGATGGCCCGGGACGCGCGTCCGCTGGAACTCGGGTTGCTGCACGACGCCCTGGAGGTGGACGACATCCGGCTGGAGTCGGTACAGGTCGTGCAGCACACGCAGCCCGCGCCCGGACCGCACCTCCCTGAACAGGCCGCGGCGGCACGGTCGTACGCGCCGCTCCAGGCCCAGGCCGGTACCCCCGCGATCCGGCTGACATGGATCGCGCTGAAACTCGACCCGGAGCTGTGTCCGGAGGCGGTGCGGGCACGCGGCGGCGGCATCGACGGAGCGCAGCGCGCGCTGTTGCGGGCCACGGATCAGCTGGCAAGCCGACTGGCAGGGGCGGGGTTCGACGCTTCGGTCCTGACCGAAGCGCAGGTGACGTCCGCCCTCGCGACCTCGGCCGGGGTGAATCCGCAGGCCAGCGCGCTGGCGGTGCGGACGGATGTGCCGCTGCGGCGCACCACGGAGTCCACCCGCGCCTGGCGCTGCGACGACCGTTGGCACACGACCTACTGGGTCGGCCGCTGGCCGCACCTGGGCGCGGGTGCTGCGCCATCGGCACAACTCGTGGCACTCCTGACGTCGATGCCGGCGCCGGCCAGCACATTCAGCCTGACGGTGTCGCGCGGGACCGGTGGCGCACCGGCCGTCAGCGGGTACGTCCGCCTCACCGCGCGCGGGAGTAACGAACTAGTTACGGTACGACGGCAGTTGGAGCGCGCCGCACGAGGAGTGAAAGTCAGCCTCGTACGGCTCGACCGCGAACAACTTCCCGGTGTGCTGGCCACCTTGCCCCTCGGAGGTACCCGTTGACCACCCATCGCATGACGCGCACCGGCACCGCCGGCCCGGCTGCTTCCGCCCCACCGGCGGCCGGACGGGGCAGGGCCGGGTTCGGACTGCTCGGCCCACGCCGCGACCGGCATGTGCTGCCCGTGGAACAGCTCGCCGCGCTGACACTGCCGCTCGGCGACGACGGGGTCGTGGTGGGCGTCGACGCGAAGAGGCAGCCCGCCGTACTCGGCCTCTTCCGCCCCTCTCAGCTCGATGTCGTGGTCATCGGCAGTGTGTGGACGGCGCAAGTACTGGCGCTGCGCACAGCCGGCACCGGCGCGCGCGTCGCCGTCGAGACGGCCAGGCCGCAGGCGTGGACGGGGCTCGCGCAGGCCGCCGGCGGGGGGCAACAGTGCATGACGGTGCACGATGTCAAGCAGGTGGGACCGCAGGGCGCGTCGGTCACCAGCCCCGTCCTGGTCGTGCGGGACTGCGGCATGCGCCCACCGCGCAGCCGGCTGGCACCCGGACCGTGGCAGTCCGTGCTGACACTGCTGCCGTTCCTGGGCCCGACGGCGCCGAGGCTGCTCGAAAACGCGGGACTGGTCGGGATCCAGCGGGTCTCCCCCGAGGAGGCGGTAGTCCTCGGGCGCATTCTGGGGCTGCCCCGGGTGCAGGCGGAAGCGCTGCCCGCACTCGGCGACGACATGGTGCTGTGGTGTACGACTCAGCACCGGAAGTTGGTCAAACTGCAACCGACTGACGTCGAGGCCGGGCTCCTCGGAACCCCGCGCCGCCTGGACTGACTTGATCCTTGACCTGTGCGGTGGGTCCGCGGGTCCGCGGGTCCGCTCGTCGGGGAGCACAGCTGGTGCCGGGGGACGTCGCCCGCCCATGACGACGAAGAAATCCGGCGCTGGACGGCCGCGCCGGACGGCCACGCCGGACAGCCGCGCCGGCGCGGACCGGAAGCGGGCCGCCCCCGAACCGCTCGTGATCGGCCGGCACGGCGTCGATCACGAGCGGTTCGGCTGACGAGCCCCCCGCCCTGCTAAGGCAGCACCGGCAGCAGCACCGGCAGGTGGCCGTCCGAGGCGGCGGCCGCCGTGACCCGCTCCTCGGGGACCTCTCCGTACAGCGTCGTACGCGGCTTCGCCGGCCGCCCGGCCAGCTCGGCGATGGCGACCAGGTCCTGGATCGACCGGTACGAGCCGTAACTCGACCCCGCCATCCGGGAGATGGTCTCCTCCATCAGCGTGCCGCCCAGGTCGTTCGCGCCCGAGCGCAGCATCTCGGCCGCACCCTCCGTACCGAGCTTCACCCAGCTGGTCTGGATGTTGGTGATGTGCGGGTGGAGCAGCAGCCGGGCCATGGCGGTGACGGCCCGGTTGTCGCGGTCGGTCGGGCCGGGGCGGGCGATGCCTGCCAGGTAGACCGGGGCATTGGTGTGGATGAAGGGGAGGGTGACGAACTCCGTGAAGCCGCCCGTCTCCTGCTGGAGGCCGGCCAGGGTCCTCAGGTGGCCGAGCCAGTGGCGGGGCTGGTCGACATGGCCGTACATCATCGTCGACGAGGAGCGCAGTCCCACCTCGTGGGCGGTCCTGATGACCTCCAGCCAGGTCGCCGTGGGCAGCTTGCCCTTGGTGAGGACCCAGCGGACCTCGTCGTCCAGGATCTCGGCCGCCGTGCCGGGGATCGAGCCGAGCCCGGCCTCCTTCGCGGCGATCAGCCAGTCACGGATGGACATGCCGGTGCGGGTCGCCCCGTTGACGACCTCCATCGGGGAGAAGGCGTGCACATGCATGCCGGGTACGCGTTCCCTCACCGCCCGCGCGATGTCGAAGTACGCGGTGCCGGGCAGGTCCGGGTGGATGCCGCCCTGCATGCAGACCTCGACCGCGCCGACGTCCCACGCCTGTGCGGCCCGGTCGGCGACCTGGTCCAGGGAGAGGGTGTACGCGTCGGCGTCGGTGCGCCGCTGGGCGAAGGCGCAGAAACGGCAGCCGGTGTAGCAGACGTTGGTGAAGTTGATGTTCCTGGTGACGATGTACGTGACGTCGTCACCGACCACGTCGCGCCGCAGGGTGTCCGCGATCCGGCACAGTTCGTCGAGCGCCGGGCCGTCCGCGTGGAGCAGGGCGAGCGCCTGGTCGTCGGTGAGTTTCGTCGGGTCGTCGGCGGCCTGGCTCAGCGCCTGGCGTACGTCGGCGTCGATGCGGGACGGGACCATGCCGGGGGCCGCTGCCTCGCGCAGCGCCTCCCAGTCCCCGTACACCTCGTCGAAGTCCTCGCGGCGGTCGCCGGTGCGGCCCTCCGTGTCGATGGTGCGGTGCAGATCGGTGCGGCCGGTGGCGCCGAACTCCTCGTCGGGCTCCTGCCAGGGCAGCCCGACAGGGAGTGTCCCCTCCTTCGCGAGGCCCGTCTCCGGGTCGGCGAGGGCGCGGACGTGCGGGAGCAGGCGGGGGTCGAGCCAGGGCTCGCCGCGCTGAATGAACTCCGGGTAGATGGTGAGGCGCTCGCGGAGTGCGAAGCCCGACTCGGCGGTCCTGGCGGCCAGTTCGTCGATGTGGGGCCAGGGGCGTTCGGGATTCACATGGTCCGGGGTGAGCGGGGAGACGCCGCCCCAGTCGTCGATGCCCGCGCCGATGAGCAGCGCGTACTCGGCGTCGACGAGGTTCGGCGGGGCCTGGATGCGGGCGGACGGGCCGAGGATGTGGCGGGCGACGGCGATGGCCGCGGCCAGTTCCTCCAGCTCGGCGTCCGGCATGCCGCGCATCGCCGTGTCCGGCTTGGCGCGGAAGTTCTGGACGATGACTTCCTGGATGCCGTGGTAGGCGCGGGCGGTCTTGCGGAGCTCGAAGAGGGAGTCGGCGCGCTCCTCGTACGATTCGCCGATCCCGATCAGGATGCCGGTCGTGAACGGGACGTTGGAGCGGCCCGCGTCTTCGAGGACGCGGAGGCGTACGGCCGGTTCCTTGTCCGGGGAGCCGTGGTGCGGGCCGCCCGGTTCGGACCACAGGCGGGTGGCCGTCGTCTCCAGCATCATGCCCATGGAGGGGGCGACGGGCTTGAGGCGCTGAAGGTCGGTCCAGGTGAGCACGCCCGGGTTGAGGTGCGGGAGGAGGCCGGTCTCCTCCAGGACGCGGATCGCCATGGCGCGTACGTACGCGAGGGTGTCGTCGTACCCCTCGGCCTCCAGCCACTCCCGCGCCTCGGGCCAGCGGTCCTCGGGCCGGTCACCGAGGGTGAACAGCGCTTCCTTGCAGCCCATGGCCGCGCCCTTGCGGGCGATGTCCAGCACCTCGTCGGGCGACAGGAACATCCCGTGCCCCTCGCGCCGGAGCTTGCCGGGGACGGTGACGAAGGTGCAGTAGTGGCACTTGTCGCGGCAGAGCCGGGTCAGCGGGATGAAGACCTTGCGGGAGTACGTGATGACGCCCGGCCGGCCGGCGGCTTCGAGTCCGGCGTCGCGCACCCGGGCGGCCGAGGCCGCGAGATCCGTCAGATCGTCACCTCGCGCCTGGAGCAGAACGGCGGCCTCGGTCACATCGAGTGCGACACCGTCGCGGGCCCGCTTGAGGGCGCGCCGCATGGAATTGGTGGTCGGACGTCCGCGCTGAGGATCGGTCATGAAGCGAGCATACGAGCGAGGCACGCGCCCCGGACCAGGGACTCCATGAGACAGGAGGACCGCAGGCCCGTCCCTGGCGCCTGGGCCGCTGAAGCGGTCGGGGGCCGTAGGGTCGGGACGGTGATGGAAACGATCGTCTTCGACATCGGCGAAACACTCGTACGCGACGACCGCTACTGGGCGTCCTGGGCGAACTGGCTCGGCGTTCCGCCGCACACGCTCAGCGCGTTGGTCGGCGCGGCGGTCACCCAGGGCCGCGACAGCGCCGACGCGCTGCGCATCCTGCGCCCCGGCATGGACGTCAGGGAGGCGTACCTGGCGCGTGCGGCGGCCGGGCGGGGCGAGCATCTCGACGAGACGGACCTCTACCCCGACGTCCGTCCCGCCCTCGCGGAGCTGCGCGCGCTGGGGGTACGGGTGGTGGTCGCGGGCAACCAGACGGTACGGGCCGGGGAACTGCTGCGGGCCCTGGATCTGCCCGCGGACCTGGTCGTCACCTCGGACGAGTGGGGTGTGACCAAACCGGACCCGGCGTTCTTCGCACGGGTACTGGAGGTGTCGGGGGCCGCCCCGGAGCGCACCCTGTACGTGGGCGACCACCCGGCCAACGACCTGTTCCCGGCCAAGTCCTTCGGCCTGCGCGCGGCGCATGTCCGCCGCGGTGCGTACGGGCACTGGTGGGCGGACCATCCGGACGTGGTGGAGACGGCGGACTGGCGCATCAACGCGCTGACTGAACTCCCGGCGCTGGTTGCCGAGGCCCGCGAATCGGACGACCGGTCCGGCGACCGCGTCAGCCCGTCCGGCGTTTGAGGACGGAACCGTCGCCCGGGTGACAGGACACCATTCGTGACGCGGCCACCGGCCGCGCCGTGTCCTCAACCGCCGGACGGGCTGGAAAGGCCCTCCAGCGACAGGTTCAACCGCTCGCTCGCGACCGCATCCACCACCGTTGCCGTCATCGGGGCCGTCGGCAAGATGGGCCGGCGCGTCTCCAGCAACCTGGTCAGCAGCGACTTCACCACCCTCTTCGCCGAGAACTCTCCGGGGGGCCAGGAGCTGATCCGCGAGCTCGGACGCGAGCTGACCGTCGGCGCCGAGGCGGCGGCCCGGGCCGACGTCGTGATCCTCGCCGTGCCGGACGTCGTCCTCGCCCGGGCACATGGCGCGAGGACGACAAATGACGTGCGCGCCGGCAGACCTCCCCGTACAGTTTTTCGTATGGGTTCCCTGTGACAGTCCCCGTGCGACCGCGTTGAGCTCGGCTCCGCCGTCGCACGTTCCCATCCGTGCTCCTGCTCCTGTGCCGATGCCGCCTGCGCGGCGGGCCGTGAGGGGCTCCGGCGTGCGCGGATGCGTCCAGCTGCCCGTTCCGATCGGCCCGGCCGAGAACAGGGGACTCCTCCATGCCCACCGCGCAACTATCCCTTCACGACATCACCCGCCGCTACGACAGACACGTCGTGCTGAACGAGGTGTCCTTCACCGTCGGACCGGGCGAGAAGGCCGGCATCATCGGCGACAACGGGGCCGGTAAATCCACCCTGTTGCGGCTCATCGCTGGACAGGACGGGCCCGACAACGGCGAGTTGACCGTGGTCTCGCCCGGCGGCGTCGGCCATCTCGCCCAGTCCCTGGCGCTGCCGCCCGAAGCCGACGTCCAGGATGCCGTGAACCTGGCCCTCGCCGAGCTGCGCGACCTCGAAAGCCGGATGCGCCGTGCCGAGGCCGGGCTGAAGGACCTGGCCGGGGCGGAGCTCGCCGCCGCGCTCGACGCCTACGCCCGGCTGGTCGCCCGGTACGAGGCACGTGACGGGTACGAGGCGGATGCCCGGGTGGACATCGCACTGCACGGGCTCGGTCTGCCGGGCCTGGCGCGCGACAGGGCGCTCGGCACGCTGTCGGGCGGCGAACGCTCACGTCTCGCGCTGGCCGCCACGTTGGCGTCCCGGCCCGAGCTGCTCCTGCTCGACGAGCCGACCAACGATCTGGACGACCGGGCCGTGAGCTGGCTGGAGGCGCGTCTGCGCGCGCATCGCGGCACGCTGCTCGCGGTCACCCACGACCGGGTGTTCCTGGAACGGGTCACCACCACGATCCTGGAGGTCGGTGAGGGCAAGGTGTCGCGTTACGGGAACGGCTACGACGGCTACCTCGCCGCCAAGGCCGCAGAACGTCGGCGCCGGCTGCAGGAGTACGAGGACTGGTGCGCGGAGCTGGCCCGTAACCAGAAACTGGCCGCAACGAACACGGCCCGTCTCGACGCCGTTCCGCGCAAGCTGCCGTTCGCCGTGTTCGGGCACGGCGGATTCCGTGCCCGTGGCCGCGGACACGGGGCGATGGTCCGTATCCGCAACGCCAAGGAGCGCGTCGAGCGCCTCACCGGGAACCCCGTCGCGCCGCCACCCGACCCGCTCGTCCTCTCCGCCCGCATCACCACCGCGGGCCCTCGGACACCGCAGACGGCGGCCGAACTCACCGACGTCCACGTCGGGGACCGGCTGCACGTTCCGTCCCTGCGGATCGGGGGCGAGGACCGGCTGCTGGTCACCGGACCCAACGGGGCCGGCAAGACGACACTCATGCGGGTCCTCGCGGGCGAACTGCGGCCCGACGACGGGACCGTGCGCACCACGGGCCGGGTCGGGCACCTGCGGCAGGAGGAAACACCGTGGCCGTCCGGCCTGACGGTGCCGCAGGCCTTCGCCCAGGGCCGGGCCGGGGACCTGGACGAGCACACCGACACCCTGCTCTCGCTCGGTCTGTTCAGTCCGGACGACCTGCGTCTGAGGGTCGGCGAGCTGTCCTACGGGCAGAGGCGCCGCATCGAACTGGCCCGCCTGGTGAGTGATCCCGTCGACCTGCTGTTGCTCGACGAGCCCACGAACCATCTCTCCCCCGCCCTGGTCGAAGAACTGGAAGGAGCACTGGCCGGCTACCCGGGAGCGGTCGTCGTCGTCACCCACGACCGCCGCATGCGAGCCCGCTTCACCGGCAACCACCTGGAGCTGAGCGCAGGCCGCATCACACAGCACCGGTCACTCGCGGCGACGGAGCAGGCCGCCCCCGCCCGGAGCCCGATCCACCCGCCGACCCGCTCCTGAGCACGCACCTTCCCCCGCCCGGGGTGGCCCGGCCCGCTCTTCGGCCGGGCCACCCCACCCGTATCTGCGCGGCCCGATAATCGCTGGATCCGGTCCGGGCGCATTGTTACGGTCACCTCGACACCACGGTGTCGACCGCCGCCGAACCATGGGCGCCTGCCCTGGAAAGAAGTTGATGTATGCCCCGGCCAGTAGTTCCGAGCTTCCCTCGTTGCGCCTCCATCCGCGCCGGGGCGATCGGAGCTGCGTGCATGCGCACGCCCGCGGCATCGCGCTGACCCGCGTTCCCTGACCGGTACGCGTTTTTGCCTCGTCAGTACGTGATCCCGGCTGACGACTCACGCCTCTGAGGCCCATGCCCCCGAGGGCTGCTCGGTACTTCCCTGCTGCATTGCTCATCCTCTTCGGCAAGGAGAAAACCGGGTGTCCACCGACAACCCCCAGAACCGTTCGACCAAGTCCTCCGCCAACGGCGCCGGCGCCTGTCTGAGGACCGACACCTTCACCTGCCTGTGGTGCGGTCTGACCGTCGCCACGCTCGCGCCCGACGGCAGCCGTCGCAACCACTGCCCCAGTTGCCTGCACTCGCAGCACTGCCTCGACCACGTCGAGGGCGGGCCGTCCGACTGCGGGGCGCGTATGACCCCGATCTCCATCGCGGTGCTCCGCACCGGTGGCTGGATGGTCATCCACCGCTGCACCCGCTGCGACGAGCTGACCTCGAACCCGGTGTGCGGGGACGACAACCAGCTGATCCTGATGCGGATGGCCGTACGCCCACTGGCCCAACCGCCTTTCCCGCTCGAAGCGTTCGGTGACCTGTGAACCGCCGACGACGACCGTGGGCAGGACGGAGGGCCCGCCGTGCCACGACGTAAACCCCGACGACCGTCCCACCGCCCGCAGAGACGCAAGGACGTTCTGCACGGACCGGGCGGCGCCCACGGCGACGCGTTCCGCTGCGTCGGCTGCCGGCTCGACGTGCCGCTGATCGCACCGGGCACCGCCCATCGAAACCACTGCCCGCACTGCCTGACCAGCCTGCACGTCGATCAGCGGATTCCGGGAGACCGGGCCGCCGACTGCCGCGGGCGGATGACGGCGCTCAGCCTGTCCGTCCGGCAGGACGGGGAATGGACGATCATCCACGAGTGCCTGACCTGCGGTGAGCTCAGCGCCAACCGCATCGCGGGAGACGACAACGCCCTCGCGCTGATGCGCATGGCCGTACGTCCTCTGTCGGACACCGTCGTCCCTGTGCGAGCACTGCTCGCGCTGTGACACAGATGCGCCCCCTGCCCGAGCCGCCCGGCTCGGGCAGGGGGCGACGTGACATCACAGGCCCAAGTGTCACGTTGTCCTGATGCGGGGCGTCGGCCACTTCTGGGCGTCCGCCCATGCGCCGTACGGAGTCCAGGGGACGGTGGGGAACTGCGTCCGCAATGCCTCCAGGTCCACCTGGTAACCGGTGTCCGCCAGAAAGCTGTACATGGCGAACATGTCGGGGTTGGCGGTACGCAGGTCCGCCAGTGGCGTCTGCCGGAACGCGACCGTGCCGCCCGCGGCCCGTCCGATCTCCTCGGCCATCCGGACCGGCGTGGGATCGTCGCCCGCCACCTCGATCCGCTGCCCGATCCAACGCTCCGGATCGGCCACGACCGCGGCCACGACCCGGCCCAGGTCCTGCCGTGCCACCTGCTGGAGGGGGGTGTCACCGGGAAGCGGCATGGTGAGGAGGCCGGCGGCGACCTCGTCCAGCGCGCCCAGCGCGTTGTCGTAGAAGTAGGTCGGTGCCACCACCGTCGCCGGAAGTCCGGAGCCGGCCAGCAGTTCCTCGATCCTGGCCTTGGTCTCGAAGTGCGGGATGCCGGTGCCACGGTCCGCACTGGCGACGGAGGCCAGCACCAGATGCGGCAGCGCGGCGTCCTCGGCGGCCCGCACGATTGCCGCGCCCTGGGCCACCTCGGCGTCCAGACCGTCCTGGAACGGTGTGGTGACGGCGAACGCGGCCGTCGTGCCCAGGAACGCCCCGGCGAGCGAGCCCTCGTCGAACAGATCCCCGTGGACGACCTCCGCTCCGGCCGCGGCCAGCGCCCTGGCCCGCCCGCTGCCGGGATCACGCACCACGGCGCGCACGCCACGCCCCGCCTCCAGCAGGGCGGCGGCCACCGCGCCGCCCTGGCCACCGGTCGCTCCGAGTACCGCGATGGACATGGGTTCTCCCTGATCGACGGACATGTGTCCATGCTGGCCAGCGGCAGCCCTACATGCCACCGGAAGGCCCCCCGGTTACTGCACGGCCGGCCTGCACAGCCGACGAACCGCACCTCCTGTCGGCCTGAACAAGTGGGGTCTCTACCCTGTGGTGATCATTGCTGGTCCGACGGGACAGGTGGGTGAAGGAACGTCATGACGAGTGCTCCGGCATTGGCAGAGCTGCGTGAGATCTGTCAGCCTAACGCGAAGCTTCAGAGCCGTAACGGGGAGCACTGGGCGGGCCGCCTGTACATGCGGCGGATCTCCCTGCGGACCACCCGGCAGCTGGTGCGTACGCGCGTGACGCCCGATCAGCTCACCTGGACGATGGTGGTGTGCGGCGTGGCCTCCGGTTTCGCGCTCCTCATACCCGGCCTGGCAGGGGCCCTGCTCGCGGCGGTGCTCTTCCAGCTGTTCCTGCTCTTCGACTGCGTGGACGGCGAAGTGGCGCGCTGGAAGGGCCAGAACAGCGCGACGGGCATCTACGTCGACCGGCTCGGGGCCTACCTGGCGGACGCGGCGCTCATGATCGGGGCCGGGTTCCGGGCGGCTCGCGGCTCCTCGGACCTCTGGGTGTCGGTGGGACTCGCGGCGGCACTCGGAGTCGTACTGCTGAAGGCGTCCACGGACCTCGTGGATGTCGCGCGTGCCCGCCGTGGTCTGCCGGTCGCGGACGACGAGGCGACCCGGCCCCGGTCGGCGGGGCTCGCCTCGGCACGGCGTCTGGCCTCGGCCTTCAAGATTCACCGGATCACCAACGGCATCGAGGCGTCCCTCGTCCTGCTGGCGGTTGCCGTGGTCGACCTGTTCATGGGCAGCATCGAGGCGACCCAGCTGACGGTGTCGGCCATCGCCGTCATCACCTGGGTCATGGTCGTGGCCCACCTGGCCTCGATCCTGTCCTCCTCGCGCCTTCGCTGAATTGCGGGTTTCTCCGTCCCGGCGGCCGCATCCGCGCATGCCCGACCGCAGCCGCGGACCGCGGCACCTCCCCATCGCACGACCGCCGGCCCCGCCCCCTGCTGAGGGGCGGGGCCGGCGGTCGTGCTCCCGCGAACGACGCCCCTAGACGAGGGCCACGGCGAACAGCGTGAAGGCGAGCACGATGACGCCCACGCGGACGTAGTGGAACCGGTCCCAACGCCCCACCTGCTGCTTCCAGTCCGCGGGCACGCCTTCCTGTGACCAGGTCGCGACGCGTGAGTTGATCGGCACGAGCAGCAGGATCGACATCACCACGCTCACCACGAGCAGCACTGCGCCCGCGGCGACGAGCGACGCGCCCGCGTCGCCCCACGTCAGCGTGGACCACACCGCGCCGAGGACGACCGAGCCGATGTACCAGAACGGCATCACCCGGCCCAGGACTCGCGCCCCGTCGCTGCGGGCTTCGACCCCGCCGTCGTTCGGAAGCCGGTCGAGGATCGGGTTCACGAACACCGCCACCGCGAACTCCACGCCCACCATCAGCCCGACCGCAACGACCGTGACGACGGCCAGTACGTCCTGCATGACCCCTCCAAAGGCTGACCTAGCGGCGCTAGGTTCTGATGCAATGCTAGACATGTCATCGCTCGATTGTCTAGCGGTGCTAGCATCGAGTCATGTCAGTACACGAACGCAAGGAACGCGAGCGGGCCAACCGCCACAGGCTGATCGTCTCCACGGCCCGCGAACTCGCCGAGGCCCACGGCTGGGACGCCGTCACCACGCGCCGGCTCGCCGAGCGGATCGAGTACAGCCAGCCCGTGCTCTACAGCCACTTCCGGGGCAAGAACGAGATCGTGGCAGCGGTCGCGCTGGAGGGGTTCGCCGAGCTGACGACCGCGCTGCGCGCCGCGGTGCCGGAGGGGCCCGCCGACCGGGAGGCGGTGGCCGCACTGGCCCGCGCCTACACCGACTTCGCCGCGCGCAACCACGCCCTGTACGACGCGATGTTCAGCCTCGACAACGGCCTCCCCTTCGCCGACGACGCCACGCCCGCTCCACTGCGCGAGGCGTTCCAGGCCCTGCTGGACCCGCTCGTCGACCACGCACACCCCGATGAACCGGGCTTGTTCGTCGAGACGTTCTGGGCCGCGCTGCACGGTCTGGTCACCCTCACCCGCGCCGGACGCCTGCCCGCCGACCGAGTCCCCGACCGCCTCGCGCTCCTGGTCGACCGCTTCGTCCCCCACTAGGGTCCGCTCCCGGCCCGGCTCGTCCCTTGTTCTCCGGATCACCACGTCCGGGCGCAGATCGAGTGGGGGTGTCCGCATCGGGACTCATGACGCCCGCTCACACGGCACTCGTGCCCGATGCGGACGATGCCGAGCGCCATCCCTGCCCGCGCCGCCAGGCTCTTCCCGCCTCCATTGAAGTGCAGGTGTTTCTTTATCCTGGCCGGATGACCACTCCTCCTGAACTCGTCATATTCGACTGCGACGGCGTACTCGTCGACAGCGAACGCATCGCCGTGCGCATCCAGGTCGAAGTGGGCGCCGAACTGGGGTGGCCGCTGGCTGCGGAAGAGGTCATCGAAAAGTTCGTGGGCCGGTCGAACAAGTCCATCGGTGCGTTGATCGAGGCCCACCTGCCCGGCAAGTCCGCCGTCTGGCAGCAGCGCTTCGAGGACCTCCACCGTGCCGCCGTGGACTCCGAACTCGTCGCGGTCGACGGCATCCACGAGGCGCTGGCCGCCCTCGTGCTCCCCACCTGTGTGGCATCGAGCGGCAGCCACGAGAAGATGCGCCACACCCTCGGCCACACCGGCCTCCACCCGCACTTCGAGGGCCGCATCTTCAGCGCCTCGGAGGTCGCCCACGGCAAGCCCGCCCCCGACCTCTTCCTCCACGCGGCCCGGCAGATGGGGGTGGAGCCGTCGGCCTGCGTCGTCGTCGAGGACAGCAAGTACGGCGTGCAGGCAGCCCGTTCGGCCGGCATGCGGTCACTCGGCTACGCGGGCGGGCTGACCCCGGCGCACTGGCTGGAGGGCCCGGACACGGTGGTCTTCGACGACATGCGCAAACTGCCGACGCTCTTGTCGCAGATCTGACGGCCGGCCGCCTCGGGTTCATTACGCGTAAGGCGGGTCGGGGTGGTCGCTACCCTGTTCTCCCCCTGCCACAAGGCGGGGAGAACAGGGGTGGGACATGCGCAGAAGAATGGCTGCGGCCTCGGTGGTGGCGGCGGTGGCCACCGGGATCGTGGTGGCGCCGGCCGCTCACGCGGAGGGGCGGGGTGACATCCGGGTCACCAAGACCGTCGTGAACGGTGGCAGCAACGTGATCGTCGGGGTCAAGAACGTCAAGCGGTTCCCGATCACCATGACGATCAAGGACAACTCGGGGGTGAAGGGGGTCGCCGACGTGTCCGCGTACAACACGACCAATGGTCTCGGGCCGGTCGACCACCTCGGCACGACGTGCAGGAAGGTCAGTACGACGACGTCCGTGTGCACGGCGACGATGGAGATCGATCCTACGTGGATCGACTCGTACGGAAGTGGCAACGAGGGCTGGGACGCCAACGCGGTCGCGGGGAACTGGCAGGTCAACGCCACGGTCCAGGCGAATGACCGCGACTACTGGATCTCCGACCGCATCGCCCTGTTCAAGGTGAAGCGCGCCGCGACCCTGACCACGGACGCCACGCCCGAGCCGGTCAGGAAGGGGGGCACGCTGACCGTCACCGGAAAACTGTCGCGGGCCAACTGGACGGACCTCAAGTACCACGCGTTCACCAAGCAGGTGGTGAAGCTGCAGTACAAGAAGCCCGGCGGCGCGTACAGCACCGTGAAGACGGCGACCACGGACAGCAAGGGGCACCTCCGCGCGACGGTGAAAGCCACCGCTTCGGGCAGCTGGCGCTGGGCGTTCCTCGGTACGACCACGACCATGAAGGTCGTCTCCACCGGCGACGCCGTCACGGTGAAGTGATCTCGCGGCGGGCCGGAGAACAGCCCGCCGACGGGTCACCGTTCCTCGCGCACCGGCCGCTGCCGTCCGAGGAATCGCTCGCGGGCGGCCGTCCGGCCGGGCCGCCCGGGCCACGAGCGGGCCGGCCCGAGCGGCCCGCGCCGGCTGTGCCGCACCACCCCGGACACGGTCACAGGTACTCCGCGTACGCGTCCAGCGCCCGCAGTACCTCCGCCTCTCCCGCCGGAGGCAGCTGGAGGACAATCTCCTCGATGCCCAGTTCCGCGTAGTGCGCCAGCTTCCCCGGGCTCGGAAGCACCGCGTAGGGGACCACCTGGAGCTGCTTCGGGTCGCGGCCGGCCGACTCCCATGCCTCGCGGAGCTTCGGTACGGACTCCGTCAGGCCGCGGCCGCCGATCGGGAGCCAGCCGTCGGCGTACTGCGCGATGTGCGCGAACAGCTTCGGGCCTGCCGCGCCGCCGATCAGGGTGCGGGGGCCGTTCACCGGGCCGCGGGGATTCTGGACCGGCTTCGGATATGCGTGGCTGGCCCGGACCGAGCCGAACTCGCCGTCGTACGCCGTAGGTTCGTCCGACCACAGGGCGCGCATCAGGGCCATGCGGTCGCGGACGAGCTCCCGGCGCGTCGACCAGTTCACGCCGTGGTCCGCGGCTTCCTCGACGTTCCAGCCGTAGCCGAGGCCCAGCGTGAACCGGCCGCCGGAGAGATGGTCGAGGGTGGCGATCTGCTTCGCCAGGTCGATCGGGTCGTGCTGGGCGACGAGCGTGATGCCGGTACCGAGGGTGAGGCGTTCGGTGACGGCGGCGGCCTGGGCGAGGGCGACGAAGGGGTCGAGGGTGCGGCCGTATTCGGGCGGGAGTTCGCCGCCCGCCGGATAGGGGGTGTCCCTGCTCACCGGGATGTGGGTGTGCTCGGGCAGATAGAGCCCGGCGAACCCGCGCTGTTCGAGCTCGCGGGCGAGCCGCAGCGGCGTGATCGTCTCATCGGTGAGGAAGATCGTTGTGGCGATCCGCATATGAGGACACCTCCGTCGTGATCCGGTGAGAGCCCCAACGTATGCCGTGCGGTGCGGAAAGCCGAGTGTCCGGGAGTCCGGACCCCGGTCGTGCCTCCCGCCGTTTCCCCGGAGTTCATGGCTCCCGGCCAGGGTCGGGTACGTCACCCCTCGCCAGCCACGACACCCCGGGGAGCCACTCGTATGTCCGCATCGCAATCCGCCCACGGCCGCCCGATGGCCAGGCGCGGCCTTCTCGTCGGTACGGCCGCCACCGCTCTAACGTTGGGCACTGTGAGCTTCGCCGACGCCGCGACCGGGGACGACGCCCCGGACCGGACCAGGACCGTGCGCGGCACTCTGCCGATGGGGTCGCCCGACTATGTGTATCTGCCGGTCGAAGTACCGCGCGGGGTACGGGAGATCGCCGTCTCGTACACGTACGAGAAGCCGCCCGTCCCGGCCGGGACCCAGGGCAACGCCCTCGACATCGGCATCTTCGACGAGCGCGGCACGGAGCTGGGCGGGCGCGGGTTCCGGGGGTGGTCGGGCGGGGCGCGCAGCAGCTTCTTCATCCGGGCGGACGAGGCGACGCCCGGCTACATCGCGGGGCCGGTGCGGGCCGGGACCTGGAACATCGCCCTCGGGCCGTACACCGTCGCCCCGGAAGGGCTTCCGTACGAGGTGACGATCACCCTGCGCTTCGGACCCACCGGGTCCACGCCGAAGCCCGTGTACCCGCCGGAGCGGGCGAAGGGGCGCGGGCGCTCCTGGTACCGCGGGGACTGTCATCTCCACTCCGTCCACTCGGACGGCAAGCGCACCCCGGCCGAGATCGCCGCCGCCGCTCGCGCGGCCGGGCTCGACTTCATCAACAGCAGTGAGCACAACACGTACTCCGCGCACAGCGCGTGGGGCGGGCTGTGGGGTGACGATCTGCTCGTCCTCACGGGCGAGGAGGTCACCACCCGCAACGGGCATGTGATCGCGCTCGCCACCGACCCGGGGACGTTCGTCGACTGGCGCTACCGGGCCCGCGACAACCGGTTCGGGCACTACGCGAAGGCCGTGCGCCGGGCCGGTGGTCTGGTCGTGCCCGCTCATCCGCACGCCACCTGCATCGGCTGCCACTGGAAGTTCGGCTTCAGCGAGGCGGACGCGGTGGAGGTGTGGAACGGGGCGTACACCCCGGAGGACGAAATCGCCCTCGCCGAGTGGGACAACTCCCTCGTGGCGGCCGTCCGTACGTCGAAGCCGTGGGTTCCGGCGATGGGCAGCAGCGACGCGCACCGGGAGCCGGACAAGGTGGGGCTGCCGCAGACCGTCGTCCTCGCCGGCGAGCTGTCGCGCGAGGCGATCACGGCCGGAATCCGGGCCGGGCACTCCTACATCGCCGAGTCGTCCGCCGTCACCCTGTCCTTCGGGGCCTCGGGCGGGCGCGGCCTGCACGCGGGGATCGGTGAACGGCTGCGGGTGGACGGGGACGACACCCCGGTCACCGTACGGCTGGAGGTGACCGGAGCACCCGGCTGCACCGCGCACTTCGTCACCGACCAGGGCACGCTGTTCACGGCCACGCTGCCGGAGTCGGGGACGGGGGTGGTGGAGTGGCGCACGACGCCGGTCTACGCCGCCTATGTGCGGGCCGAGGTCCGGCACCCGGCGACAGTGCCGGGGCTGCCGGGGGCACTGGCGGCGCTCACCAATCCGGTGTTCCTGGAGGGTTAGGGGCAGCCCCTAGGAGACCGGCGCGGGGGTGGTCCTCTTCGGGGCAGGCGGCGCGAGAGTGCGGAGCCGTCGCGTACAGGCCCGTCGTTGGACGACCGAGAGGCCCCCGACCACCGCGCCCAGCACCAGCCACCCCGCCGGTCCGGCGGCCATCACGGCACCGGTCAGCAGTGGCGGCCCGGCGGACTTCTGGATGGACTGGGACATCCCGGCCACCCCCAGGTACTCGGCGCGGGCGTCCTGGGGTGCGAGGAGGACCGCCAGCTCCCAGGAGCTCACCGAACGCATCAGCTCCGCCAGGGTGACCACCAGCGCCGCGGCGAGCAGGACGGCCGTGGCCACCCAGGTCCCGCCCCGGGTGGCCGCTGCCAGGAACGCGCAGCACACGAACATCATGGCCCCGTACAGCAGCACCGCCCGGGTGGCCCGGCGCGGCCCCTCGGCCCGTGCCGACACGCTGATCTGCAGCACCACGACCATCACGGTGTTGATGATCAGGAAGGCCGGGACGAGTGCGTGCGGCGCCGAGGTGCGGTTCACCAGCCACAGCGGCAGACCGACGTTGAGGATCGAGTCGTCGAGGTTCATCGGGATGTCCAGCAGCACGAACGTGAGATAGCCGCGGTCCCGCCACGGGTTGGCCCGGCGGACGGGTGGCTGCTTCCCGGTTGCGGCCGCGGCTCCGGCGGCTGGCGCCCCGGCCACCTCGACGGTCTTCTCCCGCGCTTCGCTCGTACGCCACACCAGCGCCGCGGCGACGACGAAGGACAGCGCGTTGCCCAGGATCAGGGCCCGGTAGGCGCCACTGGTACCCACGGCCAGGCCGATGGCCGCGATCCCCGCGCCGAGGGCGTAGCCCGCGTTGGCCGCACTGCGGGACAGTGCCTGGTAGGCCGCGCGCCGCTCGCCCGCCGACCGGGTGGCGAACAGCATCTCCAGCGTCTTCGCCGCCCTGTCGCCCAGGTACGTGACGGCGACGACGGGCAGCAGCGCGTCGAAGCCGCTGCACACCAGCACCAGGGCGAGCGTCACCAGGCGGAGCAGGTGGCAGCCGATCAGCAGCGGGCGCACCGGGAAGCGGCCGGCCAGACGTCCGGCCAGCGGTGAGCCCGCGATGCCCGCGACTCCGGCCACGCCCAGCAGCACACCGATCTGTTGGGCACTCAGATGCGTCACAAAGGTGAGATACAGGACCGAGGACGCGGCCCACAGCCCCGAGCCGGTCCGGTCCACGGCCAGGGCGAGCAGCATGATCCGCGCATTGCGGCCGCCCGGCGGATTGCGCAGCTGGGCCAGCAGACCCTGCTGGCCGCCCTTCGGAATTTCCGGTTCCCTGCCGCCCTTGCCGCGCCGCATCGCACGCCCCCTCCGACATGTCTCGACATCAATGGATCAAGGGTGAAGCCTGCCGGGGAATTCGTCTCGATGTCAAGATACTTGATGTCGACATACTGGCAGCATGTGCCGACGCGCTCCGTCCCTGTGCGCTTCGCGGCCGGGAGCGTCACAGTGGAAGGGGGACACCGGGCGGGCCTGCCGGAGGAGGTATCCGGATGGATGTGACCGGCGAAAACGACGACCGGCTCCGGGACTACCGCAGCAGACGGCACTTCGACACGACCTCGGAGCCGCGCGGCGACGGCGGACGGACGGGTGCGGCGCCCTGCTTCGTCGTACAGATCCACCAGGCGCGACGGATGCACTTCGACTTCCGGCTGGAGGTCGGCGGCGTACTGAAGTCATGGGCGGTGCCGCGCGGACCTTCGGAGAACCCGCGCGAGAGGCGGCTGGCCGTCCCCACGGAGGACCACCCGCTGGAGTACCGCACGTTCGAGGGCGTCATCGCGAAGGGCGAGTACGGCGGCGGCACGGTGATCGTCTGGGACCAGGGCACCTACCGGCCGCTCAGCCACGACCGTTGGGGCGCACCCGTGCCGTTCGAGCAGTCCCTGGAGAACGGGCACGCGACCTTCTGGCTCGACGGCACCAAGCTGCACGGCGAGTTCGCCCTCACCCGCTTCAAGGGCGGCAGCGGGAGCGACGCCCCGGGCGAGGAGATATGGCTGCTGATCAAGGCCAAGGACGGGCGCGCCACCCATGACGGGCCGGACGCACCGGACCCCTACCGGGCACGCTCGGCCCGTACGGGGCGCACCCTGCAGCAGGTCGCCGCCGAGGAAGGGGGCGGGCCCTCGTGACCGCCCGCCGAACCGTGGAGGTCCTCCTCAGCCGCTACGGCACCACCTACGCCGCCGAGGCCGGCGTCAGGCTGCGGAACACACCACAGCCCCTGTACCAACTCCTCGTGCTCAGCGATCTGTTGAGTGCCCGCATCCGGGCGTCCGTGGCGGTGGCGGCGGCACGCGCGCTGTTCGCCCACGGCATGCGGTCCCCGGACCGGATGATCGGGGCGACATGGCAGCAGCGCGTCGATGCGCTGGGCGAGGGCGGCTACCGGCGCTACGACGAACGCACCGCCACCCAGCTCGGCGCCGGGGCGGAGCTCCTGCTGGTCGAGTACGGGGGCGATCTGCGGCGGCTGCGCAAGGAGGCCGACGGCGACCTGGGCATCCTGCGGTCCGGGCTGCGCCGAACCCCGGGCATGGGCCCGGCCGGTGCGGACATCTTCGTACGCGAGGTGCAGGCCGTGTGGCCGGAGACGGCGCCGTTCCTGGACGGGAAGGCGCTCCAGGGCGCCGAGAAGCTGGGGCTGCCCGCGTCACCGGCGAAGCTCGCACGGCTGGCGGAGCAAGCCGAACAGGCCGACGACCGCGGGCCCGCCGTGCTCGCGGCGGCCCTGGTGCGCGCCGCGCTGGACAAGCACGTCGTGGACGATGTCGGAGCGCGGGCCTGAGGGGGGCGGCCCGCAGGAACGGACCGGAGCGCGCGTTGCTTAAGGGTGGCCGGGCGGCGCAGTCCAGGGCCGCGGACCGGGGCGCGTGCCTGACGGCAACCCGTCGGCACGGACCGGACACCCGCTGCGGGCGGGGAGGCCCGCCGCCCTCGTCCGTCGCCCCCTACGCCCCCGCGACAGCCGTCCGGCTCAGGAACGCCAGCCGGGCCCGCTTCTCCGGCTTGTCGATCTCCGGGCCGAGTTCGAAGCCCGCCCGGACCATCCGCGCGACGGCCTTCTCGTTGCGGGCGTCCGGCTCGACGACGATCCGCAGGTGCGCCGGGTCGCTGAAGACGTAGCCGATGAGCACCGAGAGCAGGGCGGCCGTGAAGCCGCGTTCGGTGGTGTCGCCCGGGCCGATCAGGAGGTGGACGCCGAAGTCGCCGGGCTGGACGTCGTAGCAGTCGGCGAGCGGGTCGGCGGCCGGTTCGTACGTCTGGAAGAGGGCGACCGGGACACCGTCACGCAGGGCCAGATAGGCGTGGTGCGTGGTGAGCGAGTCCAGGAATTCGTAGGTCTCCAGGACCTCTTCGCGGCTCGCGTCGCCCATGCCCCAGAAGCGGGCGCGCTCCTCGGTGACCCAGCGGTGGATCAGGTCGAGGTCCGCGGCGGGGTCCACGGGGACCAGGCGGACGGTCCCGAAACCGGGGGCCTCCTGCTCGTGGACGGGGGTGCGCACCGCGCTCGCGGCGGGGTCGGCGGTCATCTCGGCTCTCTCTTCTGTTCGGTGCAGCTTGTTCCAGTCCATGACCACGGGCGCGAGGTCGCCCCGTACCCACAGCGGCAGTTGGTCACGGTGGTGGGTCTCGCCCCGGACCCCGGACGCCCCGAGCGGGACCACCCACAGGCTGTCCTCGCGCCGGGCCAGGTCCCAGACGTAGCGGGCGGCGGGGCCGCGGGCGAACCGGTCCGTGATGCCGGGAACGCTGGAGGTGGACAGCACGCAGTCGTGGTCACCGGCGAGGCCCGGCCAGTCCGCGTCGGGGTCCGCACCGGGCAACGCCTGCCAGGGGGCCAGTCGGTGCGCCTCGCCCCAGGGCCGCGGCGAGGCGTCCTGCGCATACCGGGCCGCCACCGCCTCGGCCGCCGCGGCGACGGCCGCCAGCCGGTCGGTGTGCGGCAGCGGCCCGTGCGTCAGCAGGGTCTCCAGGGCGTACGCGATTCTCGGCACCGCGGCCAGCCAGGGGCGGAACATCGCCGGGTACACGGGAGAGGCGGCCGGGTCGGCGGAGCCGGTGAGGGCGGCCAGCGCGGGGTGGGCGGCCAGCCGGTGTACGACGTCCGCGCGCACGGCGGCGTAGAGCGTGGCGTCCGTACTGTCGGCCTCCATGTGCCGGTCCCAGCACAGGAGTCGGTCACGCAGTCGGGCGGCCTCGGGGCTGAGACCCGTCGCCCCGGCCAGCAGTTCCAGCAGCGGGCGGGCGGAGGCGAGACGGGTGTCGGTGTGGATGTCCGCCATGCCCTTGGTCGTCCAGTTGTCGGACCGGCCGAGCAGTTCCCGGATGCGTGCCGCCCGGTGCGGGGGCGCGAACTCGACGCCGAGCGGGGCGGCGAGGCCGCGCGCATTGGCCATCACGGCCGCACCGTCGACCTCGGCGCGGGGCATCGGCGCATGGCGGCCGCGCCAGGCGTACGCCGGGTCGTGGGCCGGTACGACGCGCAGCCGGTTCTCGCGCGGGCGCAGCGGGACGTGCCCGGCGACCCGATGCAGGGTGGCGCCGGTGGTGTCGGCGGCGAGGACGACATTGACCGGCTCCACCCAGTGGTCCAGCGCGGCGTCGAGATCGGCGACGGTACGGGCCCGGAGCAGGGCGGGCAGCGCCTCGAAGCCCAGCTCGTGGGTGACGCGGGGCGGGTAGCGGAGGCTGATGCCACCCGCGCCACCGCCCGGGGCGCCGTCCGGGGTGTCCTTCGCACCGCTGCCCGGGTCGCCCTCCGCGCCGCCGTCCCCATCACCGTCCGGCCCACCGATGATCACCGGCCCGCGCTCGGTCTCGATGATCTCGGCCGTGACCGGGTCGGCGCCCGCCACCTCGATCGTCTCGATGTGGACGGCGGCCGCCTCCCAGCCCCCGGGGCCCAGTGCCTCGACCCCGCCCGTCGCCGTACGCCGCAACCGCTCCCGGTACAGATCCTGGTAGTCGGCCATCGCGTTGGTGATCGCCCACGCGACGCCGCCCGTGTGCCCGAAGTGCGCGATGCCGGGTACGCCGGGGACAGCGAGGCCCACTACGTCGAACTCGGTGCAGGCGAGCCGGATTTGCTGGTAGACGCCCGGGTCCTCGATGAAACGGTGCGGGTCGCCCGCGATGATCGGCGCCCCGGTGTCGGTGCGGTCGCCGGTCAGCAGCCAGCCGTTGGAGCCGGCGGTGCCGGGGCCGTCGGTGGCGAAGAGTTCGATCGCCCCGTCGCCGAGCCGGCGGGCGACCTCCTCGCGCCAGAGCTTGGTGGGGAAGCCCGCGAACAGGATGTGGGTGGAGAGCCAGACGCCCAGCGGGGTCCAGGGCTCCCATCGCCCCGGGGCGACCCCGGCAGCCGTGAACTCCGGGGCCAGGCGCGCCCCTTCGGCCAGTCCCTCGTTGACGCCGTCGACGTACGAGACGACCCATGCGGCGGTCTGCGGTGCGAGGCGCTCCAGGCGGTCGAAGCAGCGTTGCGCGGTGTCGGCGAGCCGGGCCTGCCGGGCGAACCGGTCCCAGTCGACGGCGTCCGCGCCGAGGAACGCGGCGGTGGTGCCCTGGAACCGGTGGCGTTCGATCTCGATCTGCCAGGCACGGTCCCGGGCGGCGTTACGGCCCTGGGCGTGGGCGAGTTCGAGTGCGCTGCCCGCCCGTACATGGGGTATGCCCCAGTCGTCCCGGTAGACGTCTCCACGCATGCCGCATCCCGCCCCTTGCCAGATCGTTCGACTTCCCAAGCCCCCAAAATTTAGGTTAGCCTAACCTAAAATAATTCTTCAGGACGGGGAGGGACAGCTGTGGGTCACGGCTGGGAGGGCGTTGTCCTCAAGCTCATGCGGGGACGGGACTTCACGTTCACCGTGACCGGGGCCGAGCAGGTCACCGAGGACTTCCACCGGGTGCACCTCACCGACGGCGGTCTGCTCGCCGCGACCGGCGGGGCGCACCCGACGATGTGGGTCAGGATCTGGTTCGAACAGGGCGGCAGACCGCACCAGCGCGCCTACACGCTGGTCGACCCCGACCCTGCTGCCGGAACGTTCAGCCTGGAGTTCGCCCTGCACAACGGCGCCGCGAGCGACTGGGCCCGCGGGGCCGAGCCGGGTGACACGATCGAGGCGACCCTTCAGGGCACCGGCTTCACCCTGCCCGAACCGCCGCCCGCCCGGCTCTTCGTGATCGGCGACCCGGCCTCGCTGCCCGCCATCAACTCCCTGCTGGACGCGGTTCCCCAGACCCCGGCCACCATCTGGTTCGAAACCACGCACGCCTCGGACGAGAAGCTGCCGTTCCGCCTGGACCCGGCCCACCACACCCTGCACCGGGTGCCGCGCAGCGACGGGGGCACCGGACTGGTCGCCGAAGTGAAGGCCGCGCTACCGGAGCTACTGGGGACCGACCCGTCCGACGCGTACGTCTGGATCGCCTGCGACACGGCGACGACCAGGTCCCTGGCCTCGTACGTACGCAAGGATCTGGCCGTCCCCAAGGAACGGGTGAACGCGCTGGGTTACTGGCGCGCGGGCTGAGCCGGACTCCGGCTCCCGGGATCTCCGGTCCGGCCCGAACCCCAACTCGTCGGAACGAATCGGCGACCCGGCTCCTCTGTGGGGTGACGCAACCCGTCACCACCATCCGCCCCGCAGAGGAGCACCCATGAACCCCACCCGGCGCACACCCGCCGCCACCACCGCGGCCGCGGCCGTCGCCACCGTCCTCACCGCCGACGGACTGCTGCACGTCCTCTGGTCCACCGGCTCCACCTGGCCCGCGCACGACGCCGCATCCCTCTCGTACGCCGTACTCGGCATCGACGCACCCTTCACCCCGCCCGTCGTCCTCCCGCTCGCCACCCTGCTGTTCACCGGCGCGGCCCTGGTCACCGCCCGCGCCCGCCTGGGCCGCACCCACCGTTCGGGCCGGCTGCTCCAGGCCGGCACCGTGGCCGTCGCCTGCGGCACCGCGCTGCGCGGCCTCGCCGGGATCGCCTGGGCGTGCGGGCTGCGCACCGGACTGGACGACGGGGCGGGCGACACGTTCCACTGGCTCAACCTGGCGCTCTACACCCCTGTCTGCCTGGTACTCGCGGCCGCCGCACTCCGGGTGGCGGCCGGGGAGGAAGCCCCGACCCGTGTCCGATGATCACGGCCTGGATCACGAGCGCACCTTCCGGCTGGTGCGCGCGGCCCAGCGCGGCGACACGATCGCCATGAACGAGCTCCTCGACGTCCTCACCCCGTACGCGGGCCGCATATGCACCCCCATCGCCCTGGCCGACGGGCCGGACGCCGTCCAGGAGACCCTTGTCGCCGTCTTCCGCAGCCTGCGCTCCCTCAGGGAACCGGCGGCGCTGTACGGATGGGTGCGCGCCATCGCCTGCCGGGAGGCGGTCCGCGTCGCCCGCCGCACGGCACGCTCCGTCCCCGCGGACCTCACCACCGTTCCCCAGCGCGGCGACCCGCAGCTGGCTTCCGACATCGGCGACGTCCTCGCCCGCCTCTCCCCCGAACACCGGGCCGTCCTCGTCCTGCGTGATGTCGAGGGCCTCGACGAACAATCCGCCGCCGCACTCCTCGGCCTGCGCGTGGGCACCGTCAAGTCACGGCTGCACCGGGCCCGGGACTCCTTCCGGAAGGCATGGACGTCATGACCGAAACCCCCCGCCCGCAGTGGCCCACCACCCCGGAACTCGACCCGGTCCGCCGCCTGCACGCCCTCGCGGCGGGCGTCCGCGGCGCCCGCGTCACCACCCGCGAGATCCCCGCCCCGTACGCCACCGTCCACCCGCTGCTGGCCGACATCGACGGCGAACTGTCCCGACTCGTCCCCGACATGCGCCGTCTGAAGCTCACCCGCGCGGACGGCGACCGCATCGAGGCCGTGGCCCGCAGCCGCTACGGCATGCACGCCCGCTTCCACGGCGTACGCCGCCCCGGCTGGCTCTGGCTCCAGAGCCGCTTCGTCCTGATCGGTATGGCGGCCACCCCGTCCCCCACCACCCCCGGCCACACCCTGGTCGCCTTCACAGGCGGCGTACGCCTCCCGGGCCGTGCGGCCCTGATCCCGGTCGGAGTGTCCCGCGCAGGCCGCCGGGTCCTGAGCCGGCTGGCAGCCCGCGTGGGCAGGTAGCCGTACGCACGGCCCGCGGCCCGGAGCCCCGGCTGTCCGGGTCTCGGCCGAAAGCCCCGGCCGTCAGTCCTCCACGACCAGCGCCGGAGTCTCCTTCGTCAGCACCTCGCCGCGGAAGAACGCCGGACTGCGACGCTGCATCACCAGCATCAGCACCACACCGAGCAGCAGCAGCCCGACACCGATCACGAACACCGAGCCGACCCCGAAGACGGACGAGCCGGAGCCGTACGCCGGATCCCACATGTCGTAGAGGGTCTTGCCGAAGACCGCGGTGAGCAGGATGCCGCCGACGGCCGGGAAGAGACCCTTGAAGACCAGGTCGCGTACGGAGCGGGTCAGGTCGGCGCGGAAGTACCAGGCGCAGGCGAACGCCGTCAGCGCGTAGTAGAAGCAGATCATGAGGCCGAGCGCGTAGATCGTGTCGACCAGGACGTGCTCGCTGACCAGGGTCATGACCGTGTAGAAGACGCCGGTCGCCACACCCGCCGTGACGGTGGCCCTTCCCGGGGTCCTGAAGCGCGGGTGGACGCGGGCGTACGAGGCGGGCAGGGCCTCGTACGTGGACATCGCCAGGACCGTGCGGGCCACCGGGATGAAGGTGGTCTGCAGGCTCGCGGCGGCGGAGGCCAGGACGGCGATGAAGAGCAGGACGCCGAGTCCGGGGCCCATGACCGGGCCGGCGAGTGCGGCGAAGACGTTGTCGGAGGTGTCCGGGTCGGCGAGGCCGAGACCGGAGCCGCCGGAGCCGACGGCCATCTGGGCGGCGACAGCGGTCGCCAGGTAGGAGCCGACGAGCACGACCATCGCGATGAGGGCGGCGCGCCCAGGGGTCTTCTCGCTGCCGATGGTCTCCTCGTTGGCGGTCAGGCAGGCGTCCCATCCCCAGAACATGAAGATCGACAGCGACAGGCCCGCCGTGAATGCCGCGAACGACTGCACCGCGAACGGGTTCAGCCAGGACCAGGAGAAGTCCAGCGACGAGGCGAACTCCCCGCTGTTCGCCTTCTGTACGGCCATCGCCACGAACAGCGCGAGGACGACGAGCTGAAGGCCCACCAAGGCGTACTGGATGCCCTTGGTGGCCGTCATCCCGCGGTAGCTGATCGCCGTGGCGATCGCGATCAGGATCAGACAGGTGAGGATGTGGACGGGCTTGCTGTCGTCCAGGGCCGCGATCGAACCGCTGCCCGTGATCTCACCCGCGAGGAGCCAGAAGTACGAGGTGGCGACGCCCGCCAGGTTCGACAGGACGATGATCGTCGCGATGACCAGGCCCCAGCCGCACATCCAGCCGACGCGCGGGCCGAATGCCTTCACCGTCCAGGTGAAGGACGTGCCGCAGTCCGGCATGGCCTTGTTGAGTTCGCGGTACGCGAATGCGACGAGCAGCATCGGCAGGAAGCCGGCCAGGAAGACGGCGGGCATCTGCACGCCGACCTCGCCCGCGGTGGAGCCGAGGGTGGAGGTGAGGCAGTAGACGGGGGCGACGGTGGAGATGCCGATGACGGCGCTGCCCATCAGGCCGACGGAGTTCCCGCCGAGACCCTTGCCGCGTACACCGCCGTCGGCCGGGGCAGTGCCCCGTACCGTGTCTCCGGCCTGCGGCCGCGCGTCCAGCTGTGTCATGGAGAGGACGTTAGGCCCTGCGATATCCACATTCGGAGGCTGAGACTCCGGCACTTCACCCTTGAATTGCGGGTGACAGAACGGACACGCGAGAGTTAATTGAAGGTGATTGGCGGCTGAGACCTACCGATGAGAGGTCGATGCTCGATCACAGCGTCATACGAGAATCGCAGCACTGTCCGTTTTGTGGGGATTCAAAATTTTCCCATGGGTGTCCGCTGAGCGGACACCCATGGGGTGCGCCGGTTCAGCCCGGCCAGACGATCGCCTGGAGTTCGCTGTATGCGTGCAGGGCGTACGAGCCGACATCGCGCCCGACTCCGCTCTTCTTGAACCCGCCGAACGGGGCCTCCATGTTCCGCCCGATGGTGTTCACGCCGACTCCGCCGGCGCGCAGCTGCCGGGCCACCCGGAAGGCGCGTGCCACGTCCGAGGACCAGACGTAGTCGATCAGTCCGTAGTCGCTGTCGTTGGCGAGTGCGATGCCCTCGTCCTCGTCGTCGAAGGGGACGACCACAACGACCGGGCCGAAGATCTCCTCGCGGACGACGCGCATGTCGTTGGTGCAGTCGGCGAGGAGGGTGGGGGCGACGTAGAAGCCCCGGTCGAGTCCGGCCGGGCGTTCGCCGCCCGTGACGGTCCTCGCCCCCTCCTTCCGGCCGAGTTCGATGTACGACTCGATGCGGTCGCGGTGGGCGGCGGAGATGACCGGGCCGACGACCGTGCCCCGGTCCGTCGGGTCGCCCACCTTCAGATGGCCCGCGTACGCGGTGAGTTTCCCGATCAGGGCGTCGTGGGCCGCGCGCTGGACGAGGACGCGGGTCGGGGCCGTACAGATCTGGCCGCTGTAGAAGGAGAACGTGGTGCCGATGCCCGCCGCCGCGGAGTCGAGGTCCGCGTCATCGAGGACGACGGCGGCCCCCTTCCCGCCCAGCTCCATCAGCTGCCGCTTCATGCCGCGCCCGCACACCTCCGCGATGCGCTGCCCGACGGCCGTGGAGCCGGTGAAGCTGACCATGTCGACGTCCGGTGAGTCGACGGCGGCCTCGCCCGCCTCGGGGCCCGATCCGGTGACGACATTGACGACGCCCGCCGGAACGCCCGCCTCTTCGAGCGCCTCGGCCATCCGGTAGACGGAGAGCGGGTCCTGCGGTGCGGGTTTCACGACGACCGTGTTGCCCATGGCGAGTGCGGGGGCGACCTTGCCGGCCGGGTTGGCCCAGGGGTTGTTGTACGAGGTGATGCAGGTGACGACGCCGACCGGCTGGCGTACGGCGAGCGCCCCGAAGACACCGGCCCGCCCCATCGGCCCGGCCTCGTTGATCTGCGGTGCGATCGCCTCCTCGACCGGTTCCAGGGCGCCCCTGGCGTACCGGCGGAAGCGGGCGGCACCGACGGCGGCCTGCATGGCCCTGGCCGTTCCCGTGGTGGCGCCGCTCTCCGCCTGGGCGAGTGCGGCGTTGACGGTGAAGTCGCGCTGCATCAGGTCGGCGGCCCGGTCGAGGATCGCGGCCCGCTCCTCGGGGCGGGTGCGGGACCAGGTGGCGAAGGCCTCGCGGGCCGCGGCCGCTGCCGCATACACCTGTTCTCGGCTCGCCTCGGGGGCGAGGCCGACGACCTCCTCGGTGGCCGGGTTGATGACCTCGTAGTGGCCGTGGTCGGGTTCGGTCCACTCTCCGCCGATGAAGAGGCGCCGCGTTCTGTCGCCGGTACGGCTCGTGTCGCCCGTACGGTTCCTGTCGCTCATACGGTGCTCACCGTCCGGGTGTCGCGGCCGGAGCGGAGCACCGTACCGGGGACCGCTCCGGTCACCTTGTCGTCGCGCAGGGTCTCCACACCGTTGACGCGGACCGACACGATGCCGATGGCCTTGGCGTCGAGGCGGGGGCTGTCGCCGGGCAGATCGTGTACGAGGGTGGCGGGCCCGGCGTCGATGCGTTCGGGGTCGAAGAGGACGAGGTCGGCGTGGAAGCCCTCCTCGATGCGGCCGCGGTCGCGGAGCCCGAAGAGCCGGGCAGGGTCGTCGGTGAGCATCTTGACGGCCTGTTCGAGGGGGAGGAGTTTACGTCGGCGCAGACAGTCGCCGAGGAAGCGGGTGGTGTACGGGGCGCCGCACATCCGGTCCAGGTGCGCGCCCGCGTCGGAGCCGCCGAGCATGACGTCCTCGTGTTCCCAGGTCTGCCGTCGCAGCGCCCAGGAGTCGGGGTCGTTGTCGGTGGGCATGGGCCACAGCACCGTACGCAGCTCGTCGTCGGCGCAGATCTCGACGAGGCAGTGGAAGGGGTCCTGCCCGCGTTCGGCGGCTATGTCGCGCACGACGCGGCCGCTCAGCCCTTCGTTGGCCTCGCTGTAGGTGTCCCCGATGACGTACCGGCCGAAGTCGGCGAGGCGGCGGAAGACGCCGGCCTCCTTGCTGTCGGCGCGGCGGAGCATTTCGGCGCGGGTGGCGGCGTCGCGGAGCCGTTCGATGCGTTCGGGGACGGGGAGGGCGAGGATGTCGCCCCAGCCGGGGATGAGGTTGAGGGCGCAGAAGGTGCCGAGCGACATGTTCATGGGGGTGAGGATCGGCATGGTGAGTGCGACGATCCGGCCGCCGGCCCGGCGGGCCCGTTCGCTGGGGACGAGCTGGCGGGGTACGCGTTCGGGGACGGCGGCGTCGATGGTGAGGACGTTCCAGTTCAGCGGGCGGCCCGCGGTGGCGGTCATGTCGACGAGGAGCTCGATCTCTTCGTCGGAGAACTGGTCGAGGCAGCCCGCGACGATCGCTTCGAGCTGGGTGCCTTCGTGTTCGCCGACGGCGCGGGAGAGGGCGAGGAGCTCCTCGGGGAGCGCGTGGCGGGAGGCGACGGGCTGTCCGTCGCCGTCGGAGTGGGTGGAGGACTGGGTGGTGGACAGCCCCCAGGCTCCGGCGTCCATCGCGTCGTGGAAGAGCGCGAGCATGGCGTCGAGCTGTTCGGGGGTGGGCTGTCCGCCGATCGCGTCGGCGCCCATGACGTGTCTGCGCAGGGCGCAGTGCCCGACCATGAATCCGGCGTTGACGGCGATCCGCCCTTCGAGGGCGTCGAGGTATTCGCGGAAGCTGGACCAGCTCCAGTCGACGCCCTCCTCCAGCGCCTTGAGGGCCATGCCCTCCACCCGCGACATCATGCGGCGGGTGTAGTCGGCGTCCTCGGGGCGTTCGGGGTGCAGCGGGGCGAGGGTGAATCCGCAGTTGCCTCCGGCGACGGTGGTGACGCCGTGGTTCATGGAGGGGGTGGCGTACGGGTCCCAGAAGAGCTGGGCGTCGTAGTGGGTGTGGGGGTCGACGAAGCCGGGTGCGAGGACGAGGCCGGTGGCGTCCTGCGTGGTGGCGGCTTCCTCGGTGAGCGTGTCCGGTTCGGCGATGACGGCGATGCGGCCGGCGCGGATGCCGATGTCGGCGGGGTACGAGGGTCCGCCGGTGCCGTCCACGACGGTCGCTCCGCGGATGAGGTGGTCGAGCATGACGGGTTCCCTTCTGTGGTGGGTGTGCAGCCGGGGTGCGCACGGCCGCGGTACGCACCCCGGCTCCACGGAGCGGCGATCCGGGAAGACGCCGCTGTTTTGACCGGGGGCTCAGCCCCCGAGCCCCCGCGCCTCAATCGCCGGAGGGGCTTACTTTTCCCCCGCCGCCGCCCGGAACCGCGAGGTCCGGTGCACCGGGTCCGTGTCGATCTTCGGGATCACGTGCTCACCGATCAGCCGGATCGAGTTCAGCGTGTCCTCGCGGCTCATCCCGATCGGCAGCCCGAAACTCAGCTGATCCGCCCCCGCCTGCTCCCACCGCTTGCACTGCCGCAGCACCTCGTCCGGATCGCCGCAGATCATCAGCTCCTCGGCGATCAGGAGCTCGATGATCTCCTCGGAGTACTCGGGCAGCAGCTCGGGCCACTCCGGGATGCCCTCGGGCCGGGGGAACGTGTCGTGGTAGCGGAACAGCAGCGACTGCAGATAGTTCAGCCCGCCGCCCACCGCGATCTCGACGGCCTTCGCGTGCGTCTCGGCGCAGATGGCCGTGGAGGTGACCATGACGTTGTCGTTGACGAAGTCCCCGACGGGTTCGGCCTCCTTGACGGCCGTCTTGTAGGACTCGACGACCCACTCCATGTCGGAGACCTTCTGCACGCTGAAGCCCAGCACGCCGAGCCCCTTCTTGCCCGCCATCGCGTACGAGGACGGCGACCCGGCCGCGTACCACATCGCCGGGTGCGACTTCCCGTACGGCTTGGGCAGGATCTTGCGCGGCGGCAGCGACCAGTGCTTGCCCTGGAAGCCGACGTACTCGTCCTGGAGCCACATCTTGGGGAACTCGGCGATGGTCTCTTCCCAGAGTTCCTTGGTGTGGTTCATGTCGGTGATGCCCGGCATGAACCCCAGGATCTCGTGGCTGCCGGCCCCGCGCCCGGAGCCGAATTCGAAGCGGCCCTCGGAGAGGTGGTCGAGCATGGCGACCTTCTCGGCCACCTTCACCGGGTGGTTGACGGGGGCGAGCGGGTTGAAGATGCCGGATCCGAGGTGGATGCGGTCGGTGGCGTGCGCGAGGTAGCCCAGGTACACATCGTTGGCCGAGAGATGCGAGTACTCCTCCAGGAAGTGGTGCTCGGAGGCCCAGGCGTACTTGAAGCCGGACTTGTCCGCCTGGATGACGTACTCGGTCTCCTCGATCAGCGCCTTGTGCTCTGCCCCGGGGTCGGCCTTGGCCCGCGCGGCGGGCACGTACCCCTGTACAAAGAGCCCGAATTCCAAGGGGGTTCACCGTCCTCAATCGTTTCTGACGCATCGTCAGATTCTGATGCGTCCGACTGTTCCACCGGCACCCGCACCCGTCAATACCTGATGCATCGTCAGATCGGCTCGGAACAGGCCGCTCAGAAGAGGCTGACGCCCGCCAGCCATCCCCCGTCGATGACGAACGGCTGCCCGGTGATGTACGAGGAGTCGTCCGAGGTCAGGAAGAGCGCCAGCGCCGCCACCTCCTCCGGCTGCCCGATGCGGCCCAGCGGTACGAGCTTGCGGTACAGCTCGGCCACCGCCGCCCTGGACTCCCCCGGATCCGCGGTCGGGTCCAGCGCCGCCGGATTGGTCATCGCGGTGTCCACGGCCCCGGGGCAGACGGCGTTGACCCGTATCCCCTTCGCGGCCAGCTCCACCGCCGCCACCTTGGTCAGACCGAGCACCGCATGCTTGGTCGCGGCGTACGCGCCCACGAACGCCATGCCCGTGAGCCCCGTGTACGAGGCGGTGTTGACGATGGTCCCGCCGCCCGCGGCCTCGATCTCGGGCGCGACGCTCTTGATCCCGAGGAACGCGCCCACCTGGTTGACCTGCACCACCTGCTGGAACTCCTCCAGCGGCGTGGTCACCAGCTCGTTGAACCGGAGAATCCCCGCGTTGTTGACCAGCCCGTCGATCCTCCCGAAGGCGTCCTTCGCGGCGGCGACGGCGGCCTGCCACTCCTCCTCCCGGCTCACATCCAGATGGACGAACCGGGCGACGTCCTCCCCCAGCTCCTTGGCCAGTGCCTCGCCCTGCTCGTCGAGCACATCGGCGATCACCACCCGCGCGCCCTCCGCGGCGAAGAGCCGCGCCTCCTGCTCGCCCTGCCCGCGCGCCGCACCGCTGATCAGTACGACCCGCCCGTCCAGCTTGCCCATGATCTGACTCCTACCTGTCGAGATGGGGTGCGACCTCGGCGGCGAACGCCGCCATCTGGTCGGTCAGTTCGCTACGACTCCGACTGCGGAACCGCACCTGGATCTGGTGGACGCCCATGGCCCCGTACTCGCGCAGCGACTCCGCGACGGCCTCCGGCTTTCCGGTCAGGGTGCGCCGCCCGACGGACCACTCCGGCTCACCGACGTACAGCGGCTCGGTGATCGCACCGATGACGATCGGCTCCCCGACGCCCGCCGCCTCGCGCAGCTCCTTCAGCCGGGCGATCTGTGCGGGCAGCTTCCCCCGCGGATCGCCCTGCGGCAGCCAGCCGTCCCCCCGCACCGCGGCCCGGCGCACGGCGGCGGGCGAGGAACCGCCCACCCAGACCGGCACCCGTTCCTGGGCCGGACGCGGCAGCTGCCCGAGCCCGGCGAAGGAGAACCGTTCCCCCGCGAACTCCGGGTACTCCTCGGGACCGAGCGCCGCCTTCAGTGCGTCGATGGTCTCGTCGAGGACCCCGCCCCGCCCCTCGAAGTCCGCCCCGAGCGCCCGGAACTCCTCCGGTACGTGCCCGGCCCCGACCCCGAGGATCAGCCGGCCGCCGCAGAGGTGGTCGAGGGTGGCGTACTGCTTGGCGGTGGCCAGCGGGTGCCGCAGGCCGACGACGGCGACATGGCTCATCAGCAGGACCCGCTCGGTGATCCCGGCGAGAAAGGCGAGGGTGGCGACCGGGTCGTACCAGACGGTGCTCATGACCCCGGCGAGCCGCCGCGGGATCGCGACATGGTCGCAGCTCGCCAGGTAGGCGAAGCCGGTTCGGTCGGCGGTGCGGGCGATCTCGGCGAGGTCGGCGGGGGTGGCCGCGGCCTCCCACCCCTCCGCGTAGATGGTGCTCTGCGACTGGATCGGGAGCTGCATCCCGTACGACAGCGGCCCGGTGGGCAGTATCGGCACCGAACGGCCTCCTCCCCGAAGGAATCTGACGTATCGTCACTTGACGGCGCGGGGGCCATCGTCGTACCTGACGTCACATCAGACAAGGGGCGGGGGCAGGCGAACCGGTGCACCACCGCCACCCGTCCGGGCGGTCGGCCGCACCCGGTCAGGTGCGGGCGTCCCGGAACAGGAACTCGCCCTCGATCTCCACCCGGGTCGGGGGCTTGCTCCCGTCGTAGAAGTTCACGTCCTCGCACACCGCGGTCCACCGCAGCCGGAAGCGGTCACCGTCGCGTGAGACCACCGTGATCCGGTTGTCCCGCAGCGGCTCGTGCTCGTAGTAATAGAGCAGCGACATGCACGAGTCCTCGCCGTCCGCCGCACCGGCCATCACGAACGTCCTCCCGACCAGCCGGCCGGCGTCCGCTTCGGCCGCCGGCAGCACGATGCCCACCTCAGCGGTCGGCGCCATGCCCGAATCCGCCGTGTCCTCGCACCGCTGAACGGCATCGTCATCGGCCGCGAGCTCGAACCAGAGCGTCACATCCGCGTCCGTACCACCGTCGGACGCATGGCCCACCCACATCTCCGCCGAACCGAAGCGGTACACCTCGTCGCCGTTGAACCGGTGCAGCACAAAGCGCCCGCCGGGGTCCGCCCCCTCGCCTCGCGTCTCGCCCATCGCCACCCCTCCCGACCTCCCGGCACCAGCCTCGCACGGCACCGACGGTGCGCGCGCGGCCTCCGGGACCCGAGCCGGAGCGGTGGCGTCAGGGCCGGCGCGGAGCGGCGGCGTCCGGCGCCGACGAGCCCGGCGGACGGGTGGCATCACGGCCGGCATCACGGTCGGCGTCGCCCTCGTCATCGTCCCCTCCGGTCGCCGCGCTCCCGGGCTTCGGCGCCCCCTCGTCCCCTTCTTCCTCATCCTCGTGTTCGTTCGGCGCGGCCTGGACGCCCACGCCCGTCGAACCCGACACGTTCTGGTCGATCGCGCCCCCGCCGCCGTCGTGGTCACTGCCCGCGGTGCCCTTGCTGAAGGGGCCCAGCACGTCGAGGGTCCGGTCCACTTCCAGCCAGGAGTCGGCGTTGGAGTTGTCAATGGTGACCAAGGAGGGTCCGTGGTGCGTTTCCATGCCGCCGTCGGGGGCGTCGGCCCAGGCGTTACCGGCGGCCAACTGGCCCTGGCAGAGCGCACTGAGGGCGACCACCAGGGCCGCACGCGCCTTCGACGAGGTGAATCCCATGATCCGGCTCTTCTCTCCCGGCCGCACGGTCCCGGTCCGGACAACGGCCTGTTTCGCTGTGGTCCGCGTGCGCCGGGGTCCCGCTGGCGCCTGGGGGGTGCACCACCGGGCCCCCGGCGTTCGGCCGGAACAGTGACGAGAGCGGGCGGCCCGCTCCCGGCACATCGCTCGCGTCAGACGGACACCGGCTCACGGACGCCGTGATGCCTGCTGATGTTCTTCTCCAGCAGTTCCGTCGAGCCCCGCACTCCGATTCCGCCGGAGGGCGCGAGCTCGGGGAGCCGTCCGTCGGACTGCTTGAGATCAGTCAGCGCGGCATCGATGGCGGCATGTGCGGCAAAGAGGCAGGGAGTGCTGTAGATGGCCATCTGGCACTCCAGCTCGGTCAGTTCGGAGAGCGAGAGCCTGGGTGACTTTCCGCCCGCGATCTGGTTGAAGAGCAGCGGCTTGTCGCCAACCACCTTCCGGATGCGCCGGATCCATTCGACACTGCGCACCCCGTCGACCAGGACGACGTCGGCGTCCGTCTCGGCCAGCGCCTCGGCCCGGCGCAGGATGTCGTCCTCCTCCGTGGCGTCCGTGCGGGCGACGACCACGAGATCCTGCCTGCTCTCCAGCACGAGGTTGAGCTTCTCCAGATACTCCTCCAGCGGGAGCACCTGCTTGCCGTCCGCATGACCGCACCTGCGGGGGCGCTTCTGGTCCTCCAGGACGACGCCGGAGGCGCCGATCCTCTCCAGCCGCTGCACCACGTGGCAGGCGACCTCGGGATCGACGTAGCCGTCATCGATGTCGACCAGCAGGTGGTGGGAGGGGAAGGCCGGCCGCAGCCGCTCCACGAAGGCCACCATGTCCGGCCAGGCGATGAAGCCGATGTCGGGGAGCCCGTAGTGGGAGGCGGCGAAACCGAATCCGGACACGAAGAATCCGTCGTAATGCCGGGCCGCAACGGATGCCGAGTACATGTCGTAAATACCGATGAGAGGAGTCGTTCCCGGAGATCGGACTTCTTCCCTCAGCGCACTTCCGTAACGCACAGCATCCCCTTGCCAATGAGTCGTTGATTCGTGAATCAGCATTCGGTGCATCGAAAATGCGCCGAGCCGGCGGTTCAGTGATTCCGTTGCGTGGAACAGGTTTTGAGCAATGCCGTTTCCGGCGACAAGGACTCCGGCGAATCGAGGCATGCGGGCCGGCGGTTCAGCGATTCACTGATGCGACGAATTCGGGAACACCACGCGCGGCGCCCACGTGCGGAAGAGACGGCGGCACTCATGCCGCACGGGACGCAAAAGCAGCCCCATTTACGAAGACGTGTACATCTATACAGACATGACCGTCTCTTTGCCCCGGGACACGCCGGATTTGACCCTGTGTACGAAACCGGAGGGTCTGTTTCTCTCGGATCATCCGAAACATCGGACGGGTAGTGCGCCGACTGCCGCACAGGGACGCCGTGTTGGGCTGTTGCAGCGACGAGCGCCGATCAGGCGAACCGGTCGAGCAGGCACTCCACATAGCCCTCGAGGCGCGCCGTGAGCACCTCGGGCGTCAGATCGGTCCGCCCCAGTTCCCGCCACGGGACCGCGACCTTCTCCGCGTCCGGCGCGTAGGCCAGCGCGTCCAGCAGCCGCCAGTACAGGTGGTCCGTACCGCTCCCGGCCAACCGCCCGCCCGCGCCCGTGTACTCCTCGGCGAAGCTCATCCCGGCCGGTACACCGTGCAGCAGCGCCAGCGCGGTCGAGCAGTGGGCGACGTCCAGGTCTGCGGGGCCCCAGGAGGTCTCGACCCAGTCGACGACTCCGCTGATACGGAGGTCCGCCCCGGCGCCGGTGAAGAGCACGTTGCCCGGATGGAAGTCGCGGTGCAGGAACCGGGGTGCGTACGCAGGCGGCTCGCGGCGGATCACGTCCACCGCGCGCTGCCAGAGCCGCGCCCGTTCGGTGGCCTCGGGCACCCGCACCCGGTCCGGCGCGGTCCACGCCTCGTAGTCGCGCGGGCGGGTCTCATCCGTCACCCGCACCCGGTGGATGTCGGCCAACTGCCGGGCCAGCAGCCCGATGCGCTCCTGCGCTCCGGCATCGTCCACCCGCACCTGCCCGGGCAGCAGGGTCATCAACAGCGAGGGACGGTCGCAGTGTTCACCCCTGGCATCGACGGCCACGAGCTGCGCCGCAGGGACATCGGTCGCGTCCAGCAGCCGCAGGACGTCCGCCTCCCGGGTGAGCAGCCCCGGCGCATGACGCACGAAGAAGGGCTTGACGAAGGACCTCAGCACGAGCGAACGCCCGCCGGCCGGCCCGGAGACGTCCAGCCGTCGCATCTGCGAGGTCCATCCGCCACGCAGCCGCTCCGCGCTCTCGATCCGCTCCCCCGACGCAAGGGCCTTCTCCACCCACGTACGCGTCGCCGACCGGTCCAGGTCGCTGTCTGCTGCTTCACCCATGCGTGGAGCGTACTGACTCCACTGGCGCGGCGAGCGGCCGGCAGAAGTCGCCGGGAGCGCGCGACGGACGGGAAAGTCTTTTTCGACACGCCCTTTTCACTTGAAGGGTGGATACGCAGGCTGTTCGCCGCCGGGCAGGCTTCCCGCACTTGGAGCAGCACACCCGAGCAGCGTTCGAACCGGCAGGACAGACAAGGAGTACGACTCGAAGCGCATGGGACTTCTGTCCACCCGCGCGGTGATCGCCGCAACCGCTTCGGTCCTGTTGGTGGCCGGCACCGCCCAGGCCGCACCTGCGAAGTACGCGCGGCACGCGGATGCCGCCGCCCAGTTGAAGGAGGCGGGCATCACCTGGACATCCAGCGGCAACCGCTCTGACTGGAACAAGAAGTCGTGTACGTCATTCACCCGGATCAACAAGGCGACCATCGCGGGCGTGATCGCCTTCAGGAAGGTCAGCGGCTGCAAGGTGATCGTCACCGGCGGCACCGAGAAGGGCACAGCCCCGGCACATACAGCCGGCGCAACGGGTACAGGACGGATATCTCCACCAAGGTCCCGTGCGTCAACAACTACATCACGCGCAAGTTCGCCGAGGCGGGGAAGCGTAGCGACGGGGCCGCTCTGTACAAGTCCCCCGCCGGCAATGTCTACGCGCGGGAAGGCAGTCACTGGGACATCGCGCACTACAAGAGCAAGGCATAGCGGACACTTCCGCTCCTGACGCGGGACGACATGAAGCTGCCGCAGCAGAAAACCCTTCATCTGCTGCGGCAGCGACTACGGGGGCTGTCCCGAAACCTAAGCAGGTTCCCGTCCATTCCCCGTGGTACTAGTCACCTCACGGGTTGCTGGCGGGAATGCAGACCGCGAATGCCTGGACGGTCTGCGGGCCGGCACCGGCGTTGTACGCGGAGACGTGCCAGGTGTTGGTCGGGGTGTCCGGAGCGCTCGCGGTCCAGTGGATTTCGTCGTTCTGCAACTGGTTCACGGCACCTCCCCCGGTCAGCACGGTCCCGGCGGGGCAGGTGGCCGTGATGTCCTCGACGCTGCCCCCAGGGGGGATGATCGTGGCGGCGCTGGTGGCAGTCTGGGACGGGCCAACAGGTCCCGCCGGGCCAGTAGCCCCAGTGGCGCCATCAGCACCGTTGGTACCAGCCGCGCCCGTCGGACCCACCGGACCAACAGGACCGGTAGCGCCATCAGCACCATTGGTACCAGCCGCACCCGTCGCACCCACCGGACCAACAGGACCGGTAGCGCCATCAGCACCATTGGTACCAGCCGCACCCGTCGCACCCACCGGACCAACAGGACCAGTGGCGCCATCAGCACCATTGGTACCAGCCGCACCCGTCGCACCCACCGGACCAACAGGACCAGTGGCGCCATCAGCACCATTGGTACCAGGCAGACCCGCGGCACCGGTGGCGCCCGTCGCACCGTTAGCACCCGCGGCACCGGTGGCACCGGTGGCACCGGGCACACCCTGCAGACCCGTCGCACCCGTCGGACCAACAGGCCCAAGAGCACCGGTGGCGCCGGGCACACCCGGGACACCCTGCAGACCCGTGGCACCCGTGGCACCCGTCGGACCAACAGGCCCAAGAGGACCGGTGGCGCCCGTCGCACCGTTGGCACCGGACGCACCGGTGGCACCCGTCGCACCGTTAGCACCAGACGCACCGGTGGCACCGGGCACACCCGGGACACCCTGCAGACCCGTGGCACCCGTCGGACCAACAGGCCCAAGAGGACCGGTGGCACCCGTCGCACCGTTAGCACCCGCGGCACCGGTGGCACCGGGCACACCCTGCAGACCCGTGGCACCCGTCGGACCAACAGGCCCAAGAGGACCGGTGGCACCCGTCGCACCGTTAGCACCGGACGCACCGGTGGCACCCGTCGCACCGTTGGCACCGTTGGCACCGTTGGCACCGGCCGGACCGGTGGCGCCCGTGGCACCGTTAGCACCGGACGCACCGGTGGCACCCTGCAGACCAGTCGCACCCGTCGGACCGGTCGCGCCGGTCGGACCGTGAGCACCAACAGCACCAGACGCACCGGTGGCACCGGTGGCACCCTGGAGACCCGTCGCACCCGTCGGGCCGGCAGGACCGGTTGCACCGTTGGCACCGTTGGCACCAGACGCACCCGTGGCACCAGTCGCACCAGGCATACCAGGCATACCGGGGATGCCCTGCAGACCCGTCGCACCCGTCGGACCAGCAGGCCCGGTCGCGCCGTTAGCACCCACCGGACCCGTCGGACCCATGGGCCCCGTCGGTCCGGTGTCACCCGAGCCCGGGAAGTCGTCGCAGAAGGGCACGGTGGTCTGCGTCGAGATGTAGCGGGCGCTCATCCAGCCACTGCCGTTGGACAGCAGGTACCAGAATGAGTTCCCGTCGACGTTCTGGCCGACCACCTTGCAGGCGATGGACACCGAGCCGCCGGACGGCACGCTGCCCATGATCTGCGACTGGGTGGTGGGACTGCTACGGATGTTCTGAGAGACCTGGGAGGTGACCGTCCCGGACACGCTGGCCGCCACCCGGCTGGCCATCACTCGGTTGACCGCCTGCGAACCCGTGGGGTTCGGCGCTCCGTGAGCAATGTCCATGGGGCACAGCGCCAGGGTCATTCCCAGCGACATGGCGCCCAGAGTTGAACGGGACAAAATGTCCCAGCTTCTCGATTTCTGCATCTCGGATTCCTTACCGGGTCTGCGTGGATCAGGAGCCGTGACTGTGACAGGCCGGAGAGGGTAATGGCATATGCGCCACGCCGATGATCTACCGTCTGAGTGCAGACCGCTCCCCTTGTGAGTGAGGGATGCTTCGGCCATCCGCCCCTATTCACATACTGGTTAGACCCATTGGCCATTCCGGCCCGGCCACCTGCGCGCCCCCGAGAATCCCGTGTCGCGTCGCGGCCACCGGATTCCGGCGCACTAGCGTCGCTTTCCTCGGTGACCGGATCGGCTGATCCCGTACACCGCACCAATTCGCCGTGGGGTGTTACCCCATAGAAGCCAGATGGGGAGATCTATATGACAAATCTAATTGACCGTCCTGCCGAAGAACGGCCACCCGTCCTGCACCGCAAGCCGTCGATCTGCCTGTGCATGATCGTCAAGGACGAGGCGAAGGTCATCGAGCGATGCCTGAACTCCGTACGCGACCTGGTGGACACATGGGTCATCTCCGACACCGGCTCCCGTGACGGAACACAGGAACTGATCCGCGCCGCGATGAAGGGGATTCCGGGGGAACTCCACGAGGACCTCTGGGCCAACTTCGGCCACAACCGCACCCTGAACATCCAGCGCGCACGCGGCAAGGCCGACTATCTCCTGCTCATCGACGCCGACATGGCCGTCCGACGGGAGGGCCCGCTGTCCGAACTGTCCGAACTGAGCGCCGACTCCTACATGTTGCGCCATCTCGGTGCCCTCGAATACCGCATCCCCCGGCTGGTCAAAGGGGACATCCCGTGGCGGTACGAGGGCGCGACCCACGAATTTCTGACCACCGCCCAGCAGCACACCGTTGCCGATCTCTCGGTCCTCAGCATCGAGCATTTCGCCGACGGCGGCTCGCGCGGGGACAAGTTCACCCGGGACGCCCGCCTGCTGCGCGAAGACCTCAAGCGCAATCCGGACAATCCCCGCACGGTCTTCTACCTCGCGCAGACCCTCCGCGACATGGGTGAGACCCGGGAAGCGATCGCGTCGTACGAGCGTCGGGCCGGGATGGGCGGATGGGACGAGGAGGTGTACTACGCCCTGCTGCAAGTGGGCGTGCTCAAGGCCGAATCCGGTGACTGGCCCGGCGCCATGGACGCTCTCACCCGCGCATGGGAAAGCCGGCCCCAGCGGTTGGAGGCCTGTTACGAATTGACCTCCCGGCTGAGGAAGATGGGCCGCTATCGAGCGGCCAACGCAGTCGTCGTCGCCGGCCTCAATCGCCCCGCCCCCGAGGACTGGCTGTTCATGGAGCCCTGGATCTACAGCTGGGGCCTGCTCTTCGAGCACTCCATCACCTCCTACTGGACCGGCGACGCGCGCGGATCGCTGGCATCCTGCGATCGCCTCCTCGCCCTGTCCGACCTCCCGGCCGGCTACCGCGAACAGACCATCAGCAACCGTAAATTCGCGGCCGACCTCGTCGCCGCACGCTCCGGCCGGTCGGCACCCGCCGCCTTCGCCCGTCCGAAGACCGCATGAAAGGCGCGCGGGACGGCTGAGGGGAGAACGGGAGAGGCCCGGAACAGGTCCGGTCTCGGTGACGATGTGCCGCCGCCTGCGCGGTCACTTCCGATACAACGCCTCGATCTCCTTCTCGAAGTCCCGTGCGATCACATCCCGTTTCAGCTTCAGCGACGGCGTCAGGTGCCCGCCCTCCTCCGTGAAGTCCCCCGGCAGCACAGCGAACGTGCGGATCGATTCGGCACGCGAGACCAGACGGTTGGCCTCGTCGACCGCGCGCTGGAGCGCGCCCCGCAGCTCCTCGTCCGCCACCAGTTCGCGGATCGGCACGTCCTGCTTCTTCTTCATCTGACGCCAATGGGCGAGCCCGTCCGGCTCCAGGGTGATCAGGGCGGTGATGAACGACCGGTTGTCGCCGACGACCATGCACTGGCTGACCAGCGGGTGGGCGCGCAGCCAGTCCTCCAGGGGGGCCGGGGTGACGTTCTTGCCGCCGGAGGTGATGATGATGTCCTTCTTGCGGCCGGTGATCGTGAGGTAGCCGTCCTCGTCGAGCGCGCCGAGGACGCCGGTGGCGAACCAGCCGCCTTCCTGTACGGGTACGGCCTCGCCGCGTTCGGTGTCCCAGTAGCCCTGGAACACCTGGCCGCCGCTGAGCAGCACCTCGCCGTCCTCCGCGATCCGTACGGCGGTGCCGGGCAGCGGCCAGCCGACGGTGCCGAGGCGTGGTTTGAGCGGCGGGGTGACGGTGGCGGCCGCGGTGGTCTCCGTCAGGCCGTACCCCTCGAAGATCTCGATGCCTGCGCCCGCGTAGAACGAGGCGAGCCGTTGGCCCAGCGGGGAGCCGCCGCAGATCGCGTACCGGACGTGTCCGCCGAGTGCGGCCCGGATACGGCGGTAGACCAGGGGGTCGTACAGGGCGCGGGCCGCCCGGAGGACCGGGCCGGGGCCGGGGCCCGTGCCGTGTTCGGCGGCCTCAACGGCCTGCCCGTACCGCTGGGCGATCCTCGCGGCGCGGTCGAACGACGAGGCACGGCCCATCTTCTCGGCCGTGGCGCGGCCGGTGTTGTAGACCTTCTCCAGCACGTACGGGATGGCCAGCAGGAACGACGGCCTGAACCCGGCCAGGTCGGCGAGGAGATCCTCGGTCTGGATGGACGGGGCGTGGCCGAGTCGGACCCGGGCGCGCAGACAGCCGATCGCGACCATGCGTCCGAAGACGTGGGAGAGGGGGAGGAAGAGGAGCGTGGACGCGGGGTATTTACTGACCGACTTGAAGACCGGGTGGAGGAGTTCGATCGCGTTGTCGACCTCGGCGAAGAAGTTGCCGTGGGTAAGGACGCAGCCCTTGGGGCGGCCGGTGGTGCCCGAGGTGTAGATGAGGGTGGCGGGGGTTCCCGGTTCCAGTGTGGCGCGGCGGGCGGTGACGGCGTCGTCGGGGACGTCCCGGCCGAGGCTCTTCAGCCGGCCGAGCGCGCCCGTGTCGAACTGCCACAGGTGGGTGAGGTCGCCGAGCTGCTTGCGTTCCTGGCTGATCAGCCGGCCCTGGTCCGCGGTCTCGACGGCGCAGGCGACGGCGCCGGAGTCCTGGAGGATCCAGCGGGCCTGGAAGGCGGAGGAGGTCGGGTAGACGGGGACGGTGACGAGCCCGGCGGCCCAGGCGGCGAAGTCGAGCAGCGTCCATTCGTAGGTCGTACGCGCCATGATCGCGATCCGGTCGCCCGCGCCGAGGCCCTCCGCGATGAGGCCCTTGGCGACGGCGAGCACCTCGTCGGCGAACGCCGCCGCCGTCACGTCCTGCCAGCTGCCGTCCGGCTGCTTGCGGCTGAGGACGGCGTCGGCGGGGGCCTCGCGGGCGTTGTCGAACGGGATCTCGGCGAGGGAGCCGCGACGGACGGGGGGTGCGGCGGGGGGTACGGAGACCTGCTGTACCGAGCCGTCGGTGGCTCTGGCCTTGGTCGGCTTGACGAGGGTGGGGGTGGGGGCGGTGGGTGGCGTGGACACGTGCGGCTCCTCAACGTGGGGTCGGGCGGGGCGCCGGGTCCGTCCGGCGGCCGTGTTCGTCCTCAATCGCCGGACGGGCTCAAAAGATGTCCTCAATCACCGGACGGGCTGGATTTTGGTCCTGTCCGGTCTGATGCGTCAGGCCGGACAGGGATGTGGATTTTGGCGGCCGGCCGAACCGAAGCGTCACGTCGGAACAGGAGGAACTGGTGGTCGGCCGGTTCGGTTCGGTTCGTCACGGGCGTTCGAGGATTGCCGTGACGCCCTGGCCACCGGCTGCGCAGATGGAGATCAGGCCTCGGGACGGGGCGTCGCGTTCGGCGAGGAGTCGGGCGAGGGTGGCGACGATTCTGGTGCCCGTGGCGGCGAACGGGTGGCCGGTGGCGAGGGATGAGCCGGTTACGTTGAGCTTGTCCCGGTCGACGGGGGCGAGGCCCTGTTTTTCCCAGGCTGCGAGGGTGGCCAGTACCTGGGAGGCGAAGGCCTCATGGATCTCGAACAGATCGAAGTCCTCGATGGTGAGCCCGGCGCGCTCCAGCATGCGCGGTACGGCGTACGCGGGGGCCATCAGGAGACCGTCCTCGCCCTTCACGTAGTCGACGGCGGCCGTCTCGTACAGCGCGAGGTAGGCGAGCGGTTCCAGGTCGTGGGCCCGGGCCCATTCCTCACTCGCCAGCAGTACGGTCGCGGCTCCGTCCGTGAGTGGGGTGGAGTTGCCCGCGGTCATCGTCGCGTCGGGGTGGTCGGTGCCGAACACCGGCTTCAGCGTGGCGAGTTTCTCGACCGTGGAGCCGGGGCGCAGGTTCTGGTCGCGGGTCAGGCCCCGGAACGGGACGACGAGGTCGTCCAGGAAGCCGCGTTCGTACGCGGCCGCGAGGCGCTGGTGGCTGGTGGCCGCGAGGAGGTCCTGGTCCTCGCGGGCGATGTCCCAGCGGCGGGCGGTGATCGCCGCGTGGTCGCCCATCGAGAGGCCGGTGCGGGGTTCGGCGTTGCGCGGGATGTCCGGGACGAGGTGCCGGGGACGTACCCCCGCGAGTGCCTTGATCCTGGCACCTGTTGATTTCGCCCGGCGGGCGGTGAGCAGCAGTTTGCGCAGCTCGTCGTTGACGCCGAGGGGCGCGTCGCTCGTGGTGTCCGTGCCGCCCGCGATCGCCGAGTCGACCGCACCGAGCATGATCTTGTTCGCGGCGGCGATGACGGCCTGGAGGCCCGTGCCGCAGGCCTGTTGGATGTCGTACGCGGGGGTGCGCGGGTCGAGCGCCGAGCCGAGTACGGTCTCGCGGGCCAGGTTGAAGTCGCGGCTGTGCTTGAGGACGGCGCCCGCGACGAACTCGCCGACCTGCTGCCCCTGGAGTCCGAACCGCTCGACCAGGCCGCCCAGCGCGGCGGTGAGCAGCTGCTGGTTGGAGGCCTGTGCGTACGGGCCGTCGGAGCGCGCGAACGGAATGCGGCTGCCGCCGATGACCGCGACCCTGCGGGGCTGCGGGAGTTCGAGGGGGATCATCTCGACCAGCTCCTGACTCTTGAGTAACCTTACTCCGGAGTAAATCTACGACCGAGCAGGGAGTCTGGACAATGGCCGACCGCTATCTGCACTTCACCGGCACAGCACCCGGCCGTTTTCTGGCCCGGCGGCTCGGCCTGCCGCAGCCCGCACCGTTGCGCCGCTGGTCGCTGGAGACCCAGTCGCTGGACGGGCCGTTGCTGCATCTCACCGCCGGGGACTCCGCCGTTACGGAGGAGCTCGGAGCACTTCTCGCGGCGACCGGACTCGAAGTCACCGGACCCGCCGAACGCCCTGCGGGGATTGTGCTGGATGCGACGGCCGTGGACACCCCCGGCGGGCTCGGTGATGTCCACGCCGCCCTGCACCCGGTGGTCCGTTCCCTGGCGCCGGGCGGGCGCATCGTGGTGGTGGGGGTGCGGCCGTCGGCCGACGACCACCGTCAGGCCGCCGCCCAGCAGGCCCTCGAAGGGTTCGTACGCTCACTGGGCAAGGAGATCTGCAGGGGCGCCACCGTACAGCTGCTCCGTATCGCGCCGGATGCCGTCGCCTCGGCCGGGTCCACCCTCCGCTTCCTGCTCTCGCCCCGGTCCGCGTACATCAGTGGTCAGGTGATCGAGCTGACCGCGGCCGCCCCCGATCCCGTCGCCGACCGGTCGGCACCGCTCGCCGGGCGCACCGCGCTGGTCACCGGTGCGGCGCGCGGCATCGGCGCCTCGGTCGCCTCGGTGCTGGCCCGGGACGGCGCCCAGGTCATCTGCCTCGACATCCCGCAGTCCCAGGACGAGTTGACCCGTACCGCCGACCGGCTCGGCGCCACCGCGCTGCCGCTGGACATCACCGCTGCGGACGCCGCGGAACGGATCGCCGCCGCGGCCCCCGGCGGTCTCGACGTCCTCGTCCACAACGCGGGTATCACCCGTGACCGCCGGCTCGCCAATATGCCGGCCGACCGCTGGGCCTCGGTCATCGACGTCAACCTCGACAGCGTGCTGCGCACCACGGACGCCCTGCTCAAGGCGGGCACCGTCAACCGCGGCGGCCGGATCGTCGCCACCGCGTCCATCGCCGGTATCGCGGGCAACAACGGCCAGACGAACTACGCGGCCAGCAAGGCGGGCATCATCGGCCTGGTCCGTTCGCTGGCCCCGCGTGCCGCCGCCGACCACGGTGTCACGGTCAACGCGGTGGCCCCCGGCTTCATCGAGACGAAGATGACCGCGGCCGTCCCCCTCTTCATCCGCGAGGCGGGCCGCCGGATGAACTCCCTCTCCCAGGGCGGCCTCCCGGTCGATGTCGCCGAGACGACCGCCTGGTTCGCCGAGCCCGCGTCGACGGCCGTCAACGGCCAGATCGTTCGGGTCTGCGGCCAGAGCCTGCTGGGTGCGTGACCGCATGCCGCATCCGAACGTGACACTCATACGGGCAGCTGTCACGTCCCCGTTCAAGAGGGCCGGCCGCCCGGGCGCCACCGTGCCCGCCGACCGGGCGGTGCTCCCGGCCGCACCGATCGCACCCGGCCGCCTCGCCGCGTACAGCCGGATCTGCGGCTTCTCCGAGTCGGGCACGCTGCCGCTCACCTACCCGCATGTGCTGGGCTTCCCGCTCGCCATGCGGCTGATGACCGCCCGGAGGTTCCCGCTGCCGGTCGTCGGGCTCGTCCACACCTGGATCGAGATCACCCGCCACCGGCTCCTGCACCCGACCGATCTGCTCGAACTCACGGTGTACGCCGCTGGGTTGGCACCTCACCGACGGGGTACGGAGGTCACGGTGGTCACCGAGGCGCGGCTGGCGGGCGAGCTGGTCTGGGAGTCCCGCAGCGGCTATCTCTCCCGGCATGCGACGGGCGCAGCCGTTGCGGCAGGTGAACGCGGTACGGCAGGTACACCCGACGCGGCTGGTGCGCCCACCGCGAGGGGCGCAGCCCTCACCACGGGAGACTCGGCCCCGGCCGCGGAGCTTCCCGCCGTCGCCGAGTGGCGGCTGCCCGGCGATCTGGGACGCCGTTACGGCGCCGCGTCGGGCGACCGGAACCCCATCCACCTGTATCCGCTCACCGCCCGGCTCTTCGGCTTCCCCCGGGCCATCGCCCACGGCATGTGGACCGTCGCCCGGTGTCTGGCCGAGGCGCCTCGGCCCCATGAGATCCGTTGGGTACGGGCCGACTTCAGGGCCCCCGTCCTGCTGCCCGCCACCATCACCTACGCGGCGGACTCCACCGGCTTCCAGCTGCGCGGTGCGGGCCGTATCCACCTCACCGGGACGACAATCGGCGCGCCCGGCCCGCAGACGGGGTCGGCGCCTGCCACGGACGCCCGTTCATAAGGTTCTCCAGACCCGCCCAGGAGAAGTTCATCAGGGTGGCCGCGGCCTCCTTGGCCGAGACGCCCGGGGTCTCGTTCGCCCACCCGGCGAGCGACTCCGCGGCCCCCACGAGCGCCTGCGCCAGCCCCGACACATCGCGGTCGGGCAGCGCCGGATCGTGGTGCGCCTCGCGCGCCGCGGCCCCGATCAGACCCGTCACGAACGCAACGATGTCGTCCCGCATCACCGTGACCTCGGAGGCGAAGGGCTCCCCGTGCGTGCGCGCCTGGCGGTGCAGTACCGCCCAGCCGTCCGGATGCTCCGCCGTGTGCGTGAAGAACGCGCGCAGCCCTGCCCACAGTTGCCGATCGGCCGGAAGTCCCGGCTCCGCCCCCGCCCGCACCGCATCGACCAGCGCCTTCGCCTCGCGCCGGATGCAAGCGGTGAAAAGCTCTTCCTTGGAGTTGAGGTACAGATAGACCAGTGGCTTGGAAACCCCGGCCAGCTCGGCGATCTCGTCCATCGAGGCGGCACGGTATCCGCGCTGCCCGAAGGTCTGCACGGCGGCGTCCATCATCTGCTGCTCACGCACGGCACGCGGCATCCGTTTGCTCTTCACAGCACCCACGTCGACTTCCTCCCACCCCCGCTGTGCCACTCCTCGGTAAGAGTACGGCGCGGGCCTCCTCACCGTCGTACGGAGCAGGGGCCGCACCGGTCGGATGGCCGGTTGTCGTCGCATCCGCAGCGGGCCGCCGCCGCTCGCCGCGTACAGCGTGCCCGAGCGGGCGGCCAGGGCGTCGCAGCCGCCCGAGGGGCCCGGTGACGCGCAGTCCGTGAAGCCGGCGGGCCCGGTGCCGGGGGCCGCCGGAAGCCGGGTGCGCAGCCGGCTGTGGGCGGTCACCGCCGGAAGCCGGCTGTTCATCGTGGTGAGCGCGACCGCACCGCCCGCGTCACCGAGGACCCGCCAGGGCGCATCGGGCTCCGTCGCAGAGGGGTGGTGCAGGGTGTCGTCGTGCGGGGTCACGGCGAACACCCCGGCGTCGCACAGGGCCGGTGCGGCAGTCCCGGCAGGCACGGGGGCGACCTCGTACCACTCGGCGAGGGCCGCGACCGGGTCGCGGCGCAGCAGCCGTCCGTCGTCGGTGGCGGCGTACAGCTCCAGTGGCAGCGCGCCCGCGGCCTCCCGCGAGGAGGCCGGCGCACGCACCCCGGGCGCCTCCCCGATCCGCTGCCGGGGAAGACGAGTGCGAGCGGGACCTGCGCGGCGGCGGATCGGGCACGCAGGAACTCCGCCTCTTGACCGAGCACGGTGCCCCACTGACCCGAACCGGTCGTCGGCGGTGCCCCGGAACGCGTCGTGGGCCTCTCCCCCGGACTGGAGGAGAGGCCCACAGATGACGAACGGCCGGCTACGCGGCGACCGGCACGCGCTCCGGCTCGGCGTCGCGCACCTCGACGTCGTCGACCGGGGAGGACGAGGCCGAGTTGTACGCGTCGTGGTCGAGGATCTTCTCGCGGGCCGAGACGATCACCGGGACCAGCGCCTGGCCGGCCACGTTGGTGGCCGTACGCATCATGTCCAGGATCGGGTCGATGGCCATCAGCAGACCGACGCCCTCCAGCGGGAGGCCCAGCGTCGACAGCGTGAGGGTCAGCATGACCGTCGCACCGGTGAGACCGGCGGTGGCCGCCGAGCCGATCACCGAGACGAACGCGATGAGGATGTAGTCACCGACACCCAGCTGGACGTCGAAGATCTGCGCGATGAAGATCGCCGCCAGCGCCGGGTAGATCGCGGCGCAGCCGTCCATCTTGGTGGTGGCGCCGAACGGGACGCTGAAACTCGCGTACTCCTTCGGGACGCCGAGGCGCTCGGTGACCTTCTGGGTGACCGGCATCGTGCCGACCGAGGAGCGGGAGACGAAGGCCAGCTGGATCGCCGGCCAGGCGCCCCTGAAGAACTGCAGCGGGCTGAGCTTGGCGACGGTGGCGAGCAGCAGCGGGTACACACCGAACATCACCAGGGCGCAGCCGATGTAGACGTCGGCGGTGAACGTCGCGTACTTGCCGATCAGGTCCCAGCCGTAGTCGGCGATCGCGTAGCCGATGAGGCCGATGGTGCCGATGGGGGCGAGGCGGATGACCCACCACAGGGCCTTCTGGAGGAGCTCCAGGACGGACTCGCTGAGGGTGAGGATCGGCTGGGCCTTCTCACCGAGCTGGAGAGCGGCGATACCGGCGACGGCGGCCATGAAGACGATCTGGAGCACGTTCAGCTCGGTGAACGGGGTGATCACGTTGTCCGGGATGATGCCCGTGAGGAAGTCGAGCCAGGAGCCCGCGTGCTCCGGCAGCTTGCCGTCCTTCGGGGTCAGTCCCGTACCGGAACCCGGGTTGGTGATCAGGCCGATCGCGAGGCCGATGGCGACCGCGATCAGCGAGGTGATCATGAACCAGAGCAGCGTGCGGGTGGCCAGCCGGGCGGCGTTGTTGACCTTGCGCAGGTTGGTGATCGACACCAGGATCGCGAAGAAGACGAGCGGCGCGACGGCCAGCTTCAGCAGCTGGACGAAGATGTGGCCGACCTTGTCGAGCGTGGTGTAGAGCCAGTTGATGTCGTACGTACGGGCAAGCCACCCGAGTACGACACCGAGGACGAGGCCGGCGACTATCTGGGCCCAGAACGGGACCTTGGGTATACGGAAACCGGAGCCGGAGCCGGACGGGCTGTCGGTCGCGGCGGCGGACGCGGGATTCGCGGACACGGACACACTCCAGATGTGACGCATCGGGACGCACGGGGACGCCGTGCGGGGGGACGGGGGTGCGGCGCCCGCGTCAGGGGCGGCGCCGCTGCATGGTGCCGGTTCAGACGTTGCGGCAACAGACCGCGGACATACAGCGGCATAGATCGACATGCAGGCGCTCCACGAGCGGGACGCTCGCGGCGAATCGATGGCGCACTGCTGTCTTCATGTCGAACACGTTAACACTTGAACTTTGAGAACCTCAAAGCTCTTCTTTGGTCTCCCTTGGCCTTCTTCGGTCTTCTTCGGGCAACGACGCAGGGCGCCGGAGCCCCCGGCACACGCGCGGGAACGACGAAACCCCAGTACAGGAGCGCTTGCTCCGGCACCGGGGTTTCGTACGGAAACTGTGCGGGGTGTGAGGAACCTTACGTAGCCCTTACGTCATCCTCACCGGGTCGTCACGGGGTGACGTGGTCCTCGCGGGTCCGGTTCGCTTCGAGCCGCGCCTTCGTGCGGTCGACCTTGGACACGATCTGCGCGGACATCTCGTCACGCTGCTTGCGCAGCAGCACATAGCTGAGCGGCGCGGACAGGACCAGGGCGAGGAGAACCACCCAGATGACATTGGAGCCACGCGCACCGGAGGGCAGCAGGCCGAAGTGGACGGCCACGGCCGCGACGGCGAAGCAGCCGACGAAGATGCTGAGGCGCATCGCGGTGTAACGAATCGTCGCGCTCGGCTTGGCAGCAGACACAGTTGGCCTCTCTCTACGTACGACAGTCCTGCGATCCTGCCCGACCAGTGAAGCATGCCCCGGAATCGATCACTTCGGAGGGCTGCACCAAAAGGGGCCCGACAGGGCCGCCCGGAGCTCTCAGCCGAGCGGCAGCAGCATGATGATGTCGTCGCGGTCGTCCCCGTCGGCCACCCGGATCGCATCGGGCACCCGCCCGACCTCCTTGTATCCGCACGAGGTGTAGAACCGGTCGACACCGGTGCCGCCCCGGCAGGTGAGCCGGATCGCTTCCATCCCGCCGATCCCCCGCGCGGCCTGTGCCGCGGCGTCCATCAGGTCGCGTCCGTAACCCTTGCCCTGGTGGCGGGGGTGGACCATCACCGTGTAGAGCCAGAGCCAGTGGACCATCAGCCGGTGCGTATTGAGGGCCAGGAAGGCCGTGGCGGCGACGGCACCCTCCTCGTCGTAACCGACCAGCAGCCGGGTCCGCCCCTCGGCCATGGCGACCAGGTGCTTGACCAGTTCGGGCCGGACGTCGTCGGCCGTGACGGGCGGTACGAAGCCGACCGCACCGCCCGCGTTGGAGACATCGGTCCACAGCACGGCGATGCCGTCCCGCAGGGTGCGGTCGAACTTGGGATCCAGCTCAAACGTAAGTGCCATAGGCGCAGATTAACTATTACCGATCCATCGCCTCAAGCCCTGTCCAGTACGCGAGAAAGCCCCGGCCGGCGGCCGGGGCTCTCGTACGGGGACTGCTGGAGACGGTACGTCAGACGCGCATCGGCTGCGGCGACTCGCGCCGCTCGGCGTCCGGGCCCGGGTACTCGCGGATGATCTCGTATCGCGTGTTGCGCTCGACGGGCCGGAAGCCCGCGTCACGGATCAGGTCCAGCAGATCCTCACGGCCGAGCTTGTTCGGCGTGCCGTAGTTGTCCGCGTCGTGCGTGATCTTGTACTCGACGACCGAGCCGTCCATGTCGTCCGCGCCGTGCTGCAGCGCGAGCTGGGCGGTCTGCACACCGTGCATCACCCAGAAGACCTTGACGTGCGGGACGTTGTCGAAGAGGAGCCGCGAGACCGCGAAGGTCTTCAGCGCCTCGGCGCCGGTCGCCATCGTCGTCCGCGCCTGGAGCTTGTTGCGGACCTTGCCGTCCTTCATGTCCACGAAGTCGTGCTGGTAGCGCAGCGGGATGAAGACCTGGAAGCCACCGGTCTCGTCCTGCAGCTCGCGCAGCCGCAGCACGTGGTCGACGCGGTGCCGGGGCTCCTCGATGTGCCCGTACAGCATCGTCGCCGGGGTCTTGAGCCCCTTCTCGTGCGCCAGGCGGTGGATGCGCGACCAGTCTTCCCAGTGGGTGTTGTGGTCCACGATGTGCTGGCGGACCTCCCAGTCGAAGATCTCCGCACCGCCACCGGTCAGCGACTCCAGACCGGCCTCGATCAGCTCGTCGAGGATCTCGGAGGCGGAGAGCCCGGAGATGGTCTCGAAGTGGTGGATCTCGGTGGCGGTGAACGCCTTGAGGGAGACCTGCGGCAGGGCCTCCTTCAGCGCGCTGAGCGAGCGCGGGTAGTAACGCCACGGCAGGGTGGGGTGCAGCCCGTTGACGATGTGCAGCTCGGTGAGGCTCTCGCCCTCCATCGCCTTCGCGAGCCGGACGGCCTCCTCGATGCGCATGGTGTACGCGTCCTTCTCGCCCGGCTTGCGCTGGAACGAGCAGTACGCGCACGACGCGGTGCACACGTTGGTCATGTTGAGGTGCCGGTTGACGTTGAAGTGCACGACGTCGCCGTTCTTGCGCATCCGCACCTCGTGCGCGAGGCCGCCGAGCCAGGCCAGGTCGTCCGACTCGTAGAGGGCGATGCCGTCCTCACGGGTCAGCCGCTCCCCTGCGCGGACCTTCTCCTCCAGCTCGCGCTTGAGCCCAACGTCCATGCGGCTGCCTCCCAGTTGTCGACGCGCTGTGCCTTCCCGGTGATACCGGGCGAAACCCCCGGTCACCCGGGGGCTCCACCACGTTACGCCTACGCCTCCTCGGGAAGTTCCCCGACCCGGTTCTCCCACTTGGTGGAGAGCACGATCGTGGTACGCGTACGCGAGACGCCCCTCGTACCACTGAGCCGGCGGATGGTCTTCTCCAGACCGTCCACGTCACCGACCCGCACCTTGAGCATGTACGAGTCGTCGCCCGCGATGAACCAGGCGTCCTCGATCTCCGCGAGGTCCTTCAGCCGACGCGCCACGTCCTCGTGATCGGCGGCGTCGGAGAGCGAGATACCGATCAGGGCCGTGACCCCGAGCCCCAGGGCCGCGGCGTTGACGGTGGCGCGGTAGCCGGTGATGACACCGGCGGTTTCCAGCCGGTTGATGCGGTCGGTGACGCTGGGCCCGGAGAGCCCGACGAGCCGTCCCAGCTCGGCGTACGAGGCCCTGCCGTTCTCCCTGAGGGCCTGGATGAGCTGCCTGTCCACCGCGTCCATATGACTGAAACCTTCCATTGTTCAGCAGTACCGCGAGTTTATGTGTAGAATCTAAGGCATGCAGGCTTCATCGCCTGCAAATCTTTCCGAACATCCAAAAAATACTTTCGAATCTTCAGGAGTGAGAACACCGTGTACACGATCGAGATGGCCTACGCCCGAATGCGCGAGCTGCAGGACCTGGCCAACCGCTCGCGTGCCCACCAGCCCGCCGCCGCGCAGCGGGCCGACAGGACCCGCACCCCGCGCGCCAAGAAGAAGCGCTGACCACGGACTCAGCCTCCGGAGCCGCGAGAGCCGCCACCGAGCTCTCCCTCCCATCGGCGGTACAGGCCGTGCGGCACCCCCGCCGCATCCAGCACCCGCCCCGCGACGAAGTCCACCAGATCCTGGATGTGCGTCGCCCCCGCGTAGAACGCCGGAGAGGCGGGCAGCACGACGGCGCCCGCCTCGTCCAGGCTCACCAGATGCTTCAGCGTCTGCCCGTTCAGCGGTGTCTCCCGCACCGCGACGACCAGCTTCCGCCGCTCCTTGAGCGTCACGCTCGCGGACCGCTGGAGCAGATCCTTCGAGAGCCCGAGCGCCACCCCGGCCACACATGCCGTCGAAGCCGGGACGATCAGCATCCCCTTCGCCGGGTACGACCCCGAGGACGGTCCCGCCGCAAGATCACCGGCCGCCCAGTGCCGTACGCCCTCGACGTCCGCATCGGTCACGTCGAAGGTGTGCGGCTTCCCGTCCGCCCCGCGCGCCAGCCAGCTGCGCAGATCCTCCTGCCAGTGCGCGTCGCGGAACGCGATCCCGGTCTCGTCCAGCAGCGTCAGCCGCGACGCCCGGCTCACCACCAGATCGACGCTCTCCCCCGCGGCCAGCAGACCGCGCAGCACGGCGGCGGCGAATGGGGTGCCCGAAGCGCCTGAAACCCCGACAATCCAAGGCTGCCGCTGGTGCTGACTCACTGAAGTCCCGGAATCCACACACCCGAGCCTATCCGGCTGCCCGAACTCGGAACTGAGTAAGGTGCCTCAGGCGTTTCCGGAGGTGGGAACACGGGCGACACGGGACGGCAGGGGGGCCTCGATGGCCGCATCGTCAGATGGAATTGCACCGGCGTGGAACACGGGCGACCGGGCGAAGGCCGCGGCCAAGCTGATGCTGGGCTGGGTGGCGTTCCTCTGGATACTCGAAGTCGTCGACGTGTCGACCGGCCACTCACTGGACACGTACGGGATCGAGCCGCGCCGGCCCGGCGAACTGCTGGACGTCGTGCCCGCGTCCTTCATCCACTTCGGCTTCGGCCATGTCGCGTCCAACAGCGTGCCGCTGCTGGTCTTCGGCTTCCTGGCCGCTCTGGGCGGCATCCGCCGGTTCGCGGCCGTGGCCGCTCTGATCATCGTGGTCGACGGTCTGGGCGTCTGGCTGGTCTCGCCCGCCCACTCCAATACGGCGGGAGCGTCCGGACTGGTCTTCGGCCTCTTCGGCTATCTGCTGGTTCGCGGCTTCGTGGACCGCAGACTGCTGGACATCGGCGCCGGGCTGGTGATCGGCGCGATATGGGGCTCATCGGTCGTGCTGGGGATATCCCCCGCCAACACCTCGGTCAGCTGGCAGGGCCACCTGTTCGGACTGGCGGCGGGCGTGGCGGCGGCGTTCGTCTTCCGCCGCCGCAGGAGCACGACGCCACCCGCCCAACCGCTCATGCCGTAGGGCCTGTCCGGCTCAGACCGTCAGCCCCCGCACCAGCAGATCCAGCAGCGCGCAAGCGAACAGCGCTATTCCGATGAACCCGTTGACCGAGAAGAACGCCCGGTTCAGCCGGGACAGATCGTGCGGCCGCACCACCCGGTGCTCGTACACGAACGCGACGGCGACGATCACCATGCCGATCCAGTAGAGCAGGCCCGCCTCCGTGGCCAGTCCGAACCAGACGAGCAGCCCGGTCGTCACCACGTGACAGACCCGCGCACCCCACAGCGCGGCCGGAATCCCGAACCGGGCCGGCACCGACAGCACCCCGTGCGCCCGGTCCGCCTGGACGTCCTGGCAGCCGAAGATCAGGTCGAAGCCACCGATCCAGATACCGACCGCGAGACCGAGAATCACCGCGTCCCACGACCAGCTGCCGGTCACCGCCAGCCAGGCACCGATCGGCCCTATGGCCTGCGCGATACCGAGGATGGCGTGCGGATAGTGGGTGAACCGCTTCCCGTACGGATAGACGACCATCGGCACGACGGCGACCGGCGCGAGCGCCAGACAGAGCGGGTTCAGCAGGGCGGCCGCCCCGAGGAAGACGACAACGGCGGCAATCGCGCCCGTCCACGCCGACTTCACGGACACCGCCCCGGTGACCAGCTCCCGGCTCGCGGTGCGCGGGTTACGGGCGTCGATCTCCCGGTCGATGATCCGGTTGCAGGCCATCGCGAACGTCCGCAGCCCCACCATCGCGATGGTGACGAGCAGCAGCGTGACCCAGTGGATGGACTCGTCCGCCCGGAACATCGCGGTCAGGGCGGCGATGTACGCGAAGGGCAGCGCGAAGACCGAGTGCTCGATCATCACGAGCCGCAGAAACGCCTTGACCTTGCTGTTCGGTTGTACGGGCTCTGAGCCCAGTGCTGCTTCGGCGGCGCTCACAGTCCGTATTCCTTCCACCGGCGGTCGACCTTCGCCGCCGTCTGAGGGTCGGACTCCACCATGTCCGGCCATCCCCCGTCCCGGGTGTAACCCTCCTCGGGCCACTTCTTCGTCGCGTCGATGCCCGCCTTGCCACCCCAGAACTGCTGGTAGGAGGCATGATCGAGATGATCGACGGGCCCCTCGGAAACCGTCAGATCCCGCGCGTAGTCCGTATTGCCGAGCGCCCGCCAGGCCACCTCGTGCAGATCGTGGACGTCGCAGTCGGAGTCCACGACGACGATCAGCTTGGTCAGCGACATCATGTGCGCACCCCAGATGGCACTCATCACCTTCTGGGCGTGCTTCGGGTACTTCTTGTCGATCGAGACGATCGCACAGTTGTGGAAGCCGCCCGCCTCCGGCAGGTGGTAGTCCACGATGTCCGGCACGATGATCTTGAGGAGCGGCAGGAAGAACCGCTCGGTGGCCCGCCCCAGCGGCCCGTCCTCGGTCGGCGGCCGCCCCACCACGATCGACTGCAGCAGCGGACGCCTCCGCATGGTCACGCAGTCGATGGTCAGTGCGGGGAACGGTTCCTGCGGCGTGTAGAAGCCGGTGTGATCGCCGAACGGCCCCTCGGGAAGCATCTTCCCGGGCTCCAGCCACCCCTCGATGACGACCTCCGCCTGCGCCGGGACCTGCAACGGCACGGTCTTGCAGTCGACCATCTCGATCCGCTTGCCCTGGATGAACCCGGCGAAGAGGTACTCGTCGATGTCCCCGGGCAGCGGCGCGGTGGAGGCGTACGTCACCGCGGGCGGCGCCCCGAACGCGATCGCGACCGGCAGCCGCTCCCCGCGCTTGGCGGCGACCTGGTAGTGGTTGCGGCTGTCCTTGTGGATCTGCCAGTGCATCCCGATGGTGCGGCGGTCATGACGCTGGAGCCGGTACAGACCCAGGTTCCGCACACCCGTCTCCGGGTGTTTGGTGTGCGTGAGCCCCAGATTGAAGAACGAGCCGCCGTCCTCGGGCCAGGTGAAGAGCGCGGGCAGCTGATCCAGATCCACGTCGTCGCCGGTGAGCACCACCTCCTGCACGGGCGCGCTCTCGGACTTCACCTTCTTCGGCGGCACATGCACCATCGAGCCGAGCTTCCCGAAGGCCTCCCGCACCCCGACGAAACCATGCGGCAGCTCCGGCTTGAGCAGCCCGCCGATCTTGTCGCTGATATCGGCGTACGACTTCAGCCCGAGCGCCTTGAGCAGCCGCTTGTCGGTCCCGAAGACATTCATGGCCAGGGGCATCGACGACCCCTTGACGTTCTCGAAGAGCAACGCGGGGCCGCCCGCCTTGTTCACCCGGTCGACGATCTCGCCGACCTCCAGATAGGGGTCGACCTCGGCCTTGATGCGCTTGAGCTCGCCCTCGCGCTCCAGAGCCCGGAGGAGGGAACGAAGATCGTCGTAAGCCATGCCGTCCAGTTTGTCATCACCGTTGGCGATCACCCGGGGTGCCCCACCTCAGCGCCTCTCACGGAACGCGAACGCGCCCGTGTCCACGCGGGACGGGACGGCGGGAAGCGGCCTGCGCCGTGTCGAGGAGGCGGCGAAGGCAGAGGCCGTCGGGGGCGATGGCGGTGACCAGCGCGGCGGGGCCGGCGAGCGGTGTCAGCACGGCCTGGCCGTCTTCCGGGGAACCACCGAGCAGTTGAACTTCGAGGGGCGTCTCCTCGAAGGCCGGGTCGACGATCAGGAGCTGCCCGGCCGCGCGGTGGCCGGCGAGGACGGCGGGGCCGTCCCAGCCGGGTGCGCCCGGTCCGTACTCGGCCTGTTGGTCCAGCAGCGTCTGCCCACCGCGTCGGACGGTGAGACGAGTCGCCACATGGCCGGGAGATTCGCCCGTGCGACCCAGGATCTGTTCCTCACGCAGTACGAGCCGTGCGGTGGGGGCGAGGTCGACGGTCCAGGTCTGGCGCAGATCGCTGCCGCCCGCGCAGATCAACGGCTGGGGGAGCCAGTGGAGCTGTGCGTGCTCCCCTGCGGTCAGATGCACGTCGTACGTGGCGTGCTCGGAGGTCGGGCCCCGCAGGGCGAGGGTCGCGGCGGCGGAGGTGATGTGCAGCGCCGCGCCCTGCTGGGCAGTCGCTTCGATACGCAGTCGGTCACCGCCGAGGGGGGCGCTCATGGCGCCGACGACGCACACCCGCGCCTCGCTCCCGTGCGAGCGCAGGCGACGCAGTTCGAAGGGGCCGTCGCCGTCGAGGACGGGCAGCGTGGTGGTGGTGCCGCTGGCGGTTGCCGTGATGCGGGCGGTGGCACGTACGCCTACAGCAGTCCGTCCAGGAGCCCCCGCGGTCGGCGGGGGTACGAGGGTCATGCGGGGCCTGCGGTCCAGTCGGTGAGGCGCTCGCGGACCCAGTCGGCAACAGGTTTCACACCGCCCTCGGTCTTGAGGGAGGTGAAGGCGACGGGCAGGTGCCCGCGCTGGACCTCGGCGTCGCGCGCCATGCTCTCCAGGTCGGAGCCGACGTAGGGGGCGAGGTCGGTCTTGTTGATGACCAGGAGGTCGGAATTGGTGACGCCGGGGCCGCCCTTGCGCGGGATGTCGTCGCCGCCGGCGACATCGATGACGAACACCTGGGCGTCGACCAGGCCCTTGGAAAAGGTGGCGGTGAGGTTGTCGCCGCCCGATTCCACCAGGATCAGGTCGAGGGGGCCGATGGCGTTCTCCAGGTCCTCGACGGCTTCGAGGTTTGCGGAGATGTCGTCGCGGATGGCGGTGTGCGGGCAGGCACCGGTCTCCACCGCCGTGATCCGCTCGGCGGGCAGTACCGCCTCGCGGAGCAGGAATTCGGCGTCTTCGCGCGTGTAGATGTCGTTGGTGACCACGGCGATGGACAGCTCGTCGCGCAGCGCCCGGCACAGGGCTGCGACGGTGGCGGTCTTGCCCGAGCCGACCGGCCCGCCCAGGCCGATCCGCAGGGCACGCCGGGTGCCGTCGGGGCGCCGGGGTTCAGCGCTGTAGGTGTGGCGCTCGGGAAACGTCTCTGCGTGGTCGAGGTGCATACGGGCTCCAGTCCTGCGTGGTGTTCAGCGGTCTTTGGGGGGTTCAGGAGGCGAAGAGGCGTACCGGCCAGGCGGCGTGCTGCTGCGCGGTGATGTCCAGCAGCGGCGCGGAGGCGGCGGGCAGGGCGCCGATCCCCTCCTCGGGGATGCGCCCGGCGGCCGCGGCCGCCGCGGCGGCGGTCCGGTCGAGGTCGGGGGCGAGGCGGGCGAGGACGGCGGTGGCGTCGAACGGGTCCAGGCTCAGCAACCGGACCGTCGCCGTGGCCGGCCCGCTGACGGTTTCGTACGCCACCGCATACGCGGCATCCAGAGGTGCCAGCCCGGCCGACCGCGCGGCCAGACCCAGCACCACCGGCTGGTGCGCGCCGCGCGGCCGGGCCGCGGCCAGCGCGTCCAGCTCGGCCGACGGCCAGGTCGCTCGGGCAGCCCGCATCATCTGCCGCCCCAGCTTGCGGGCAGTGGTCCGCAGCGCCTGCACCGGAGTACGGGCGTCGGCGGCCTCGTCCAGCGCCAGCGGATCGTGGCCCGCGGCGGCCGCAGCGGCCAGTGCCGCCGCGACCAGGCCGGCGGTGTGCAGCCGCCCCCGGCAGAATTCTTCCAGCGAGTCCGCATCCTTGATACGGCCCGCGGCCACGGCCGGTTCGGCTCCACCGGAGTGTGCGTGCCCTCCGGCGGGGAAGCGGCCATCGGCCAGGACGAACAGCGCGGCGCGGCTCATATTTCGCAGGTCACCTTTCGTCACTCATCTTCGAAGCTCACGCTTCACAGCTCGCCGCCCGGGTCGCCTGCGGCCGTCTTGCGGGATCTCAGAAGAGGAAGTACCGCTGCGCCATGGGGAGTTCACGGGGGTAGTTCCGCTCGACGATCTGGCCGTCGATGCACGTCGTCACGTCCTCCACCTTTGCGCCCCCCGCGATCACCTCGAAGGTGTCGGGGTCGATCCGGACGTCGGGGGTGGCGCTGTTCTCCTTCATGTCCGCCTTGCAGACGTCACGCGTGCTGCTGATGGCCTTGAACTGTTTGCCCAGCGCGAGCCGTTCGGGCAACCCGTCGTCGATGGCCCGTTGGGTGACGAAGTTGAACGAGGTGGAGCGCGGCGCCAGGCCCGTGGCGCCCCACATGGCGCGGGGCAGGACCGGCTGCGGGGTCGGGATGGACGCGTTGGCATCGCCCACCTGCGCGTACGCGATCTGCCCGCCCTTGATCACCTGGTGGGGCTTGACCCCGAAGAACTTCGGCTCCCACAGCACCAGGTCGGCCAGCTTGCCGGGCTCCACGGACCCGACCACTGTGTCGATCCCCTGAGCGATCGCCGGGTTGATGGTGTATTTCGCGACGTACCGCCGGGCGCGCCTGTTGTCGGCGCCCTTGTCGCCCGTCGGCTGCTCGTCCCCCGGCAGCTTGTCGCCCTCCAGAAAGCCCCGGCGGACCTTCATGACGTGCGCGGTCTGCCAGGTGCGCATGATCATCTCGCCGATGCGGCCCATGGCCTGGGCGTCCGACGACATGATCGAGATGGCGCCGAGGTCGTGCAGGATGTCCTCGGCGGCCATCGTGGAGGGCCGGATGCGGGAGTCCGCGAAGGCCAGGTCCTCCTTGATCTTCGGGTTGAGGTGATGGCAGACCATCACCATGTCGAAGTGCTCCTTGACCGTGTTGACGGTCAGTGGCCGCGTGGGGTTGGTGGAGGCGGGCAGCACATTGCCCTCATGCACCATCTTGATCATGTCGGGAGCATGGCCGCCGCCCGCACCCTCGACGTGGAAGACGTGGATGGAGTGTCCGTCGATGGCCCGAATGGTGTCGTCGACGAAGCCCGCCTCGTTCAACGAGTCGGCATGGAGTGCGAGTTGGACGCCTGTCTCCTGGCAGACCTCCAGGCACTTCTTGATGACCGCCGGTGTGGCGCCCCAGTCCTCGTGGATCTTGAAGCCGATGACGCCCGCGTCCACCTGGTCGTACATGGACTTCTCCGACATGGTGGCGCCCTTGCCGAGCAGCCCGACGTTGACCGGGAAGGAGTCCAGCGCCTCGAATGTCCGGGCGAGGTGCCAGGAACCGGGTGTGACAGTGGTGGCCGTACTGCCCTCCGCCGGTCCCGTACCGCCCCCGATGAGCGTGGTCACGCCCGCGGACAGCGCCTCACCGACCTGCTCGGGGCAGATGAAGTGGACGTGCGTGTCGACCCCGCCCGCGGTGAGGATCTTCCCGTTGCCCGCGATGACCTCGGTATCGGGGCCGATGACGAAGTCCGTGGGGATCGGGCCGACGTTGTTGTGGTTGCCGGCCCCCTCGTGGAGGGGATCCATGGTCTCGTCGTTGTACGCCTTGCCGAGCGCGGTGATGCGGCCGTCCCGGATGGCGACATCGGCCTTGACGATGCCCCAGTGGTCCAGGACGACGGCGCCGGTGATCACCGTGTCCGGAGGCATGACGACCTCGTCGCCGCCGGACTCGCCAGGGCCTCCCGTCTCGTCGGCACCGGCCGGGTCGCGCGGCGCGATGGACTGCCCCATCGACTCACGGATCACCTTGCCGCCGCCGAAGACCATCTCGTTCCCGCTGCGCCCGGGGCCACCCGACCAGTCGTCCTCGATCTCGATCCGCAGCTCCGTGTCGGCGAGACGGATGCGGTCGCGGATCGTCGGCCCGAACCGGTCCGCGTACGCGGCACGGGTCAGGGGGTCGGAGCGTTTGGGGGGCTCCGGGCAGCAAGGACACTCGGCGAAGTCAGTCATTGGACTTGCCCCCGACCTCGCCGAACGGACCCTCGATGTTGTCGAGTGAACCGTCGATCTTTCCGGGCAGACCGTCGATCCTCTCGCGCAGGCCGTGGACCAGCCGCCTGCCCTCGATGGGTACGAGTTCGACCTCTTCGGTGATGCTGGGCTCGAAGCGTACGGAGCTGCCGGCCGGGACGTGCAGACGCTTGCCCCAAGCGGCCTCGCGGTCGAACTCCAGCCCGGAGTTGGCCTCGGCGAAGTGGTAGTGGGAACCGACCTGGATGGGACGGTCGCACGGGTTCTTGACAGTCAGGGAAGTGATCTCACGGCCCTCGTTGAAGGGCACGAGCCTGTCTTCCTGTTTCGTGGAGTAATCGACCTCCCCCGGGGAGACGAGCCCCTCTTCCTCCTCGCCCGCCTCCGGCAAGGGGTCGTGGATGGTGACCAGCTTCGTGCCGTCGGGGAACGTGGCCTCCACCTGCACGTTCTTGATCATTTCGGGGATGCCCTCCATGACCTCTTTCCGGGACAATAACTTCCGGCCGGAAGACATGAGTTCGGCGACGGTGCTGCCGTCCCGAGCCCCCTCAAGGACATGCACGGTCAACAGCGCCACCGTCTCGGGGTAGTTGAGCCGCACCCCCCGGGCCCGACGCTTCTCGGCGACGTCCGCCGCCAGATGAATCATCAAGCGCTCTTGTTCATGTGGAGTCAGGTGCACAGCCATTCCCCCTGCGTTCGCCCTGCCCAGGGCTTCTGCCCCGGGCGCTTGTGCTGGGGCCCGGCCACGCACCACCGGCAGTCCGGGTGGAGTCTCCACGACTTCACACCCATGCCGTCGGCGCACCACAGCTTCCTCGGCCATCCGGCCCCAGCCCCTCGTGGGACCATCATGATCACGTCGGCAGAGCCGGAAACGAGCACAGCCCGACCGCCGCCCATATGAGTGACAGCTGGGCCGAACCGTCCGAATCCAAGGTTCCCGATGGTTTAATCGCGGCCGACCGGCCTCCCCGTGGCGATCAGCGCCGGAAGGCTCCGCGCGGCATTCAAAGCTCCGCGCGGCATTCAAGGCATGTACGGCCTGCGAACATCGTCGGACTCCACGCCACGTTCCACCGGCCTGCCCTGCTGAAGCCGTCCGCCCCGGCTTTCGGCGATCCGTAGGGCATCAGTCAGGCACTCGGCCAACCGGGCAGCAGCAAAACGGAGTTCTGTCACTGTCGCACCGGCAGCGGCAGCGGCACCGGCACCGGCACCGGCGGCGGCAATGATCGGCCTGGCGCAGTCGAGGACCTCGGCCCCCATACCGAGTTGCACAACCTCCACCCGGATTCGCCGAAGCACACTTCCACACCGGTCCCGGACTGGAGGCGGAAATGCGCGAGGGCGGCTTCACCGGCACCCAGGTGTACGGCGTCGAGGGCCCCGCCCGGGCCCTGCCGAAAGCGACCGAGCAGCACACCGGTGAATCACTCACCGAATCACGGATGTTCACCTCCGCGCCGACCGCGGCCCGCATGGCGTACCCCTGCCCCGACCTGCTCGCCGCCAGTTCCCACCTGCTCGCCGTGGGACGTAATTGACACCGGCTACTCTGGGCCCGTCACCGGGGCGGGACAAGCCCCGCCAACTCTCCGCAGGGGGACCTTTCCATCATGTTCCGGGCCCTGATCTATCTCCTGCCTCTGGCGCTGACGATCTACGCGTTCATCGACTGCCTGAACACCCCTGAGGACGAGGCCAAGCACCTGCCGAAGATCGCCTGGGTCTTCATCATCCTGCTGTTCTGGATCGTGGGCCCGATCGTCTGGCTCGCCGCGGGCAAGATGCGCGAGGTGCCCGCCGGGGGCCGTACGCCGTCCGAATGGCACCGCAATCACCGCTCGCAGTGGGTGGCGCCGGACGACAATCCGGAGTTCCTCAGGGCACTGAAGGACGAGAACAAGAAGGACGAGTCGCTCCTCAAGGACTGGGAGGCGGATCTGCGCCGCCGCGAGGAGGAGCTCAAGCGCCGGGAGAGCGGGGCGGGGCCGGAGGAGTCGGCGCCGCCCGCTTCGTAACCCGTAGCGGATCAGGAGTACAGCAGCTGCCCCAGCCGGTTGAGCAGGGGCAGCAGTGCTGTGCGCTCCTCGGGGGTGAGCGCTTCGAGCGCGCCGTGCACGGCGCGCATCTCGGCGCGGATCGTGTGGGCGAGCTCCGTGCCCTCGGGTGTGCGGCTCGCGACCTTGGAGCGGCGGTCGCCGGGGGCGGGGGTTCGGCTGACCAGGCCGCGGGTCTCCATGCGGCCGATGAGGCCGGTGGCGTTGGACGCGTCGCAGACCAGGTGGGCGGCGAGCGCGCTCATCGGCATGGGCTGGTTGAGGGCGATCAGCGCGCGGGCCTGTGAGGTGGACAGGCCGTGGCGGGCGGCGACGGCGGTGAGGTCGTCGTGGTGGCCGCGGACGACGACGGCCAGCGGCTCCAGCAGATCGTCCGGGGTCGGGGCGGCGCGATCGTCCGGAGCAGTGGCGGCGCGGGGCGTCGGTTCGGTGGTCATGGTCGGCCATTCTTCGATCGGCATCCGCCGACATTTATTTGACATGCTCAACTTTTTGCAGTTACATGAACTGCGTTGCTTGAGCATATCAAGTTTTGAGCTCGCCCCGCAGGGAGTACCCCCATGCCCTCCGTACTGTTCGTTCTCACCGGCGCCGACCACTGGACCCTCAACGACGGCACCACCCACCCCACCGGGTTCTGGGCCGAGGAGCTGGCCGCGCCGCACCGGGTCTTCACCGAGGCCGGTTACGCGATCACACTGGCCACCCCCGGCGGCGTTACCCCCACCGTCGACGCGGGCAGCCTCCTGCCGGCCGCCAACGGTGGCCAGGAGAAGGCCGATGCCGTCGCCGCGTACCTCGACTCGATCGGGCCCGAGCTCCGTGCCCCAGCCCGACTTGAGGACATCCAGCCGGACCGGTACGACGCCGTCTTCTACCCCGGCGGCCACGGACCCATGGAGGACCTGGCCGTCAGCGAGATCTCCGGGCGGCTGCTGACCACCGCACTCGACTCCGGTACGCAGCTCGGCGTCCTGTGCCACGCACCGGCCGCGCTGCTCGCCGCCCGTCGCGAGGACGGCAGTTGGCCGTTCGCCGGCTACCGCATGACCGGGTTCAGCAACGCCGAGGAGTCCATCGGCGGGCTCGCCGACAAGGCGCCCTGGCTGCTGGAGGACCGGCTGATCGAGCTGGGCGCCGACTACACCGCCGCCTCCCCCTTCGCCGCGCACACCGTCGCCGACCGCAATCTGCACACCGGCCAGAACCCGGCCTCCTCCGAGCAGCTGGCCCGCGAGATCGTCGCCGCGTCGGCCCCCGCCGAGTCCCCGGCCGAGACCGTCGACCGCCTCCGCGCCACCTTCCGTACCGGCCGCACCAAGAGCCTCGACTGGCGCACCGGACAGCTCCGGCAGCTGCGCGCGATGCTCACCGAGCGCGGTGACGAGCTGGCCGACGCGCTCCGCGTCGACCTCGGCAAGAGCCGCAAGGAGGCGTACCGCACCGAGATCGACTTCACGATCCGCGAGATCGACCACACGCTGGAGCGCCTGGAGGCATGGCTGCGGCCCGAGCCCGCCCCCGTGCCGGCTTCGCTGGGCGGGGCGAAGGCCCGCACCGTGCAGGACCCGCTCGGCGTCATCCTGGTCATCGCGCCGTGGAACTACCCGGCGCAACTGCTGCTCGCCCCGGTCGTCGGCGCGCTGGCCGCGGGCAATGCAGTGGTGGCCAAGCCGAGCGAGCTGGCGCCCGCGACCTCCGCCGCCGTCGCCCGGCTGCTGCCGCGCTATCTGGACACCGACGCGGTCGCCGTCGTGGAGGGTGCGATTCCGGAGACCACCGCGCTGCTCGCCGAGCGCTTCGACCACATCTTCTACACCGGCAACGGCGCGGTGGGCCGGATCGTGATGGCGGCAGCCGCGAAGCACCTCACTCCGGTGACGCTCGAACTGGGCGGCAAGTCACCGGTGTTCGTGGACCGGGGCACGGACCTGAAGACGGTCGCGGGCCGGCTGGCGGCGGGCAAGTTCCTGAACGCCGGCCAGACCTGCGTCGCCCCCGACTACGTACTGACCGACCCGGAGACGGCCGCGGATCTCGCGGACGCGCTCGCCGCCGCGGTCGAGGGGCTGTACGGGGCGGACGCCTCGACGCACCCGGAGTACGGACGGATCGTGAACCGGCGCCACTTCGACCGGCTGACCGGACTGCTCGGCTCCGGCCGCACGGTGACCGGCGGGACGTACGACCGGGACACCAAGTACATCGCCCCGACCGTGCTCGCCGACGTCGCGCCGGACGCGCCCGTGATGCGGGAGGAGATCTTCGGCCCGGTGCTGCCGATCGTGGCGGTGGACGGTCTGGACGAGGCCATCGCCTTCATCAACGACCGGGACAAGCCGCTGGCGCTGTACGCGTTCACGGAGTCCGACGCGGTACGCGAACGGCTGGTCGCCGAGACGTCGTCGGGCGCCGTCGGTATCGGGCTGCCGCTGGCCCATCTGACCGTGCCCGACCTGCCGTTCGGCGGGGTCGGCGAGAGCGGTATGGGCAGCTACCACGGCCGGTACTCACTGGAGACGTTCAGCCACCGCAAGGCGGTCCTGGACACTCCGCTGGGCTGACGCCCCTCGGGGCTCGAATCAAGCCCCTCCGGCGATCGAGGAGCAGGGGTCCGGGGGCAGCGCCCCCGGAAACGACGAGAAAGGCTCACATGAACGACCGCGCCATGCTCGCCACCGCCCTCGCCGAGGCCCGTACCGGTCTCGCCGAGGGCGGCATCCCCATCGGTGCCGCGCTCTACGGGCCGGACGGCACCCTCCTCGGCCGCGGCCACAACCGTCGCGTCCAGGACGGCGACCCGTCCCTGCACGCGGAGACGGCGGCGTTCCGGGCGGCCGGGCGGCAGCGCTCGTACCGGGGCACGACCATGGCGACGACGCTCTCCCCGTGCTGGTACTGCAGCGGCCTGGTACGGCAGTTCGGGATCTCACGGGTGGTGATCGGCGAGGCACGGACGTTCCACGGCGGGCACGACTGGCTGGCCCGGCACGGGGTGGAGATCGTGCTGCTCGACGATGCCGAATGCGTCGCGCTCATGCGGGACTTCGTACAGGACCACCCCGACGTGTGGAACGAGGACATCGGCGTCGACTGATTCACCGTCCCGCGTCCCTGATCGTTCGAAAATCTTCACCATGCTCCAACACCCTGCCGATATCCTTATGTTGACGGTGTGACAGATCGGATGGGACATCGACGCTGGGGGTGCTGTGGAGAGAGAGCTGTACGGGCGCGAGGCGATCTTCGGCAACGACGGACTTGCGGCGCGTCTGACAGGTCTCACTCCGTACGGCTCCGCCCGGGTCGCCTACGAGCACCGTGACGATCCGCCGGTCGCCGTGCTGACCGGCGGCCGCGGCATGGGCAAGACGGCCGTGCTCAAGCAACTGCGCCATCTGTACCGGGAGATCACCCCGGTCGCCCTGGTCGACTGCGAGGCCGTCGTGCCGCCCGCGGACCCGGGCCCCGGCTGGACTCCGGTCACCGGGGCGCTGCCGGAGCTCGCCACCCAGCTGACGGCGAGGGTGCATGCCGCGCGGCCGGTGCAGTTCCCCCGGCTGAGCCTCGGGCTCGTGGCCGTCGCCTCGATCTCCTGGACGCGGGAGGACGAGACGCGGGCGCAGCGCGATCTGCAGTCGCTCGGCCCGGTGCTGGCGACCGTCGACACCCGTGGGGACGCGGCGACGGGCTGGGTCACCAAGGTGCTGACGAAGCTGGCGGCGAGTGCCTTCGACTCGGTGGTCCCGCTGGCCGGGATGGTCGCCGAGGCCACGATCGAGACGGTGCTGGAGGAGACGTTCAGCCGGTTCCAGCGGCGTTCGGTGGACTGGTACGGGAGCTATCCGCACGCGGGCGGCAACGGCAGGATCGGGCTGAGGCAGCTGGCGGTCGATTTCGAGCGCGGCGGTGATCTGCGCCGCCGGGCCGAGGATCATCTGGTGCTCGCGCTGGTCGCGGATCTGGTGCGGGCGTACGGGGGCCTGGCGCGCGGTGCCCGCCGGGGCCGTCCGGTGCTGCTGCTGGACAACGCGCACACGTTGCTGGGCCGGCAGCTGGTCGAGCCGGTGCTGCGGCAGCGGGCCTCCGGGGTGCGGGATCAGATCGCCCTGTTCGCCTCCTCGCGCGCACGTGAGCACGAGGGGCTGAGCCATGCGGTGCGCCGGCGGCTGCCCGAGGTGGCGCACGGTTCGCACTGGGTGCGCGGTTCGGAGGTGACGTCCGGGATTCTGGCCGTGGCGCTCACCGCGCTGGGCCCGGCGCATGTGCAGGCGGCGTTCGACCGGCACGATCCGGTGGGCCGTACTCCGGCCGGGCTGGCGCGCGGGGTGCACCGGCTGACGGGTGGGCGTCCGCTGGGTGTGGCGCTGTTGGCCCAGGCGGCGGGCGAGGCGCTGGTGCCGGGGACGCCGCGGCCGGAGTCGTCGCAGCCGGGGCCGCCGCGGCCGGGTTCGCTGGTGCCGGGGGCGCTGCTGGACCGCACGGTGGAACTGCGTGAGGACCGGGCGCCGGTGCGGGTGGCCGACGAGCTGCTGGCACGGCTGCTTCCGGGGCAGCAGCTCGACGTACTGAGTGTGCTGGCCGCCGCGCACGGCGAGGACTCGGCGCGGCTGCTGGCCACGGCCCGGCTGCGCGGCCGGTCGCTGGACGGCGATGTCGCGTTGCAGGTACGGGACGTACTGCGGGCGCAGGACTGGCCGGTCGGCCCCGAGTACTTCGTCGCTGATCCGCTGCTGCGCTCGCTGCTGCTGCACCGGCTGCGGTTCCAGGACGACGACCATCCGTACTACGCGGTGTGGCGTGCGGTGCACGAGACGCTGCGCACGGCGTACGCGCCCGGGGGCCGCTGCCCGAGCGTCCCGCACCGGCTGCACCAGGAGCTGGTGCTGGGCAGGACGAGGGACTGCGTGACGCATCTGCGGGAGCGGTTCACCGACGGGGATGTGACGGCGTGGCTCGGCTCGCTGCGGTTCATCGCCTCGGCGCCGTATCCGCGTCCGCCCGGTTACGCCGGTCCCGATCCGCGGCGGGCGGTCGCGCTCGGCCGGGAGGCGGCCGGTTCGCTGCCGGACGGGGAGACGGGGCTCGCGGGGCTCGGCGAGCGGGCCGTGGAGCTCCAGTTGCAGCTGCGCCGACTGCTGCACGCCGTATGGCTGCTGTCCGATCCACTGGCCCTGCCGGACGAAGAGGTGATCGACAAGATGGCGCACGAACTGCGACAACTGTCCGGCAGGCATCCGACGGGCAACAGCGTGCTGTGGGACGCGGCGACGCACTGGCCGCAGGACATCAGGGCCTGGCGGCCGCTGTCCATGCCACCGGGATCGTCGGGCACGGGCGGATCATCAGGCACAGGCGGACCGGGCACAGGCGAAAGCCGGCGCGGGCAGAGCGGTCGGGGGAACGGTGGCTCGAATGCGTAATCCGCTGCGCTATCGCGTCTGGTACACGGCGCGGCAGAAGGTCGTCACCACGGTGGTGGTGGGCGCCCTGGTCCTCACGTCCGGCTGGTACGGCATCGGCCGGCTCACCGCCCCCGAGGACCGCTCCTGCGCGAAGGGGGTCGAACGGCCGCAGGGCAGCGACGAGTGCATAGGCGTCTCCGGCGACGGCTACGACTTCGGGCGGTCGAAGCTGACCGAGGTCGCCGCGGCCATCGCCCGGGAGAACGACACCCTGAAGCCCGGCCGGTACGCGACGGTCGCGCTGCTGCTGCCGCTGACGTCGACGGACGGGGCCATGCAGACGAAGATGCAGCGCGAGCTGCAGGGCGCGTTCGCCGCGCAGTACCGGGCCAACCATCTGTCGAACGAGCAGGTGCCGGGGATCCGGCTGGTGCTCGCCAACACGGGAAAGAACAACCTGCTGTGGCAGCCGACGGTGGACCGGCTGAAGACGATGACCGGGGCCCCGGACCATCTGCGGGCCGTGTCGGGGGTCGCCACCAGCAGTACGCAGATCAGGTCGGCGGTCAAGGAGCTGACCGCCGCGCACATCGCGGTCGTCGGTACCACGATCACCGCCGACGACATCGCCAACGGCCCGGCCGGCGACCCGTTCCCCGGTCTGGCGCGGGTGTCCCCGACCAATCGGGACGAGGCGCGGGCGCTGGCGCACTTCGGGACGGTGAAGGCGGACAAGGCGCTGCTCGTGCAGGACACCCGTACCGGGGACCACTACACGGACACACTGCGGGCGGCGTTCACCTCACTGGTGAAGGGCACGCAGTACGAGCCGCAGCTGTTCACCTCGCGCAAGGACCCCAACGACGAGGGCACCACGGCCAACACGTTCCAGCAGATCACGCACCTCATCTGCGACACGGACGCGGAGACGGTGTTCTTCGCCGGACGCCACACCCAGCTGCGGCAGTTCATCAACGCGCTCGGGGCGCGCGGCTGCCAGAGCCGCCCGTTCACGATCCTCACCGGCGACGAGGGCTCGTATCTCGGCAGCGACAAGAAGCTCGACCGGGGCGCGCTGCGCCGCAAGGTGACGGTCCGCTACGCCTCGCTGGCGCACCCGGACGCCTGGGCGGCGGCGAAGGAGAAGGGCGGGGCGGCGACGGGCGGTTCCCCGGCGGACTACCGGAGCTTCCTTGATCTGCTGGCCACGGTGGCGAAGAAGCCCGTGGGTCCGATCGGTCCGACCGGCCACCAGGAGCTGACCGACGGCCAGGTCATCATCGCGCACGACGCGATGTCGCTGGCGGTGCACGGCATCCGGCAGGCGACCCCGGACGGCAAGCGGCTTCCGCAGCTCTCGGATGTGGGTGAGCAGTGGCCGCGGGTGAAGGGTTCGCTGCGGGTGTCGGGGGCCAGCGGCTGGATCTGCCTGGACAACCACGGGAACCCGTACAACAAGGCGGTGCCGGTGGTGGAGCTGGCGCCCGAGGACGCCCGTCAGCGGTTCGTGGCGATCGCCTGGCCGGAGCGCACACCGCCGGACCCGAAGTGCCTGCCGCCGTCCTCGGCACCGTGACACCGCGTCACCGCTCGGCCGCCGCGTACTCCTCGCGCAGCCCCGCCCACCGGACCGGGGTCCACTTCGACCAGTCGGCGGGGTATCCGTCGAGCGCGTCCACGAGGTAGCGGAAGTGGTCGTGCCAGCCGGCGAGGCAGTCCAGCCGCAGCCCGTCGTCACCGCGGAACTCGTTGGTGAAGCGCAGCAGCACATGGTCGCCGCGCGGTGGCTCCAGGTGGAAGCGGATGCGGCCGTGAAGTCCTTCGAGGGTGTACTCGGCGACCCTCTCGATGTCCCAGGCGGTGACGGTGCCGGAGGCGGCCGTAGCGTGCCCGTCCCGGTCGGTGTTCAGCCAGCGCAGCGTGATCGCTCCGCCGATGCGCGGTTCGAACGGGTCGGCGGCGGCGAGCCAGCCGGGCAGCCCCTCGGAACTGGCAACGGCTGCCCACACCCGCGGGACGGGGTGGGGCAGCCGTAGCGTGAACCGCAGGGTGTGCTGGTCACCGTGGGTTTCGCTGGTGCCACGCTCGATGACGGGGATCGCATCGGTCATGGTTCCAGCGTGGCCCGGTGGTGCGGGATCCGCACCCTTACGAGACGGGAGACGGTCAGACGCCTGCGTAGGAGTGCTTGCCGGTGACGAAGATGTTCACGCCGTAGTAGTTGAAGAGCCAGCAGCCGAAGGCGATCAGTGCCAGGTAGGCGGCCTTGCGGCCCTTCCAGCCTGCGGTGGCGCGGGCGTGCAGGTAGCAGGCGTACGCGACCCAGGTGATGAAGGACCAGACCTCCTTGGGGTCCCAGCCCCAGTAGCGGCCCCATGCGTCGCCCGCCCAGATGGCGCCCGCGATGATCGTGAACGTCCACAGCGGGAAGACGGCGGCGTTGACGCGGTACGAGAACTTGTCGAGCGTCGAGGCGGCGGGCAGCCGGGAGAGCACGGACTCGGCGAACGAGCCGGGCTGCACGCCGTTGGCGAGCTTGCTCTCGTAGCTGTCGCGGAAGAGGTAGAGCAGGGTGGCGACCGCACCGATGTAGAAGACGGCGCCGCAGATGATGGCGGTGGAGACGTGGATCCACAGCCAGTACGAGTGCAGTGCGGGCACCAGCTGGTCGCTGGAGGTGTAGAGCACCGTGGTCGCGATGCCGAGGTCCAGCAGGACGGTGGTGACCAGGAGCAGCCCCATCCAGCGGACGTTCTTCTTCAGCGCGAGGAGGATCAGGTACGCGGCGACGGCCACCGTGGAGAAGGTGATCGAGAACTCGTACATGTTGCCCCAGGGGGCACGCTGCACGGACAGCGCGCGGGCGAGGACACCGCCGGCCTCCACGAGGAAGGCGAGCACGGTCATGGAGACCGCCATGCGTCCGTACAGATCGCCCTTGAACGTGCCACCGGCTGCGCCGGGCCCGTCCGGGACATCGCGGGTACCGGCCGCGGAGCGCGTGATGATCTTCGGGCGGTCGAGTACGGCGGTGCCGCCGCTCTTCTCCGCGACCTGCACCTTCACCGTGGCGCCGGCGGCCGCGCCCTCGGCACCGGTCAGCGCGGCGGCGGTGCGGCCGACCTTGCTGCGGCTGCCGAACACCCATTCCGCGATGTGCGCGAAGAAGGCCAGGGTGTAGACGGCCATCGACGAATAGATCAGCACATTGCTGGTGTGCGCCAGGTTCTCGTTGGTTGCGGCGGCGAGATTCACTTCTCAGCCCCTTCGGCAGGTTCTACGGAGGATTCTTCGACGGAGCCGGAATCGGAATGGGGATCGGACCCGGGATCAGATCCGGGTTCGGCCCCGGGGTCGGTGTCGGGGCCGGGCGCGGTGGGCGCCACGGCGTTGAGCGTGACCGCGAGATCGGCCAGCTCCTCGGGAAGCTTCGCGGACTCGCTGCGGCCGAGACCCGCCATTTCGACAACGGTGACGCCGTCCGCACCGCGTACGGCCCGCACCCAGACGCGGCGCCGCTGGATGAACAGCGAGCCCGCGAGTCCGGCGATCGCGGCGATGGCGCCGGTGAGCGCCCAGCCGCTGGCGGGCTGCTTGGAGATCTGGAAGCTGGCCCACTCCTCGACGCCCTCGAAGGTGATCGAGCCGGCGCCGTCGGGCAGCTTCATCGTGTCGCCGACCGCCAGGCGCTGCTTGAGCTGCTTGTCCTTGCTGTCCTTGAACTCCTTCATCTCGGACTTGTCCAGCTGGTACACGTTCTGCGGCAGTCCGGAGTCGACGCCGAGGCTGCCGTGATAGCCGTTGAGGGCGAGGACAGGCATGTCGGCGGCCGGGAACTGCGAGAACATCGTGCCCTTGCCGTCGCCCGCGAAGGTCGGCACGAAGAAGGCCTGGAAGCCCAGCTGGGTCTTCTTGCCGTTCTTGTCGCGGTAGCCGTCCATCACCTTGATCGCACCGGTCGAGGTGACGTTGTTGTCGATGGGCAGCAGCGGCACGGCGGCCTTGTAGACCTCCTTGCCCCTGCCGTCCTTGACGGAGACGACGGGCGCGTAGCCGTGCGCGTTCAGATAGACCTTGGTGCCGTCGACGACCAGCGGCTCGTTGACCTTGATGACGGTCTTCTGCGCCTTGCCGTAGGCACCCTTCGTGTACGTCACATGGGCTTCGTAGGTCCGGGGCGTACCGATCTGGGGGCCGCTGCGCTCGTACGTACCGATGAAGTTGTCGAGCTTGAAGCTGAACGGGGCGAGCGAGTCGGCGTCGAACAGCGAGCCGGACTTGAAGTCGTCGTACTGGGTCTGCGTGTTGGAGAAGCCGTCGCCCTCGACGATCAGCTTGCCGCCCTCGGACTTGAAGAGCTGTCCGAAGGCGAACGCCACCAGCATCACGATCAGCGCGATGTGGAACATCAGGTTCCCGGCCTCGCGCAGATAGCCCTTCTCTGCGGCGACCGCGTCCCCCGCGGTGTGCGCGCGGTAGCGGCGCTTGCGCATCATCGCGAGCGCGGCCTCGCGGACCTGCTCGGGCTCGGCCTCGGTGCGCCAGGTGGTGTACGCGGGCAGCCGGGTCAGACGCTTGGGGGCGCCCGGCGGGCGGCTGCGCAGCTGGCCGACGAACTGGCCGGTGCGCGGCACGATGCAGCCGATGAGCGAGATGAACAGCAGGATGTAGATCGCGGAGAACCACACCGAGCTGTAGACGTCGAAGAACTGGAGCTTCTCGTAGATCGGCGTGACGGTGGTGTGGGCGTCCTTGAAGGTCTGCACCTTCATTTCGTCCACGCTGTTCTGCGGGATCAGCGAGCCGGGGATGGCGCCGAGCGACAGCAGGAAGAGCAGGATCAGCGCGACCCGCATCGAGGTGAGCTGCCGCCAGAACCAGCGGACCCAGCCGATGACGCCCATGGCCGGCAGATTGGCCGCGCTCTCCTCGCGCGGGGCGGTGGAGAGCTGGGAGCCGGCCGCACCGAGTTCGCGGGCGTTCTCCCGGTCCTGCTCGTCCCGGATCTCCCGCTCGTCGCGGCGCTCGCGCTCCGGGGCCGGGTTGGACTTGGTGTTGCTCATGGAACTCAGATCCCCACCGTGAAGCCGTCGGACCAGCCCTGCAATTCCTGCATCATGCTGTCCCACACGCCGGTCAGCAGGAGCAGCCCGGTGGCAATCATCATGACGCCGCCGATCCGCATGACCCATGCGTAGTGGCGTTTGACCCAGCCGAAGGCGCCGAGCGCCTTGCGGAAGGCGACCGCGGCGAGCACGAAGGGCAGGCCGAGCCCGAGGCAGTACGCGACGGTCAGTATCGCCCCTCGTCCGGCGGTGCCCTGCTGCATCGCAAGGATGCTCACCGAGCTGAGCGTCGGGCCGAGGCACGGGGTCCAGCCGATCCCGAAGAGGGCGCCCAGCAGCGGTGCGCCCACCAGCCCGGTCACCGGCCTCTTGTGGATACGGAATTCGCGCTGCGTCATCCACGGCATCAGGCCCATGAAGAAGATCCCCATCAGGATCATCAGCACACCGAGGACCTTGGAGAGCGTTGCGCTGTGCTCCTGGAGGGTCTGGCCGAAGTAGCCGAAGAGCGTGCCACCGGAGACGAACACGGCGGTGAAGCCGAGCACGAAGAGCGAGGCGCCCGCGACCATGCGCCCCCGCTTGGCCTGCGCCAGGTCCGTACCGGTGACACCGGTGACGTAACTGAGATAGCCGGGCACGAGCGGCAGGACGCACGGCGAGAAGAACGAGACGAGTCCGCCGAGTACGGCGATGGGCAGGGCGACGAGCAGCGCCCCGTTCATCACGGTCTCGTTCTGGCCCGCAACGGCGGCAAGGGTGAGCACGGAATCACTTCTCCGCGATCAGCGGGTCGATCATCTTGTGCAGCTTGGTGTCGTCGAGCGCGGTCAGGGAACGAGCGGCGATCTTCCCGTCCCGGTCCAGGACCACGGTCGACGGAATGGCCTGCGGACGCAGCGTGCCCTTGGGGAAGCGGAGCATGAGCTTGCCGGTCGGGTCGAAGAGGCTCGGGTAGGGGACCCCGTAGTCCTTCTCGAAGCTCACCGCGGGGCCCTTCTGGGCATCGCGCGTGTTGATCCCGATGAACTGGACGCCCTTGTCCTTCGTCTCCTTCGCCACCCTCGCGAAGTACTGGGCCTCCAGACGGCAGGGTCCGCACCACGAACCCCACATGTTCAGTACGACGACCTTGCCCTTGTAGTCGGCGACGTCGAGCTGCTTGCCGTCGAGGGTCTCACCGTCGAGCTTCGGGGCGGCCGTGCGGTCGCCCTTGGCCACGGTGGCGATTCCGCCACTGCCCGTGACGAAGTGTGTATTGCCACCGCCGCCGGCCTTGTTGCCGTCCCCACCGCACGCGGTCAGCGTGAGTGCGAGTGCGACGGCCGCTGCGGGGGCGGCGAGCAGGGTGAAGCGGCGTCGGGGTGCGCGGCCATAGCTCATGTGAAAAGTTTCGCATGGCGGTTTCAGCGATCTCGGGCACCCCCCTCGGTGCCCGTAAAGCCCGTTGTCAGGCCTGTTTAAAGAAGGTGTTCCAGCCGCCTTCGGGCGACTGACCGACCTCCAGCGTACGGAGCTTGTCGAGCACGTCCGGGTTCTGGACGTCGAGCCAGTCGACGAACTGCTTGAAGGAGACGAGCCGCACATCCGGCTTCCCCGCGATTTTCTTGAGCGCTTCCTCGACCGCGTCCATATAGATGCCGCCGTTCCACTCCTCGAAGTGGTTTCCGATGTAGAAGGGCGCGCGATTCGTGGTGTACGCACGGTCGAAACCGGCGAGATACGACCGGGTGGCCTGCTCGCGCCAGTCCGGATAACGCGAGGGCATGCCCTTGGTCGAATTCTGCGACTGGTTGGCGAGGATGTTGTAGTCCATCGAAAGGACTTCGAAGGTGTGCCCCGGGAACGGCATGGCCTGCAACGGCAGGTCCCAGACGCCCTGGCGCTTGCGGGGCCACACCTGGGTGCCGCCGGGCGAGCTGGCATCGTAGCGCCAGCCGAGCTTGCTCGCCGTGGGCAGCAGATTGTCCTGGCCGAGCAGACAGGGAGTCCGGCCGCCGACCAGTTCCTTGCGGTAGTCGAAAGGCAGCGGATCGAGGTCACTCCAGCCGGTGTTGGTGCGCCATTCGGTGACGAAGGAGACCGCCTGATCTATTTCGTCCTGCCACTGGGAGGACGACCAGTTCGCGACCGATCCGGAACCGGCGCAGAAATGCCCGTTGAAGTGGGTGCCGATCTCATGCCCGTCGAACCAGGCCTGACGGACGTTCTTCAGCGTCTCCTTGATGTGTTCATCGGTGAGATAACCGATGTCGGAAGCACCGACCGGGTTGTTGGGCGGCCGGTACATGGACTTCTTCGACTCGGGCAGCAGATAGAGGCCGGAGAGGAAGAAGGTCATCGACGCGTCGTGATCCTTGGCGAGTTCGAGAAAGCGCGGGAAGAGCCCGTTGCCGACCGAGCCCGCCCCGTCCCAGGAAAAGATCACGAACTGCGGTGGCGTCTGCCCGGGTTCGAGCGGAACCGGCGCGGAAGGCTGGTGCGGCTGCTTCCCGGTGTCCGCGGTGGAACCATCCCCGATCTCGCGAACGTCCTTCTTCGCGGGTCCGGTGTGCCCGCCGGCACCCTTCTCCCCCGTGGTCCCCGTATCCGCCCCCGACCGGACCGAACCGGAGGAGTTGCACCCCGCCAGACCGATGGCCGCCGCGGCCCCGAGCCCGGCTCCGAGCAAACCCCTTCGGCTGATGTCGCGCATGAGTTCCCCATCTGCGGTCGTTTTGCCTTATTTCCATACAAACTGGCAAAGGCTTAGATGAGAGAAGCAGCACGGGGGTTCCGCGATCTAGCACATTTTTCTGTGCGCGACCAGACCTTGGCCTTGGCCGAACGCGTGGCCGACCTGATTGGACGCAGCGGGAGCAGAGCTCAACCGCCGATGGAGTGATCAATCGCCGCCGGAGTCATCAGCCGCCGGCCGGGGATCAATCCCCGCCCCCGGAGCACCAGTCCCGTCGCGGGCACAAAATCACCGGCCTCGGGGCACCAATCCCGTCGCGGGCACAAAATCACCGGCCTCGGGCACCAGCCCCATCGCGGGCACAAAATCACCGGCCTCGGGCACCAGCCCCGTCGCAGGCACAAAATCACCGGCCTCGGGCACCAGCCCCGTCGCAGGCACAAAATCACCGGCCTCGGGGCACCAATCCCGTCGCGGCAGCAAAATCGCCGGACGGGCGGAAAAATCAAGCCCGTCCGGCGATTGAGGACAGAACGGCAACCGGACGACCGGGAAAACTGACGGACCGGGGCCGGGGCCAGGGCCGGGGCCCGGTCCCCGGGGGGGCACCCCACACCACCCCGACCCCGCCGGCCCCCAGGCCGGCTACGCGCCGAACGCCTTCGACTTACCCTTCACCGGCTTCGCGCCCGCCCGCAGATGCGCCGGCACCAGATCCCGCGCCGGCTCCGTGTACCCGACCGACACGATCTTGTCGCCCTGGTACGTGAAGCTGGTCAGCGACGCGAGCGTGCACTGCCGCTTGCGCGGGTCGTGCCACAGCCGCCTCCGCTCCACGAAGCTGCGCACGATCCAGATCGGCAGCTGATGGCTGACGCACACCGCCTCGTGCCCACGCGCCGCGTCACGCGCGGCGTCCAGGGCGCCCATCATCCGTACGACCTGCTCGATGTACGGCTCGCCCCACGACGGCCGGAACGGATTCGTCAGGTGCTTCCAGTTGTCCGGCTTGCGCAGCGCCCCGTCGCCGACCCCGAAGGTCTTGCCCTCGAAGACGTTGCCGGCCTCGATGAGCCGCTCGTCGGTGGCCAGGCCGAGGCCGTGCGTCTTGGCGATCGGCGTGGCCGTCTCCTGGGCGCGCTCCAGCGGGGAGGCGACGACATGGGTGATGTCGCGGCCTTCCAGGTGCTCGGCGACCCGGTCGGCCATCTGCCGGCCGAGCTCGGAGAGGTGGTAGCCGGGGCGGCGCCCGTAGAGCACGCCCTCCGGGTTGTGCACCTCACCGTGCCGCATCAGATGGACGACGGTGATGTCCTTGCGGCTTCCGTTCTCGCTCATGCGGTGGCCTCCGATGCGGCACGGGCAGCGGCGGGCAGGGCGGCGGCGATGCGCTCGACGGCCTGCGTGTCGTGGGCGGTGGAGACGAACCAGGACTCGAAGGCGGACGGCGGCAGGTAGACGCCCTGCGACAGCAGCGAGTGGAAGAAGGCGGTGAAGCGGAAAGCTTCCTGCTGCTTCGCGTCCTCGTAGTTCCTCACCGGCCGGTCGGTGAAGAAGACGGAGAACATGTTGCTCGCCGCCTGCACGGTGTGTGCCACACCTTCCTTGGTGAGCGCCTCGCCGACCAGGCCGCGGATCTCCGCGGAGACCGCGTCCACCTTCGCGTACGCGGCGTCGTCGAGCAGCCGCAGCTGGGCGAGACCGGCGGCGGTGGCGACCGGGTTACCGGAGAGGGTGCCCGCCTGGTAGACGGGACCGACCGGGGCGAGGTGCGCCATCACGTCTGCACGCCCGCCGAAGGCCGCGGCCGGGAAGCCACCGCCCATGACCTTGCCGAAGGTCATCAGGTCGGGCCGCACCCCGTCGATGCCGAACCAGCCGGCCTTCGAGGTACGGAATCCGGTCATGACCTCGTCGGAGATGTAGAGCGCACCGTTGGCGGCGCAGATCTCCTTGAGCCCGGCGTTGAAACCGTCCAGCGGCGGTACGACGCCCATGTTGCCCGGCGACGCCTCGGTGATCACACAGGCGATCTCACCGGGCTGCGCGGCGAACGCCTCCCGCACGGCGTCCAGGTCGTTGTACGGCAGCACGATCGTGTCGCCGGCCTGCGCACCGGTGACCCCCGGGGTGTCCGGAAGGCCGAAGGTCGCGACCCCGGACCCGGCGGCGGCGAGCAGCGCGTCGACGTGGCCGTGGTAGCAGCCGGCGAACTTCACCACCTTGGCGCGGCCGGTGAACCCGCGGGCGAGGCGGATCGCGGACATGGTCGCCTCGGTGCCGGACGACACGAGTCGCACCTGCTCCACGGGCTCGATCCGGGCCACGATCTCCTCGGCGAGCGCGACCTCGCCCTCACCGGGCGTACCGAACGAGGTGCCGCGGGCGACAGCCTCCTGGACTGCGGCGATGACCTCGGGGTGGGAATGGCCGAGGATCATCGGCCCCCACGAGCACACGAGGTCGACATACTCACGGCCATCGGCATCGGTGAGGTACGGACCGGTACCGGACACCATGAAGCGGGGCGTACCGCCCACGGCCCGGAAGGCACGGACGGGAGAGTTCACGCCGCCGGGCGTCACGAGGGACGCGCGGTCGAAAAGCGTCTGCGAAACTGGGGCGTCATAGGGAAAGCTCACACAAGCCATGGTGTCAGAGCCACAGACGGTCTTGCGGACAGGTGTTTCACCGCACGCCCGTGGGGGAGGTCACTGACACGATGATCGGGTTGCGCGGCGGGGGCTGTGTCTCCTAAGTAGTAGTCGGGTGGATGAGATATGCATCGCGGTGGCGGAGTGGGCGAAGGGACCGACGACCTGGGGCCCGAGCCTGCCCGGCGGGGTCGGCACCGGCGTGAGGCGGAACGCAAGCAGGGCATACAGGCCGGTGGTGCGCAGGGTGTCGGAGCCGGAAGCAGGAGTGGTGGCCGGGTGGGGGTGACCTACAAGTATTTCGGTGCCCCCGACGGGGCGACCGCGGCACGCGTGCCCATTTCGATGCGCCCCGAGGAGCTCGGCGGCGACGAACTGGGCATGGGCGGCATGTTCACCAAGATCAAGCCGGAGACGGTGGCGGCGATGGTCCTCACCGGCATCCAGGGCATACCCCTGCACAAGGTCCCCCCGCTGGAACTGGTCGTTCTGCACCCCGACTACGCGGTGGTCAAGCTCCCGATGACAGTCGTCGACCCGCTGCGCGGCGTCGGCGAGGAGACGGTGGGTGCCGCAGCCTTCATCTGGTCCACGGTCCCGGACCGCGGCGGCCCGCGCGACGCGTTCAACGTCTACCAACTGCTGCACGAGTGGCAGGATTTCAGCCATCGTCTGCATGACGCGGGACATCAGGCGTACTGCCTGGTGTGGCCCTGACCCGGGCTTCCATCCGGGACGCACGGCCCGCTGGACTGCGGATACACGTCCGACTCGGCGGCAGCAGATGCGAGTGCGTACGCGGAGTGAATCCGGGGTCGGCCGCAGGGTGTGGGTCAGCCGGCCCAGCGTCCGGAGAGGAACGTGACGGCGAAGACGGTCATCAGGGGTGCCGCGATGACGAGGCAGGCGGTCTGGACGCGGGGATTGCGCAGGCTCCAGGCGGCGAGGCCGGTCCACAGGGGCCACCACAGGAGGGTCGCGCGGGGGATGGACGTGTACCAGTAGGAAGTGCCCAGGGCCCACAGGCTCAGGCCGATGTACACGGCTTCCGGCCAGCGCCGCTGTCGGATCAGCAGGCCGCACAGGCCGATGCCGACCAGCATCGTGAGGAGTTCGGCCTGGCTCATCAGGGCGTACCCGGTGCTCTGGGAATGCCCGAAGGCGGCGTGCCAGGTGTTCTGCCAGGCTTCCCAGGGGGCGTGGAAGTCGCGGTACCAGCCGCGTTCCTCGGCGTGTTTCCAGGCCATCCAGTCGCCGGTGTGCGCGTGCAGGTACCAGCTGTAAAGAAATGGCGGGACGGCGGGCAGGGCCAGCCAGGGAAGAGCGCGCCAGTGGGCGGGGGTGCGGGCGGTGACCAGGAAGTGGACCGCGAGGGCCGCGGCGAGGAAGAGACCGCTGACACGGACGGTGGTGGCCAGGCACGTCAGGGCGGCCGCGAGCGGCCAGTTGAGGCGCTGGGCGGCCAGCCAGGCCGGCAGGGCCAGGGCGAGGAAGAGCGCTTCGGTGTAGCCGGCGGCCAGGAAGACGGCGCACGGGGAGAGCAGGAAGAACAGGACCGTGCGCTGCCCCGCGTTGTCCTGCGGCAGGTGCAGCCGGGCGATCCGGGCCAGGGCCAGTACGGCGACGCCTGCGGCAACGAGGGAGATCAGCGCACCGGCCGCGGGCCAGCTCGGGATGACGGTGTGGACGGCCCGCAGCACGAAGGGGAAGCCGGGGAAGAAGGCTTCCCTGTTGTCCCAGCCGGATATCCAGGGGCCGGACCGGCCCGGGAAGTAGCCGTCCTGGGCTATGTGCAGATAGTGCCACCAGTCCCACCGCTGCCACGGTGAGAGAAACGAGGCGGCATGGCGGGTCTGGCGGTCGTCGGGGAACAGCCAGCGGGTGCAGTAGGCGGTGATCCAGATGCCTGCCCGGGTCAGCAGGTACAGCCACAGCACCTCGCGGTCGGCGGGCTTGAGCCGCAGGAACAGCCGCCGGAGAGGCAGCCGCTGGAGGAACAGCCGGTCGAAGGATGTCGTGCTCGGTGACGGGGTATCGCGGGGCGGTCCGGGAGTGGTCCTGGTCCGGGCGGGCGGACGCACACGCTGCCGATGGGGGGACGAAAGGCTCACAACAGGATCTCCTGGGTCGGATTCGCGCGTGCCGAACGGCCCCGGGTAGGCGTCACCTGGGGCACGGGAGGCGGGAGGTCAGCGGGGCGGGTTGCTCTGCGAGGGAGCGGTCGATGCCCCCGATGCGCTCTGGCCGGGGGAGGGCATGCCCGTCGGCGGCGGGCTGGTGCGGGGTGAAGAGGGCAGGGAGGACACAGGAGAGGGCCGGGGGGTGGAGGGAGTGGTGGCCGGGACGGTGGTGCCCGTGCTGTCGGGCAGGAGTTCGGCCACGGCCGCGCCGGCGCCGGAGAAGACCAGGCAGGCTCCGACAGCCAGCGCAAGGATCCGGCGCCTGCGCATGCGCTCCGCGCGCTCGGTGATGAAGGAGAGCGGAGCGGAACGGGCGCGGGACTGGCCGGTGGCGGCGGCCTCCTTGAACAGGGACCGCAGCGGGTCTTGGGGTTCAGACACAGGGCCCCTCCTCGGAACGCGGATCCTGCAGACGGTGCGAGAGCGTGGCCCGGCCCCGGGACAGATGCGTCTTGACGGTGCTGGCCGCCAGACCGGTCTCCGCGGCGATCTGTTCGACGGTCAGATCGCATACGTAGTGCAAGGCCAGCGTGCGGCGCTGTTTGGACGGCAGATCCCGCAGCGCTTGTACCAAGGCCACCGACTCCGGGCCGGGCGCCTCCATATGGGGCGGGGCACCGCTGCGCTGCCAGGCATCCGCTGTGCGGCGCCGCCCGCGCCACCGGCTCACCGCAAGTCGCCAGGCGACCGTACGGATCCACGCCTCGGGCTGCCCGTCACGGTCGAGCTGACGCCGTCGGCTCCAGCCCTTGACGAAAGCCTCCTGCACCACGTCCTGCGCCTCGTGCTGGTCGCCGAGCATCACAAGCAACTGCCCCGTCAGCCGGGCGGCCGTCTGCGCATAGAACTCTTCGAACTCCTCGACGGTCAACAATCAGCTCCTGGATCTCCGCGGTCTCACCGGGCATACGCCCGGCGCCCCGCATCCGGACGACACCGCACCCAAAAAGATCAGCGTGACGGTCATCACACACCAAAGGGTCGCCGCAACACGTGAGTGTTGCGGCGACCCTTTGTGAGTCGGGCAAGTCCGGGGGCTTCCGCCTCGGCGTCGGTCCGCACGGCGGTGCCGGTGACGCCCCGATCGGCGCGGCCGGTCTTCGTCGGCGCCTCGACGAGGTGCCCGTGAGGGGTCAGGCAGCCGCGGAAGTGGCCTGCGAGGTCACCTGGCGGATGACCTCGGTGAGCGCGGTGACGACCTCGGCGTCGTCGGCGGGGTGGGTGTCGGCGAAGCGCGTCACGGAGCCGGGGATGGACAGCTTGACGTCCTCCAGGACCACACCGCCCGCGATGCCGGCGGACTTGCGGACGTCGTCCTGCGCCCATACGCCGCCGTACTGGCCGAAGGCGGTACCGACCACGGCGACCGGCTTGCCGGAGATGGCGCCGGCACCGTACGGGCGGGACAGCCAGTCGATGACGTTCTTCAGGACGGCCGGCATGGTGCCGTTGTACTCGGGCGAGAACAGCAGGAACGCGTCGGCCCGACCGGCCGCCTCGCGCAGCCGGGCGGCAGCGGCCGGGACGCTTCCCTCGACGTCGACGTCCTCGTTGTAGAAGGGCACGTCGGCCAGGCCCTCGTACAGCTCGATGTCGACGCCCGCGGGGGCGTGCTTGGCGGCGGCTTCGGCGAGCTGACGGTTGTGCGAGCCGGCGCGGAGGCTGCCGACGAGCGCGAGGATGCGTACAGACATGGAGAACTCCCGGAGGGCGGAATCTACGGAACAAGCGGACCGTGGTCCGCGGTCCATTGAAAGTTGTACCACTTAAGCGGACTAGGGTCCACTTATTCCTTCCGGGCGCTACTCTGAGTCCATGACCGGTCCCGTTTCCCCGCCGCCCAGGCCGCCCGACCCCGGCGAGGCGCGCAGAAGTCTCCCGCTCGCCCCGACCGGTGGACCGCCGCAGCTACGGGCGGACGCGGCGCGCAATCGCACGCGCCTGCTGGACGCCGCTTCCCGGCTCCTGACCGGGTGCGGAGCGGCGAACCTGACCATGGAATCGGTGGCCGCCGCCGCAGGGGTGGGCAAAGGCACCGTCTTCCGGCGCTTCGGCGACCGAGCCGGACTCCTGCTCGCGCTCCTGGACCACCGGGAGGAGCAGCTCCAGGCCGCCTTCCTCTCGGGCCCGCCGCCCCTGGGCCCCGGCGCCCCCGCGGCGGAGCGGCTGCACGCCTTCGGGCCCGCCGTCCTGCGCCACGAACGCGATCACCACCCCCTGATCCTGGCCAGCCGGACCGACCCGCTGCGCAACTACACCGTCCCGGCCCGCCATCTGCGGCTCAGCCACATCACGATGCTGCTGCGTCGGGCGAACGTGGCCGGCGACCCGGAACTGCTCGCACACACCCTGCTCGGATCCATCGACACCGCCCTCGTCCACCACCTCACCGAGGAGCGCGGCATCCCGCTGGAGCGCCTGGAGGAAGGCTGGCACCACCTGGTCACGCGACTCGGGGCGACTCGTTAGTCGCCGGGCACCGCGAGGGCGCGCGTCAAGCCCGTCGGCGGCCGAAGCCGGGGGTGTGCCACTCCTGCCCGTCGGGTGTGATGGCCAGCGCCTCGTACCCGTCCAGCGATTCGAGCCAGGCGGGTGCCACCGCGCCCATGGCGAACGCGGCGGTGGCGTAGGCGTCCGTCATGGTCAGCCGGGGGCCCGTCAGGGTGAGAGAGGCCAGGGCACGGGCCGGCTCTCCGGTGTGCGGGTCGAGGATGTGGGCTCCGCGTTCGGCGGTTCCCGAGGTGGCGACGGCCAGATCATGTCCGGTCACCACGGCGGCCAGTTCTCCGGGGCGCAGCGGGTGGGCGATGCCGATGCGCCAGGGGGTGCCCGGGGATGCTTCGCCGCGCATTTGGAGATCGCCTCCGGCGTTGACGCACGTGTTCCGTGCGCCCGCCTCGTACAGGACGTGTGAAGCGGCTTCGGCCGCCCAGCCCTTGACCAGGCCCGAGGGGTCGAGGGTGCCGCCCGGGCTGGTGCTGAACCAGCCATCGCTGGTCCGGGTCGCTTCCGCGCAGAGCGCGAGGACGTCCTGGACCTCGGCCGGGCAGGCGTCGAGTCCGGACTCGCCCCGGCCGAGCCTGCTGATGACGCTGTCGGGACGGTAGGTCGAGAACACCTCGTCGACGTGGTGCAGCCCGCGCACGGCCTCGTCGAGGGCGCGGCGGATCGCCGCGGTGGGGCGTTGGCGGATGTCGAAGGAGAAGACGGTGCCCATCACATGCTCGGCATGGCGCAGGCCGCGTTCGGTGTCACGCACCGGACTTGTCCAGTGCGCTCTGGAGCGACTGCATGTATCCCTGGCTGGTGTAGCTGGCCCCGGACACGGAGTCGATGTGCGCGCTCTGGGCTCCGAGAGCCTCCTGGGTCAGGCGGGGCAGGGCGTAGGCGGCGAGCTGCTGGTCCCGGCCGTTCTCGTTCGGTGCCTGGAGTACGCGTACGGCGGTGAGCTCTCCCCGTACGAGGGTGGCGGCCACCTGCACCGTCCCGTACTGGGTGTCGACGGGATCGCCGGTGAAGGTGCCGGATGCGGTGTGGGTGCCCGGTGGCGCGCTCGCCGAGGTGTGCGGGGACGTCGTGCCGGCGGGCCGGGGTGAACCTTCGGCCGTGCCGGGCATCTGGTGGGGTTTGAACGACAGCAGCACCACGATCAGCCCGCTGGTACCGACGGTGATGAGGACGGCTCGACGCACGGTGGTTCTCCTCCGGGTGCTCATCAGAACGCGAATGACTCGTGGTGGATCCGGCTTCGCGGTACCCCGGCGCCGCGCAGCGCGCGTATCGCTGAATCGGTCATGCCGGGCGGACCGCAGAGGTAGACGTCGTGCTCGGCCAGGTCCGGGACGAGCCCGCTCAGAGCGTGCGGGGTCAGCAGGGGGACCGGCGGGGCGGCATCCGGAGCGGGGGATGGGCCCGGGTGAGGAGCGGACGGCGCGGGGTGGTCGTCGACGACGTAGTGGACGCGCGTCGTGGGGCGGGCGGCGGCGATCGCGTCGAGCTCCGCGCGCAGGGCGAGGTCCTCGGTCCGCCGGGCCCGGTAGATGAGCGTCACCTGTCCGGGCAACGTCTCGAACAGCGCCCGCAGTGGAGTGATGCCGACGCCACCGGCGAGCAGCAGAACCTTGGGGGCGGTGCGGCGTTCCGCGGTGAAGCCGCCGTACGGACCCTCGGCCCAGACCCGGGTGCCGGGGGCGAGGTGGGCGAGGGCCTTGCTGTGGGATCCGTCGGCCTTCACGGTGATCCGCAGATGGCGGGGGTGCGGCGCTGCGGACAGCGAGTAGGGGTTGGCGGTCCACCACAGTCCGCGAGTGAGGAAGCGCCAGCGGAAGAACTGGCCCGGCCGAGCTCCTAGTTCGTCCAGGTAGTGGCCTGTGAGATGGACCGAGACGACACCGGGGGCCTCGGCGCGGACGGCGGACACCGTCAGCCGGTGACGCAGTCCACGGCGTACGGGGACGGCGAACCGGTACCACGCGATGAGGGCGGCGACACCCAGGTAGAGGGCGTACCAGGCGAGCTGCGCGGGGCGGTTGGCGACGAAGTCCGCTCCGTTGGACAGCTGGTGGCCGAAGGCGAGGAAGACGGCCAGATAAGTGGCGAAATGCAGGTAGTGCCAGGTCTCGTAACTCATTTTGCGGCGGGCGGACCGCGCCGAGACGATTCCCGTGATGACAAGGAGCAGAAAGCCCGCTGTTCCCTTGAGGAGGTCCGGATAGTGCAGGACCAGGAGCGTAGTCTGGTCCACCACGTTCGTCCGGGAGGCGACGGCGTATCCCCAGATGATGAGCAGGGTGTGGGCGAGGACCAACGAGATGGTGCAGCGCCCGCCCATCGCGTGCCAGCGGGCCAGCCGGTCGGTTCCGATGCTGTGGTCCAGCAGCGGGACACGCGCCATGAGGGCCAGCAGGACGGCGCACGCGTACCCGGCCAGGAGGCCGGTGATGCGCCCCGCGCCGGTCAGCCATCCGGCCGGGCCGACGACGGCGGTGGTGTCGCTCCACCACAGGGCCAGGACGGCCGCGGCACCCGTCCAGATCAGTCCGGGGACGAGAATCGGGATGATGTTTCGCGGTGGCCGCCGGTGGCTCAGGCCGCGGCTCGCGTACCTGGTGGTCAGGGGTGTGCCGGCCATGACGCTCCTCGGGAAGATCCGCTTGTGCGGTGGACTTCGCCAGATTTGCAGCGCATCCTCTGCGTACCTTCTGAACCGAACGCCCGCCCGCCCTGTCCGGCCGGTTACCAGCAGGAATTCAGAGGGAACTCAGAGGATTCGGGCGGGCAGCCGCGCCCCGGGCCGGGGGATGCTGGACAGACCATGAGCAACCACCGCACGCAGCCGTCCCTGCGCCGGCCCGACGGGGAACCGGTGCGGGTCCTCGTCGTCGATGACGAACCGGACCTGACCGAGGTGCTGGCCGGAGCGCTGACCGGCGAGGGCTGGCAGGTCCGTACGGCCGCGGACGGTGCCTCCGCCGTCGCCGAGGCCCGTGTCTTCCGGCCGGACGCCGTCGTACTGGACCGGATGCTGCCCGACATGGACGGCCTGCGGGTGCTGCGGGAGTTGCGCCGTGAGGCCCGGGACGTCTGCGTGCTGTTCCTGACCGCCCGCGACGCGGTGGAGGACCGTATCGCCGGCATCACGGCAGGCGGCGACGACTACGTGACCAAGCCGTTCAGCCTGGAAGAAGTGCTGGCCCGGCTGCGCGGGCTGCTGCGCCGGGCCGGAACGGCGAGCGGACCGGGCGGGAACGGGCTGACCGTGGGCGAGCTCACCATGGATGAGGAGGCCAGGGAGGTCAGACGCGGGGGCGACATCGTCGAGCTGTCCCGTACCGAATTCGAGCTCCTGCGGTTTCTGATGCGCAACCCGCGCCGGGTGCTGTCCAAGGAGCAGATCCTCGACCGGGTCTGGGCCTACGACTTCGGCGGCCGTGCCCACGTCGTCGAGCTCTACATCAGCTATCTGCGCAAGAAGATCGACGCCGGCCGCGCCCCCATGATCCATACGGTGCGGGGTGTGGGATACGTCCTGAAGCCGGGCCTCTCGTGAGGCGGCCCGTGCCGCACACCTTGCGGGGACAGCTCACCGCCGGGCTGGTCCTGCTGCTCGCCGTCGCCTGTCTCGCCGTCGGCATCACGACCGCCCTGGCGCTCGAAGGCTTCCTGGTACGCCGCCTGGACCAGCAGCTCACCGCGTCCGGCGGCCGGTTCGCGGCCAGTCTGGAGCACGAGGCCAGGCCGGACGCCGACAACCGCCCCGACACCCGCGGACAGTCGGAGCACACGTTCGGCGCCCGGCTGCTGAACGGGACGGTCACCCAGGCGGCCGTGGTCGACGAGGCAGCCGACCGCCCTGTGCCGCTGACGGCCGGGGACAGGCGCACCCTGGCCGCCGTCCCGGTCGACGCGGACGGCCACAGCATCCGCCTCTCCGCACTCGGGGCCTACCGGGTCACCGCAGTGACCGGTGACGATCGCGACGTCCTGATCACCGGACTGCCGCTGCACCCCGTGGAAGAGACCGTGCACCGGCTCGAAGTCGTCGAGGCGATGGTGTTCGGCACCGCTCTGCTGGCCACCGGCGTCACAGGAGCCCTGTGGGTACGGATCTCGCTGCGGCCCCTGCACCGGGTCACCGCGCAGGCCGCGAACGTGGCCCGGCTGCCGCTCGCCAGTGGCGAGGTCGCCATGCCCAGGCCGCTGCCCGTCACCGATCCGCGCACCGAGGTCGGGCAGGTCGCCACCGCTCTCAACCGCATGCTCGGACATGTCGGAGACGCGCTCACCCGACGCCAGACGAGCGAGGAACGACTGCGGCACTTCGCCGCGGATGCCAGCCACGAACTGCGCACCCCCGTCGCCAATATCCGCGGCCACGCCGAACTCGCCCTGCGCCACCACGGCCCCGTACCCGCCGAGGTCGTGCGCGCCCTGGAGCGGATCGAGGCGGAATCCCGGCGGATGAGCGGCCTCGTGGACGACCTGCTGCTCCTCGCCCGGCTCGACGCCGGGCGGCCCCTGGACCACGAACCCGTCGACCTGACCCTGCTCGTCCTCGACGCGACGGAGGACGCCCGGGCCGCGGGCCCCGCCCACCGCTGGCTGCTCGACCTCCCCGAAGAGCCCGTGACCGTCACCGGTGACGCACACCGCCTCCACCAGGCGATCGGCAACCTGCTCACCAATGCCCGCACCCACACTCCCGACGGCACCGAGGTGACCGTAGGGCTCCGCGCCGAGGACACCGTCGCCCGTCTGACCGTGACCGACAACGGGCCGGGCATTCCCGAGGAACTCCGGCCCGAGATCTTCGGCCGCTTCGTCCGCGCGGATCACAGCCGCTCCCGGAAAACCGGCAGTACCGGCCTCGGCCTGTCGATCGTCCACGCCGTGGTCACCGCGCACGGCGGCACCATCGAGGTCGACAGCCGTCCCGGGCACACATCCTTCGAGATGACACTCCCCCACTGACCACGGGACGGTGGCGCCGAGGAGTGTGTTCAGGGCCGGCCGTTCACCCCGCCGGCCACCGGCGCCCAGCCCCCTCGATGCCAGGAACGCCGCCATCGTCCCTCCGCGACCTGCCGTCGACGTGGCGCAGGTAGTCGTCGACGGCGTCGAACGGCCGCTGCCCTTCACCGGCCGGCAGGAAGGCGTCGAACGCCTTCTTCCAGGCTGCGGCGTGGCTCCGGGCGGAGCCGGTGATCACTCCGTCGGTATCGAAGACCACGGCCCGCACGGAGCGGAGGCACGGTGCCGGGGACACTGCGGCTGCCATGACCGCGGCGGTCCCTTCGTCAGGGGCTCTTCTTCATGGCACCACGGTTGCGGTGTACGGGCGCGTCGTGGACTCCGTACGGCATCGCGGCCGAGCGTCCCCCCGGAACCGCGCATATCGTTCACAACAGGCAGTCGTGGCCGGGTTCGGGCACGCGCGGCCGCCGCAGCCCTCCGGTGACCCGCGGCGGAGCGGCTGCACGGAACGCGGACGGGGCTGCCGCAGCTGTACGGTCCCCGGGCCGAGGCTCCTGAGGCCTGAAGAACGGTCCGGGGCGTCGGACCCGTCCGGAGCATGGGAGGGGAGGGACGAGAGACCCGTACCACCCGGCCCACATCTGTTCCATGCTGAAGAGACCATCGACCGTTCCCGATCTCCGGGAGTTCCGATGCCCAGCCAGACACTCGACGACGCAACGCTGACCGGCCTCGTCGCCGATGCCACCACCGCCCCGTCCATGCACAACGCCCAGCCCTGGCAGTTCCGCTACACACGCGCCGGCCGGACCCTCACTCTCGTGGCGGACCTCGACCGCGCGATGCCGGAGGCCGACCCCGCCACCCGTGCACTGCACGTGGGCTGCGGCGCGGCACTGCTGAACCTGCGGGTGTCCGCCGCCCACCACGGCCTGGACGCGGCCACCGCACTGCTGCCCGAACCGTCGGCCCCGGCCGTACTGGCCACCGTCCGCCTCGGTATCCGCCCCGCCGACGCCCCGCGGAAGCCCGAGAATGAAGCGCTCGCCGCTCTCCACCCTGCGATCCGCGACCGGCACACCAGTCGCTATCCGTTCGACGAGCAGGCGATCCCCGAGGACATCTGCGCACAGTTCGCCGACGCGGCCCGTATCGAGGGCGCGGACTTCTCGTTCCTGGTCCCGCCGCATCTGCAGACCGTGCTCGAACTGATCCGGGACGCCGAGGGATACGACCGCGGGGACCCGGCACGGGTGGCGGAGCAGGAATACTGGACCCGGGACACGAAGACCGAGGCACCCGTCGACGGAATCCCGGACTACGCCTTCGGCCCCCGCGACGCCTCCGAACGAGCGACCACCCGCGACTTCGCGGGAACCGGTGTGATCCCGGGCCGGGCACGTGTCCCGTTCGAGAAGCAGCCGCAACTGGCCCTGCTGAGCACCCCGGGCGACCACCCGATGGACTGGCTGAGCGCAGGTCAGGCGCTGGAGCGCGTACTGCTCACCGCCACGCTCCACAATGTGTCCACCTCGTTCGCGACGCAGCCCATCGAATGGCCGGACCTGCGATGGCTCCTGCGCGACCCGGTCTTCGGCGCGGGGCACGCACAGATGATCGTCCGCCTGGGATACGGGCCCACGGGACCACGCACGCCACGTCGCCCCTTGGACCAGGTGCTGACGATCGAACCGTAGAAACACCCAGGAAGGCGGTGGGAGCGATGCAGCTCCCCGTAGTCGTCGGAGTGGACGGATCAGAGGGCAGTCTCCGTGCCCTGGACTGGGCAGCGGCGGAAGCGGCACGCGCACGGCTCCCCCTGCGCGTCGTCCACGCGTCGCTGTGGGAGCGCTACGAAGGCACGCACCCCGCCTCCGACACCGAGCGTCCCACCGACGAGATCCTCGCCGAGCATCTCGTCGCCGTGGCTCAGGAACGCGCGCAACGGCTCGGCCCCGAGGTGCGCGTGGTGGCCTCCGTGCAGCCCGAGGACCCGGTGGCCGCACTCGTCAGGGAGAGCCACGAGGCAGCCCTTGTCGTCCTCGGCTCCCGCGGCCGGGGCCGGATCGCCGGGATGCTCCTGGGGTCCATCAGCCTCGCGCTCGCCGGCCGCTCCCACTGCCCTGTCGTGGTGGTCCAGGCAACGGCGCCGAGCACCCCGCCGGAATCCGGACGCATCGTCGTCGGGATCGGCGACGCCGCAGGCCCCTCGGCAGCCGCCGCTTTCGCACTCGGCCAGGCGGCATCGCGCCACGGCGAGCTGATCGCCGTACGAGCCTGGCGCAGACCCGCCCACGAGGCCCTGAGCCATCCGCTCCTCTCGGGTTCCCCGGCTTCCGCACACCACCAACAGGCCGAGGAACACCTCGACGAGGTACTGGCGGTGCTGGACCGGACCGGTTCCTCCGACGCCACCATCCACAGGTCGGTGATGCAGGGACCGGCGCACCAGGAACTGATCGAAGCCGCCGCAGGTGCGGAACTGCTGGTCGTCGGCGCCCGGCGGACCGACGGATGGCACGGATTCCATCTGGGTCCGGTGAATCACGCGATGCTGCACTACGCGCCCTGCCCGGTCGCCGTCGTCCCTGATACGTACCTTCCGTCCCGAGCCTGAGACGTACAGCGCGAGCGACTGTCGGTCCCCGGTCGTACGGTTCTCCTCGTACCGATGCACTCATGTACGAGGGGGAGGGCCACCCATGGCCAACGCTGCCGCCGCACGTCTTGTCGCCACGCTCGCCGCACCGCTGGACTGCAAGCAGGACGCGGCGGACGCCCCGCACCTCCTGCGGTGGCCCGCACAGCAGGAGGACATACGGCCCGCGTCCGGCGACGGACAGCCCGCCCCCGGCCGGCGCCTGCTTCTCCAGCGCAGCGACACCGAGTTGGTCGCCGTCGACCCGGACACCGAGGACGCCCCGGCGATCCGTTTCCCCGCCCCCTGGCCCCGCCGCTTCGGCACCTGCACGGTGGCGCCGAGCGGTGATCTCGCGGTCTTCGCCGGGGTGCACGCGCTGCGCGCGGTGGACCCGACGGGCGCAGTGCGCTGGGAGGTCCGGCACGGCTGCTGGGACGGCAGCTGCCGCACCCTCCACACCACGCACGAGGAGTACGCGACCGGCCGTTCGCATCTGTACGCGGACAGCGGCTCGGCCGTGTTCTCGGCGGACGGGACACTCGTGTGGGCCCACATCCGCGGCCCCGTCGCGGCGGCCGGACCCGACCCGGAGGCGCTGGACGAGTGGCTGGTCATCGACGCCGCCGACGGGCGGGTGCTCGGCCGGGCGGACGCGGAGACCGTGGCCGCGGGCTCGGATCACGTCCCGCACCCGGACCCCTCCCGGATGGGACTGAGTGTCGGCGAGGGCCAGGACGGGGTGCCGATGCTGTGGGGCCGGTGGGACGGCGAGAAGCTCTCCGTCGAGCGGTTCTGCGACGACGAGCGGGTCCTGATGGCGGTGAGCCCTTCGGGCGAGCGCTTCCTGACGGTGACTCATTACGAGGAGACGCTCGGCGTGCACCGGATCGACGACGGTTCCGTGCTGTGCGAACTCGACACCGAGAACACCATTGCCCGCCACCCCGAGGCCGGTCCCGACGACGAGGACGCCGACGAGTCGCTCTGGGACTACGAGTGCGGCTTCCTCGACGAGGAGACCGTCATCGCCGGTACGTCGGAGAGGGACGAGGAGTACGGCGAGCAGCGCCACTGGCTGGTGAGCACGGACGCGGCGCAGATGCGGGTGACCGCGCAGATCGTGTACCCCTTCCCGATATCCGGCGGAGTCACGGCCCTCGGTGACGGCACCTGGTACACAGTGTCGGAGTCGGGCGACGCCGTGCATGTGTGGAGCCGGTAGTCCGGGCCGGCCGGGGGCGCCTGCCCCGGGCCCCCGACCCCGCGCCGTCCCTCAATCACCCGCATTCGGCCATTCATTGGCCGAAGAATGATCTTCAGTTGACCTGCCGATCCTGCCGATGCAGGAGTCATCTACGTTGTTCTGCGTCGTGAGGAGGCCTGCCATGGGCGACACTCTGCTGGCCCTGTCCATCCCCGTGCTGGTCTTCGCCGGCGGCATCTACGCGGCGTGCGAGAGCTGGTGGCGGCGTCGGCACCCCGCGCCGCCGTCCCCGTACACCCATCAGGCGGCGCGGCTGGCCGAGCGCGCGATGCTGGTGGACGCCGAGGACATCGTCGACGGCGCGTACACGAGGCTCGGTGGCCTCTACGACGGTCCGGGTGTACCGGACACGCACCCTCCGGCCCCCGGCGTCACGCGCCGGGAGGCCGCCGGCCCGGATCCCGGCCGGTCAGCGCCGGCACCTGCTCGAAGGGGCTAGCCCCGTCCGACTGTCAGTGCCGCGTCCTACAGTTTTGGCATGGAACGCGCCGCTTCATCATCCGTACGGATCGAGCCCTGGTCGGACGCCGACCTGGAGCTGCTCCGCCGCGCCAACGCACCGGAGCTGATGGACCATCTGGGCGGACCCGAGACGGAGGAGCAGCTCATCACGCGTCACGAGCGCTACGTGGCGATGAGCGCGGACCGGACGGGCGCAGGCAGGATGTTCCGCATCACCCTGGCCGACGGGGACGAGGCCGTGGGCACGATCGGCTTCTGGGAGCGGACCTGGCAGGGCCGGGAGGTGTACGAGACGGGGTGGTCCGTCCTCCCCGGATACCAGGGCCTGGGCATCGCGACGGCCGCCACGACGGCCGTCGCCGAACAGGCCCGCACCGAGCACAAGCACCGCTTTCTGCACGCCTATCCGTCCGTCGACAACGGCGCGTCGAACGCGGTGTGCCGCAAGGCGGGCTTCACCCTGGTCGGCGAGTGCGACTTCGAGTACCCGCCCGGCCATGCGCTGCTGACGAACAACTGGCAGCTGGACCTCGCCCCGGACGCCTCTGACGCCCCAAACGCCCCTGACGCCCCTGACGCGGGACGCTGAAACTCGGCCCGCGCTCCGGCCCGGACCCGGGGCCACACCCAGGCCCTTGAGCTCAGTCCAGATCAAGGGCCTTGTCGAAGTTGAACGCGCCGATGCTCAGCCGTTCCCGCAGATAGAAGCGGTGGGCGTCGGTGCGCTGCGTGCCCGAGTCCAGGTTGAGGTGCAGACAGCCGGCCTCCCTGGCCCGCCCTTCGAGATGCCTGAGGAGCCGACGGCCGACACCGGTGGAACGGGCACCTTCGGCGGTGACCAGGTCGTCGACGTACAGCATCCGGATCCGGCTGGTGTTGTCGACGATGCGCCAGCCGGCCGCACCCACGCAGGCACCCTCGTCGTCGTAGGCGGCGCTGAACCGAAGCCCCTGTGCGTGCCCCTTCTCGTACACCTCCCGGAAGAGGTCCTCGGTGAGGTGCGGGCGGAGTTCGCGCAGGACGGGAAGCAGGTCGGCGGCCAGTCGGGCATCGCCGGGTTCGAGGTCGAGGATCTTCATGCGGGAACTGTAGGTGCCGGGACCGCCCGGGCCCATCCGGTTCCGCCCGGTTCCGCCCGGGTCTTGCGCGGGCACCCCACCCATCGATCTAATGGTCAGTAACGTATAAACCATTAGATTGATTTCGCCGACCTACGGAGGACGACCCGATGCTGCTGGCACACATCAGCGATCTGCATCTCGACGGCACCGACCGGGCCACGGACCGGGCCACCCGAGTGGTGACGTACCTCAACTCCCTGACCCGGCAGCCGGATGCGGTCCTGGTCACCGGCGACATCGCGGACCACGGCGCTCCCGAGGAGTACGCGGAGGCGGCCCGGCTGCTGGCCGGACTCACCGCGCCCGCTCTCCCGTGTCCGGGCAACCACGACGACCGGAGCGCCTACCGCAAGGTCCTGCTGGCAGGCGAACCGGACGACGGGGCGCGCCCGGCCGCCCCCGTCAACCGGCTGCACCACGTGGCCGGTTACGCCCTGCTGCTCTGCGACTCGACCATCCCCGGCGAGGATGCGGGCCGATTCGACGACGAGACCCTGGACTGGCTGGCCCGCACACTCGACGACCTGGGCGACACCCCGGCGATCCCCGCGTTCCACCACCCCCCGGCCGCCGTTCACCACCCGTATCTGGACTCGACGAACCTGACCAACGCGGCCCGGTTCGCCGAACTCCTCGCCGAGCGCCCCATCGACAACGTCCCGGCGATCCTGACCGGACACGCGCACACCGCGATGGCGGCGACCTTCGCCGGACGCCCCCTGCTCGTGGCGCCCGGAGTCGTGTCGACGCTGCGCCTGCCCTGGGAGAGCGGCGAGAGGCTGACCGACCTGGTGGCGCCGCCCGGGGTCGCCTTCCACGTCCTGGACGAGGGCGACCAGGGCGCGGGCGGGCGCATCACCACGCACTACCGCGTCGTGCCGTAGCCACGGGCCCGCGCACCCCGGACGACGAGCCCCGGACCACGGGCCCGCCCGAAAACGTTTGACGGGCGGGCCCTCCTCCAGGATATTTATCTGCGTCGCGCAGCTTATGTGCATCACAGATAAAAATTCAGAGCAGATCAACGCCAGAGGAGACCCCCACCCCATGCTCACTCTCGTCACCGGATGCCGCGGCCGTATCGGCTCCACGCTCGTCTCGCTTCTGCACCGGGACGGCCACGCCGTACGTGCCGCCTCGCGCAACCCCGAGACACTCACCGCCCTGCCCGCCGGCGTACCGATCGTGGCCTGCGATCTCGGCGATCCCACCACCTTCGCGACCGCTCTCGACGGGGTCGACTCCGTCTTCCTCTACGCCGAGGCGTCCGGCATCGACGCCTTCCTCTCCGCGGCCGAGACCGCCGGGGTCGGCCACATCGTGCTGCTGTCCTCCAGTTCGGTCCTCGGCCCGGACGCCCACGACAACCCGATCGCCGCCTCCCACCACGCGGTGGAGCAGGCCCTTACGGCCTCGCCCCTCACCACGACGCTGCTCCGCCCCGGCGCCTTCGCGAGCAATGCGTACCAGTGGGCGGATTCGGTACGGGCCCACGGCTCCGTCGGCCTTCCCTACCCCCGCAGCCACACCAGCCCGATCCATGCGACGGACGTCGCCGAGGCCGCCCTCGCCGTTCTCACCGACCCTCGGCTGCAGGGCGCGGCGTACCACCTGACCGGCCCCGAATCGCTCACCGCCGCCGAACAGGTCGGCCTGCTGGCGGCGGCGTCCGGGCGCCCCATCACCGTCAACACCGTGACCGAGGAGGCATGGAAGGAGTCCATGGCCCCCTTCGTTCCCGAGCCGATCGCCGACGCGCTGCTCGCCTACTCGGCCGCCACGGACGGCTCACCGGCCGAGGTGACCGGCGATACGGAGAAGCTGACCGGCCACCCCGCCCGCACCTTCGCCGCCTGGGCCGAGGAACACGCGGCCGCCTTCCGCCCCTGAGCCGGCACCCCGGCACCTTGGCGTCCCGGCACCCGGCGCCCCGGCGCCGAAACCCCTGGCTGACGTACCCCGCGCGATGACATCCTGACGAGGTGAACGGACCGGAGATCCACCTCGAAGTCGACCCCGAACTGCGGCTCTTCGTCGCTCATGAACGCCGCCGGGGACGCTCGGCCGTGACCACCGACGGCTCCTCCACCCTCGGCCATGTCGTGGAGTCGCTCGGCATCCCGCTCACCGAGGCCGGGCAGCTCCTGGTCGACGGCCGCCCCGTACCCGTCTCGCACATCCCGGGGGCGGGCGAGCTGGTCCGGGTACGCGCCGTGGAACGCCCCCAGCGCGTCCCGGGCGCACCCCTGCGGTTCCTGCTCGACGTCCACCTCGGCACGCTCGCCCGGCGGCTTCGGCTGCTGGGTGTCGATGCGGCGTACGAGAGCGAGGACATCGGCGATGCCGCGCTGGCCACCCGGTCGGCGGTCGAGCACCGCGTACTGCTCTCCCGGGACCGCGGGCTGCTGCACCGGCGGGAGATCTGGGCCGGGGCGTACGTCTACAGCGACCGGCCGGAGGACCAACTGCGTGACGTGCTGGAGCGGTTCACCCCGCACCTGGCCCCCTGGACCAGATGCACCGCCTGCAACGGCCCGCTGAAGGCGGCCGACAAGGACTCCGTCAGCGACCACCTGGAGCACGGCACCCGGCGCTCGTACGACGTCTTCGCGCAGTGCACGGAGTGCGACCGCGTCTACTGGCGGGGCGCCCACCACACCCACCTGGACGCGATCGTCACGAAGGCGCTCCACGACTTCGCGCCCACTCCCCCGGACGACACCGAGGAGAACGACCACGACCGGGCGCCGTCAAACCCGTCCGGGGCCTCCGGCGCCTCCGGGGCCGGAGACTGACGGGCCACCCTCCCGCAACGCCGTGACCTGCAGTGCGCTCAGCTCAACCGTCCGCCGCATATGGGCAATGAGCAGAGCCACTTCGTCATCGTCGTACGCCTCGAACATCGCCGCCCACGCCCCGTTCAGCCACTCCCACACCGCACCGATCTCCGCCATCCGCTCCGGGACAGTCGTGACGAGCACCCGCCGCCGGTCGGCCGTGTCACGCTCGCGCGTCACATAGCCGCCCCGCTCCAGCCGGTCGACCAGCCGGGTCGCCGACCCCGTGGTGAGCCCGGTCAGCTCCGCGATGCGGCCCGTGGTGACCGGCACCGTCTCCAGACTGAGCAGATTGAGGCACTGCAGATCGGTCGGGTGGAGCCGCAGATGGTCCGCGACGGCCTGGTTGAAGAGGGCGTACGCGGCCATGTAGCGGCGCGACTCGACGGTCAGCTCGGCCATCAGTGCACTGCGGCGGACCTGGGACTTCTGCGGCATGCAGAGAGTGTACGAAGCAGATATCACCCTCGCGGCCTCGCTACGGCCGCTCGGCGGTCAGATAGCGCTGAACGGTGGGTGCGAGCCGGGCGATCACCTCCTCGCGCGGCATCGAGGCGGCGGGCGCGATCCGCAGGACGTAGCGCGCGAGCGCCATCCCCAGGATCTGCGAGGTGACGAGGGCCGCACGGCGCGGGGCGTCGGCCGGGTCGGGGCAGACGCCGGCCGCTATCGGACACGACGCCGCCACTCCGGTATCACCGACCCCGTTGGTGCACGCCCACCGGAGGGGCGACCGCACCACCACCCTGCTCGTCCGCCCCGACAGCTACATCGCCTGGGCGAGCGACCACGCCGACCCGGCGGCCCTGCAGGCCGCACTCACCCGATGAACACGCGCCCCACGCCTACCGCCCCGCATCGCCGGCCGGGGGTCAGAAGGCGTACCGGCCGGGGGGCAGGGGGCGTGGTCAGAACACGTACTCATCCCCGGTGGCCGGAGCCAGCACCTCGTGGTCGTTGTTCTTCGGGTTCCGGTCGGTCGCTCCGCCGTTCCACAGCGTGTCGATCCGCACGACGACCTCGTCCGGCCGCCCCGCAAGCTGCAGCTCAAGGGCGAGCTGCTGCCCCTCCGCCGCGTCCGCGCGCAGCGCACCCGTCCGGCACAGTACGGTCAGCCGGTCGGCCTGCAGACAGCCCTGCGGAAGCTCCTGCCGCCCGGAGAGCCGCACCGACGTGCGCACCCGCATAGTCACACCGGCCAGGTTCGACGGGCCGTGGTTCTGGCTCTGCACCCAGACCCCGAGCCCCGTACCCCACAGCGAGACATGCCCGTGGTGCGACACATCCGCCTCGGACGCAATGCCCCCGGCCACCGCCTCCGGCGCACCGCCCCGGACCACGGGGGTACCGACAGCCGCGGTCGCCGCCGCAGCCGCGCCGCCCATCCCCAGCACCACAGCCGCAGCCGCAGCCGTCGCGGCGAACACCACGGGCGCAGCTCCACGTGTCACTACCATGCCCCGAAGATACAGATCACCCCGAATCGCCCATATCTACCCACCGGTTCGGCGCGCCCTCCCCTCGTCGTCCCCAGACATCCCCGACGCCCGCTCCCCGCCCCATGACACGCTGCTTCCATGGTCGTCGCCCGCTCTGTCGCTCTGTTCGTCATCGCCGCACTCTTCGAGATCGGCGGCGCCTGGCTCGTCTGGCAGGGCGTGCGCGAGCACCGGGGCTGGATCTGGATCGGCGCGGGCGTCATCGCGCTGGGTGCCTACGGCTTCGTCGCCACGCTCCAGCCGGACGGCGAGTTCGGCCGCATCCTCGCCGCGTACGGCGGTGTCTTCGTCGCGGGCTCAATCGCCTGGGGCATGGTCGCCGACGGCTACCGTCCCGACCGCTGGGACGTGATCGGCGCGCTGATCTGCCTGGGTGGCATGGCCGTGATCATGTATGCCCCCCGCGACCACTGACCGCGCGCCTGCCTATCCTGGCCCCGTACCGATCAGCTGCCCGAGGAGTCCGTCATGGCCGCCATCCCGATCGCCGTCATCACCGGAGCGAGCAGCGGCATCGGCGCCGCGACCGCCCGACAGCTGGCCGCCGCCGGCTACCGCGTAGTCCTGACCGCCCGCCGCAAGGACCGCATCGAGGCGCTCGCCGCCGAGATCAACGAGGCGGGCCACCAGGCAACGGCCTACGCCCTGGATGTCACCGACCGCAATGCGGTGGACGAGTTCGCCACGGCGTTCCGTAGCCTCGCCGTCCTCGTCAACAACGCGGGCGGCGCACTCGGCGCCGACCCCGTCGCCACCGGCGACCCCGCCGACTGGCGCCAGATGTACGAGACGAACGTCATCGGCACGCTCAACGTCACCCAGGCCCTGCTCCCCGCCCTCACCGAAAGCGGCGACGGCACGGTCGTGATCCTCTCCTCCACCGCGGGCCTCGCCACCTACGAGGGCGGCGGCGGCTATGTGGCCGCCAAGCACGGCGAGCACATCCTGGCCGAGACCCTCCGCCTGGAGATCGTCGGCACCCCGGTCCGCGTCATCGAGGTCGCCCCCGGCATGGTCAAGACGGAGGAGTTCGCCACGACCCGCTTCCGCGGCGACACCGAGAAGGCGGCAAAGGTGTACGCGGGCGTCGAGGCCCCCCTCACCGCCGACGACGTGGCCGACACCATCACCTGGGCCGTCACCCGCCCCAGCCACGTCAACATCGACCTCCTGGTGGTCCGCCCCCGCGCCCAGGCATCCAACGCCAAGGTCCACCGCACCGCCTGACCGCGGCGAAGACCCGAAAGGGCCCCGGAGACCGAAAGGACCCCGGAGACCGGAAGAGCCCCGGACACACCACCCGCGTCCGGGGCTCTTCGGTTCAGAGGTCCTTCCGCCCGGAGGCCCTCCGTTCAGCAGCGCGCAAAAGGCCTCAGCCCTTCACGCACACAACCTGCTTGAGCTTGGCGACGACCTCCACCAGGTCCCGCTGCTGCTCGATGACCTGCTCGATCGGCTTGTACGCGGCCGGAATCTCATCCACGACGCCGGAGTCCTTACGGCACTCCACGCCCCGCGTCTGATCCTCCAGGTCCCGCGTCGAGAAGCGCCGCTTCGCAGCGTTCCGGCTCATCTTCCGGCCGGCGCCGTGCGAGGCCGAGTTGAAGGACTTCTCGTTTCCGAGACCCTTCACGATGTACGAGCCGGTGCCCATCGAACCCGGGATGATCCCGAAGTCCCCGGAACCCGCACGGATCGCGCCCTTCCGCGTGACCAGCAGGTCCATGCCCTCGTACCGCTCCTCCGCCACATAGTTGTGGTGGCAGGAGATGACCGGCTCGAAGGTGACCTTGGCCTTCTTGAACTCCTTGCGGACCACGTTCTGGAAGAGCGCCATCATGATGGCGCGGTTGTGCTTCGCGTACTCCTGCGCCCAGAACAGGTCGTTCCGGTACGCCGCCATCTGCGGGGTGTCGGCGATGAACACGGCAAGGTCGCGGTCGATCAGGTCCTGGTTGTGCGGCAGCTTCTGCGCCTGCCCGATGTGGAAGTCGGCCAGCTCCTTGCCGATGTTCCGCGATCCGGAGTGCAGCATCAGCCAGACCGAACCCGACTCATCGAGGCAGAACTCGATGAAATGATTACCCGATCCGAGCGTTCCCATCTGCTTCGTGGCACGTTCCTGACGGAATTTGACCGCATCGGCCACCCCGTCGAACCGCCCCCAGAAGTCGTCCCATCCCTTGGCCGAGATGCCGTACAGCCGGTCCGGGTCCACGGCCTCGTCATGCATGCCGCGGCCCACCGGAATGGCCTGCTCGATCTTCGACCGCAACCGGGACAGATCGCCCGGCAGGTCATTGGCCGTCAGAGACGTCTTCACTGCGGACATTCCGCAGCCGATGTCCACGCCGACCGCCGCCGGACAGACCGCACCGTGCATCGCGATCACCGAACCGACCGTCGCCCCCTTGCCGAAGTGGACGTCCGGCATGACGGCGAGACCCTTGATCCAGGGCAGGGTGGCCACGTTGCGCAGCTGCTGCATCGCGACGTCCTCGACCGAGGCCGGGTCGGCCCACATGCGGATGGGAACCTTCGCGCCCGACACCTCTACATACGACATAATTCCTCGATTCCCCCGAAAAGCCTGAAAGCGCAAAACCGGTGCCAAGGTCGGCAAATGAGTCGGTCGACCGGCATTCACAGCTGCGCGTGCGATACACATTGTGTCCACCGGTCGCCATCGAGCGGCAACCGTTTTTCGCACGAAGGGAGCCCAGGACCGTGCGACGAATGGCGTACGTACCCGGCACCGCGCTACTGGCAGCGCTTGTCGTCGGCTGCAGTGCCAGCACCGGAACGGGTGGCTCCGCCCCCGACAGCAAGCCCGGCGAGGCGACCGTCGCCGCGGCGGCCCCCGGCAAGTACCGCACTCTTCCCGACCCTTGCCGCGCCGTTGTGCCGTCCACGCTGAAGGAACTGCTCCCGGGCGCTGCCGAACTCCCCGAGGACCAGCAGAAGAAGGTGTTCGAGGGCACAGCCACCGTCACCTACGACACCGACCGCCGGGTCGGCTGCCGATGGAAGTCCGAGGCCCCCGTCTCCTCGCACACCCTCTTCATCGACTTCGAGCGTGTCGTGTCCTACGACCCCTCGGTGAGCGACGACGACCGCGCCCGCGAGGTGTACACGAAGAAGCAGACCGCCGCCGGTCTGACCTCGGACTCCGCCACACCCAGCAGCACGAAGGACGCGGAGAAGCAGACGCTCCCCGCCTCGGACTCCACGTCGGACAGCGCGTCGGACTCCGCCTCGCACGCCCTGTCCGGCCCGGCCTCCGAAGACAAGAACACGGACGGGAACGCGGACGAGCCCGCAGGCGAGAGCTCCGACGAGAACGGCGGCGAAGGCAGTGAAGGCAGCGACACCGACGGCGGTACGGACGGCAGCGCCGGCAGCGCCGACGAGAGCCTTCTGCCCCGCACTCTCGACGACCTCGGAGACGGTGCATTTCTGGACGATCTGCTCACTCGGGCAGGTTCCGCCGCACAGAACCGGACGGTGAGCGTGGTATTCCGCACATCGAACGTCATCGTGACCGTCGAGTACACCGAGCAGCCGTCCGTCTCCACCGTGGTCCCCGACAGCAAGGAACTGCAGGACAAGGCCCAGTCGCTGGCCCGGAAGCTGGTCGACAAGTTCAGCGAATAGCCCCGCCCCGGGCGCCGCGAACCGGCGTCGCCCGCGCCCGCCGAGTCCCCGGCCGAGGCGGCATCCGGTCGCCGTCCGTCGTACCGTGGCCCTCCGGAACACCCGCCCGACCACCCGCCCGACCGCGCCCCCGACCACCTGGCAGCCCGCCCGCCGCGCCACCCGAGTGAAGGAACCATGCACCGTTCAGCCCCGCGACTCTCCCGCATACTCGCCTGCGCCGCCGTTCCGGTGATGCTCGTCGTCGCCGGCTGCTCGTCGGACTCCGGCGACAAGAAGGACTCGGGTTCGTCCTCGTCGTCCGCCGCGCCGAGCACGAAGAAGTCGGAAGCGAGTGTCGAGCCGGCGAAGTTCGCCGCGCTGCCCGACCCGTGCAAGTCGATCACCACGAAGACGGTCACCTCCCTGGTCCCCAAGGCGAAGTCCAAGGGCGGCACGCCTGCCAACTCCAGCGACACCGCGTACCGCGTCGGCTGCTCCTGGAACGGCCTCGACGACAACGGCGTGAAGGGTTCCCAGTACCGCTGGCTCGACGTCGGCTTCACCCGCTTCGACTCGGACCAGGCCCTGGGCAGCGGCGCCAAGCGGGCGCAGCAGGACTTCGCGAAGCAGGTCGCCAAGGCCAAGGCGACCGAGGGCGCGAAGAAGGTCGTCGAGGCGCCCGTCACCGGCATCGGCGAGCAGGCGACCAAGATCACGTACGACCTCACCAAGACGAGTGAGGACTTCAAGTACGCAACGGTCGTGGCCCGCACGGGGAACGTCGTCGTCACGCTCACCTACAACGGTGCGGGTTACGCGGGCGCAAAGGCTCCGTCCGCCGACGACATCCTGAAGGGCGCCGAGAAGGCGGCCAAGGAGGCAGTGGCCTCGGTCGCCACCGCCGACACGAAGTCGGACGCACCGAGCGGGTCGGACAAGCCCAGCGGGTCGGCCAAGCCCAGCGGTTCGACCAAGCCCAGCGAGAAGGCCACGGACAAGAAGACCAGCTAGAAGACAAGCTGGAAGACGAGCCGGCTGTATTGACGCGCAGGGCCTGCCCCAACGCCCCTGCCCAGAAGCAGTTTCACGAAGCCCGGTCCTCCCTCGAGTACCGGGCTTCGCCCCTCCCCGCGCAGCACGCCACGCCCTCATGTGCCAGGCTGTGCCCGCCAGAAGTCGGAACAGGGCGTCAAAGCGGAGCAGCAGCGCAGGACGTCGGATACGGGAAACGGGGAGGGGAACGCGGGTGGCCGCGATGCAGCTGACACGCACCCACCGGATACTCATCGGGCTCGTGGTCGCCGGTGCGGTGCTCATCGCCGCGATCGGTTTCGCGGGTTCGTACGCGGCGGTGCGCGAGCTCGCCCTGCAGAAGGGCTTCGGGAACTTCTCGCTGGTCTTCCCGATCGGCATCGACGCGGGCATCTGTGTCCTGCTCGCCCTGGACCTGCTGCTGACCTGGCTGCGCATCCCGTTCCCGCTGCTGCGCCAGACGGCCTGGCTGCTGACCGCCGCGACGATCGCCTTCAACGGCGCCGCGGCCTGGCCCGACCCGCTCGGCGTCGGCATGCACGCGGTCATCCCGGTGCTGTTCGTGGTCTCCGTCGAGGCCGCCCGGCACGCCGTGGGCCGGATCGCCGACATCACGGCCGACAAGCACATGGAGGGCGTGCGCCTCACCCGCTGGCTGCTCTCCCCCATACCGACGTTCCGGCTGTGGCGGCGGATGAAGCTCTGGGAGCTCCGGTCGTACGAGCAGGTCATCAAGCTCGAACAGGACCGGCTCATCTACCAGGCCCGCCTCCAGGCGCGCTTCGGCCGCAACTGGCGCCGCAAGGCACCCGTCGAGTCCCTGATGCCGCTGCGCCTGGCGAAGTACGGCGTCCCGCTGGCCGAGACCGGTCCGGCCGGCCTCGCCGCCGCAGGCATCGAACCGGCCCTGCTGCCCCCCGCCCTGGCCCCGGCCGAAACAGGCGATTTCCAGCCCGAGTTGCCGTACGCCGAGCAACACCCCCAGCAGTACGAGCAACAGCAGCAGCACACCCACCCCTCCGACCCGGCCGCCGCCGAGGAGTGGCCCCCGGAGGGCCCCGGCTCGCACGAGAGCCCGTGGTTCGCGGCACCCCAGGTGCCTGACGACGCGTTCGAGAGTGCGTACAACCCGACGTACGTCGAGGGCCTGGAGCCCACCCCGGTCATGGTCCCGTCGGGCCCCGGCGGCCGCACCCGCCCCCTGGGCAACGTGGGCACCATCGGCGCCGTCCCGGGCCCCCGCGCCGCGGAACCCCAGCCGGAGCCCCGGCCGGAGGTGCCGGAGCCGGAACCACAGCCCGTGCAGCAGCAGGAGCCCGACCCGTCCGAATGGGCCGAGGCCGAAGTCGAGTTCAGCAAGATCGCGTACGAGGTGTTCACCGCGTACACGCACGCGCATCAGGACTACCCGAGTGCGGAGGTCCTCGACATACACCTCTCGGACGGCCACAACGTCAGGCATCCCCGCAGCGCGGCCCTGCTCCGCCGCCTCCTGCCGGGGTTCAAGCAGCGCTTCGACAACGAGATGGCGGAGAACCACATCGCGTAGGACACCCGCCCAGCCCGTCCGGCGTTCGAGGACGCAACCGGCAACGACGGAGGGCCGTCACCCGAATCACCGGGTGACGGCCCTCCGCACAAAAGGCACCTACGCAACAAAGGGCAACTACGCGCCCAGCAGCCTCCGCACCCGCTCCGCCCCCACGGCCAGCAGCAGCGTGGGCAGCCGCGGCCCCGTGTCCCGGCTGACCAGCAGCCGGTACAGCAGCGCGAAGAACGACCGCTGCGCGGCCTTCAGCTCGGGCGTCGGCTTGGCATCCGGCTCCAGGCCCGCCAGGGTCTTCGGCACGCCGTAGACGAGCGTGGTGAGCCCGTCCAGCGACCAGTGCGAGTCCAGCCCTGCCAGGAGCAGCCGCAGCGACTCCCGCCCCTGCTCGTCCAGCGAGCCGAGCAGCTCCTTGTCCGGCTCGTCGCGGACGATCGTGCGGGCCTCGGCCGGTACCTGGCTGGTGATCCAGTTCTCGGCACGGTCGAGACGGGGCCGGGCCTCGTCCAGCGAGGTCAGCGGGTTCTCCGGGTCCAGCTCGCTCAGGATGCGCAGCGTCTGCTCGTCGTGCCCGGCCGTGATGTCGACGACCGAAGCGAGCGTGCGGTACGGCAGCGGGCGCGGCGTACGCGGCAGCTCACCGGCGGCCGTGCCGATGGCCCTCGCGTACGCGGCCGCGTCGGCCGGCAGTACCGAACCGTCGGCGACCTTGCGCGCCAGCGAGTCCCACTCGTCGTAGAGCCGCTGGATCTCCTGGTCGAAGGCGATCTTGAAGGACTGGTTGGGCCTGCGGCGCGCGTACAGCCAGCGCAGCAGCGGCGCCTCCATGATCTTCAGCGCGTCGGCCGGGGTCGGCACGCCGCCCTTGCTGGAGGACATCTTCGCCATGCCGGAGATGCCGACGAAGGCGTACATCGGGCCGATCGGCTGCACGCCGTCGAAGACCTCGCGGACGATCTGGCCGCCGACGACGAACGAGGAGCCCGGCGAGGAGTGGTCCACGCCGCTCGGCTCGAAGATCACGCCTTCGTACGCCCAGCGCATCGGCCAGTCGACCTTCCAGACCAGCTTGCCGCGGTTGAACTCGCTCAGCCGGACGGTCTCGGCGAAACCGCAGGCCGTGCAGGTGTAGTTCAGCTCGGTGCTGTCGTCGTCGTACGACGTGACGGTCGTGAGGTCCTTCTCGCAGTTGCCGCAGTAGGGCTTGTACGGGAAGTAGCCGGCCGAGCCGCCGCTGCCGTCGTCCTCGCCGGCCGCGCCGGAGCCCGCCTCGGCCTCCAACTCGGCCTCGTCGACCTTTTTCTGCTGCTGCGGCTTCTTACCGCCCTTGGCACCTGCCGCACCTGCCGCCGCCGGGTCCTTCTTCGTCCGGTACCGGTCGAGGACGGCGTCGATGTCGGCGCGGTGCTTCATCGCGTGCAGGATCTGCTCGCGGTACACGCCCTCCGTGTACTGCTCCGTCTGGCTGATGCCGTCGTACTCGACGCCCAGCTCGTCCAGCGCGGCGGTCATGGCGGCCTTGAAGTGCTCGGCCCAGTTCGGGTGCGTGGACCCGGCCGGGGCGGGCACCGAGGTCAGCGGCTTGCCGATGTGCTCGGCCCAGGACTCGTCGACACCCGGGACACCGTTCGGAACCTTGCGGTAGCGGTCGTAGTCGTCCCAGGAGATCAGGTGCCGGACGGTGTATCCCCGGCGGCGGATCTCGTCGGCGACCAGGTGCGGGGTCATGACCTCACGGAGGTTGCCCAGGTGGATCGGGCCCGACGGGGAGAGACCGGACGCGACGACGACCGGTTTGCCAGGCGCACGACGCTCCGATTCGGCGATGACATCGTCCGCGAAGCGGGAGACCCAGTCGGTCTCGGTGCTGCTCTGACTCTGAGCCACGGTCTGCACGTCCTTCTCTCTTGTAGGACTCGTAGGAACACCCTTGTGGGACTCGTAGGGGCACCGCCCATTCTCCCAGGTCCCACCGGCAGCGCGAAAACGGCTTTACTCGCCGTGGAATACTGGGTGTGATCCCTTGTACCCCTACGGAAACGGCAGCCAGCTCATGGCCTCGGTCAATTCCCTCGCTTCCACGCTCCAGCAGCAGCTGGCGGACGCCCTGACGGCAGCTCTGCCGGATGCCGGCACCGCGGACCCGCTGCTGCGACGAAGCGACCGGGCCGACTTCCAGGCCAACGGCATCCTGGCCCTCGCCAAGAAGCTCAAGGGCAACCCGCGCGAACTGGCGTCCCAGGTCACGGCCGCGATCCCGGCGGGCGGCCTGATCAAGGAGATCGAGGTCTCCGGCCCCGGCTTCCTGAACGTGACGCTCAGCGACAGGGCGATCATCGAGACCCTCGCCGCGCGTGACGCGGACGACGAGGGCCGGCTCGGTGTCCCGTACAACAGCGCCGCGGGCACCACGGTCATCGACTACGCGCAGCCGAACGTGGCCAAGGAGATGCACGTCGGCCACCTGCGTTCCGCGGTGATCGGCGACGCGATGGCGCAGATCCTGGAGTTCACGGGCGAGTCCGTGGTCCGCAGGCACCACATCGGCGACTGGGGCACCCAGTTCGGCATGCTCATCCAGTACCTGATCGAGCACCCGGGCGAGCTGAACCACGAGGGCGACGGCGGCACGGCGGACGGCGAAGCCGCCATGTCCTCCCTGAACCGGCTCTACAAGGCCTCACGGGTGCTCTTCGACTCCGACGAGGAGTTCAAGGCCCGCTCCCGGGACCGGGTCGTGGCCCTCCAGGCCGGTGACGAGGAAACCCTCGCCCTGTGGCAGCGCTTCGTCGACGAGTCGAAGATCTACTTCTACTCGGTCTTCAACAAGCTCGACATGGAGATCCGGGACCCCGACATCGTCGGCGAGTCCGGCTACAACGCCATGCTGGAGGAGACCTGCCGCATCCTGGAGGAGTCGGGCGTCGCCGTCCGCTCCGAGGGTGCGCTCTGCGTCTTCTTCGACGACGTGAAGGGTCCGGACGGCAACCCGGCGCCACTGATCGTCAAGAAGTCGAACGGCGGTTACGGCTACGCGGCGACCGACCTCTCCGCGATCCGCGACCGGGTGCAGAACCTCAAGGCGAACACCCTGCTGTACGTCGTGGACGCCCGGCAGGCCCTGCACTTCAAGATGGTCTTCGAGACCGCCCGCCGGGCCGGCTGGCTGAACGAGGACGTCAAGGCCGTGCACCTCCCCTTCGGCACGGTGCTCGGCAAGGACGGCAAGCCGTTCAAGACCCGTGAGGGCGAGACGGTCCGGCTGCAGGACCTGCTGGACGAGGCGATCGACCGGGCGTCCGCCGTCGTGCGCGAAAAGGCGAAGGACCTCAGCGAGGAAGAGATCACCGAGCGCGCCACGCAGGTCGGCATCGGTGCGGTGAAGTACGCGGACCTGTCGACGTCGGCCGCCCGCGACTACAAGTTCGACCTGGACCAGATGGTGTCGCTGACCGGCGACACGAGCGTGTACATCCAGTACGCGCACGCCCGGTCCCGCTCCATCAAGCGCAAGGCGGGCGAGCTCAAGTCCCAGCCGCACCCGGAGCTGGAGCTGGCCCCGGCCGAGCGCGCGCTGGGCCTGCACCTGGACCAGTTCGGCGAGGTCGTGGCCGAGGTCGCCGCCGCGTACGAGCCGCACAAGCTGGCCTCGTACCTCTACCAGCTGTCGTCGCTCTTCACGACGTTCTACGACCAGTGCCCGGTGCTGAAGCCCGAGGTTCCGGGCGATGTCGCCGAGAACCGTCTCTTCCTCTCGGACCTCACCGCCCGCACCCTGCACCGGGGCATGGAACTGCTCGGCATCAGGACCCCCGAGCGCCTCTGAGTCCTGTCGGCGCCCGCACGCATCGGCCCGGTGCGGTGACCGGTTACTTGGTCACCCACTGGGCCGTGTCGTGTCGGTAGGTGTACGCCGGCCGCGTCTTGGTGCTGCTCGTACGGAACGGCTTCCCGCCGTCGTCGATGCGCAGCGTCCCCTCACGGCCGCCGCTGCTCCACTCCAGCTCCAGGTACCAGCTGACGTCATGCCCTTCGACATGTACGTCGAGGTCGAACACCTCCACATCGGTGGAGGTCACCCGGAACGGGAAGTCCTTCGGCGGCACCGGCTTGCCCGCCTGCTCCCCCGCAACCGGTGTGAGGGCCGGCCGGCTGTCGTCGAGGTCGATGTCGAAGGACTGCGGTGTGATGCCGCCCCCGCAGCCCTCCCCCATCGAGTACGCCGACCACGGCAGCGGCGCGTTCCTGGACAGCTCGCGCACATGCAGTCCGTGCAGTACGACGGCCTGCCCGGACCCTCCCTGCACGGTGAGTTCGAGCAGCATGTGGCCGCCGTCCACCCCGCCGAGCGCCCTCGCCCAGCCACGGGTGTCCTGCGGCGCGGGAGGCGGAGGTACGTCGTCCGGCTTCTGGTCCAGTACGTAGTACTGGCCGCAGGGCGCTTCCCAGTTGTACGAGCTGATGGTGGCGTTCAGGGGTACGCCCCCGCCCGTCTGCGCACCCGGACCTTCTCCCGCTCCCGCGCCGTGCCCGGTGGACGCGGAGACAGAGTCGGCCGACGACCTCAGGGACGGGGTCGTCGCGGCACCGGACTTGCCGGGCTTGCCCGACGGGTCCGGCTTGTTGGGCGACGCGGACGCGCCATCGTCGTAGCCGGGCGGTACGGGTACGCCCTCCATGGCGGGAGCATCGCTGAGGCCGCCGGTGTCCGTACCCGAGAGATTGCTGACGATGATCGTGGTGGGCACGGTGAGCGCGACGACGGCGACGGCCGCGAGCAGGACGCGCGTTCGCGGGGAGGACCAGAACCGCCGGGGCCGGCTCGCCCCGGCGGTCACGATCTCGGGGGCGAGGGCGAGGGCGGGGGCGGGGGCGGGCGCGTCGCCGTCATCCTCGTACCGGTCCTCAGGCGCCGCCACAGCCGCAGTTCCCGGCTCGTGAACGGATTCGGAATCAGGAACGGATTCAGGAACGGATTCAGGAACAGACGCAGGACGCCGTCTTGCCGCATCGGCCACGATCCACCGCCGGTGCAGCTCCACCAGCTCGTCCGCACTCGCCTCACACAGCCGTCCCAGCCGCTCCACCGGCGCGTACTCATTGGGCACGGCGTCACCGTTGCAGTAACGGTGGAGCGTCGACGTGCTGACGTGCAGTCGTCTGGCGAGAACCCCGTAGCTGTGTCCTGAACGGTCCTTCAGTTCCTTCAGCAGAGCCGCGAATTCTTCGGCCTCCGGCGTCGCCACTGCGGCGTTCCCCCTCCTGGTTCGTCCCGGAACACCGTTCCAGGGACGTGGAATCTGCCCAGGTCACAGTACGCGCAAGCATTCCAGCGTCCCCAATGAGCCGGTCGGCGTTGCGGCCGGAATCCGCCGTCCCGCAGTCTGTGACCACACCGCAGAGACCACCGGGACGACGCAGTGCGAACTCACTTCCGCATCGAGCTGATCGATGCCGTGGCGATCGGCGTAGTGATCGTGACCAGCACGATCGTCATGATCCTGATCTGCCACCACTGACTGAACAACCTCAACAACACACACGGGGAGTACCACCACCATGCGCAGCAACCGCATCCGCACCACCGCCCTCGCCGCGACCGCCCTCCTGGCCGCCCTCTCGCTCACCGCATGCAGCGACAACGGCAGCGGTGACAACGGCAAGGCGGGAGCGGCGGCTCCGGCAGGGAGCACCGCCGACCAGCAGTCCCCGGCCGACGCCACGCCGGACACGGGCAAGGACGCCGACAGCAAGTCCAACGCCCCCGCCAAGAACGCCGCCTCCACATCCAAGGGCTCCACCGGCGCCACGGGCGGCCAGAAGAACAACACCGGCGCCACCGGAAACACCGGCAACAGCGGCCGCGCCACCTGCATCGGCGAGAACACCAAGGTCACTGTCAGCAAGGTGAGCCGCCCCATCAACCACCTGTTGCTCACCATGACCAACACGGGCTCCCGCATCTGCGATGCGTACAACGCGCCCAAGCTCCAGTTCGACGACGCGCAGGCCGTCTTCCGCATCATCGAAGACAGCCAGCCGCAGGCCGTGGTCACGCTCGACCCGGGCCAGTCCGCGTACGCCGCCATCGGCCTGACCGGTGACACCGAGATGAAGGACCAGCACAAGGCCACCCACCTCACGGTGCACTTCTCCGCCAAGGACGCCTCGGGCTCCACGGGCACCGCCCCGGACGAGCTGACGCTCCCGGCCAACACCTACTGGGACGAGAAGGGCTACGTCACCTACTGGCAGAGCGACATGGCCGACGCCCTCACCTACTGATCCCTCGGGTACCGAAGCACCGACGCGCCGTCCCCTCAAAGGCAGTAGATCGCAGGGTCTGAGATCGAAACCTGAAGGGGCGACGGGGTACCGCGCGTCGGACAAGGAATCCCAGCAGTCCCACCGCCGCGCCGACCCCGAGCGTGAACCCGTCCTACGGCACGCGGTACCTCGCCATCAACGAGTGCGCCGCCCCCGGACCCGGCCGGACGGACATCTACCGCGAGGTCCCGTGCGGCGACCCCAAGGCCGTCGCACGGGTGACCGACCGGATGGAGACCGGCAACGCCGAGCCGTTCTCAGCAACCACCTGCTCGGAGCACACGCGACCGGGCGCAGCCCCCGGCCCCTGCCCCTGTCCCGGCCCCTGGAGATCCTCCGGATCAGTCCCGGTAATCCGGAGCCACCCGGTCCAGCAGCCGCAGCATGGCCGCCCAGGCCAGGTCGTACGCGGCATCGTCCTGAAGGTCCGTGTCCGCGTCCGCGTCGCCCGCGAGCTGTCGGGCGGTGTACTCGCAGGTCTCGGCCGGGGGAAGGGTCAGCGGTCCGCCGCCCGCCTGGGCGGTGACCTGGATCTCGCAGGCCTTCTCCAGGTAGTACATGCGCAGGAAGGCCTGGGCCGCGCTCCCGCCCACCGTCAGCAGACCGTGGTTGCGCAGGATCAGTGCCGGGTGGTTGCCGATGTCGTCGACAAGGCGCTTCTGCTCGTCGAGGTTGAGGGCCACGCCCTCGTAGTCGTGGTAGCCGACGCGGTTGTAGAACTCCATCGACATCTGGTTCAGCGGCAGCAGCCCGTCGCGCTGAGCGGCGACCGCGCACCCGGCCCTGGTATGGGTGTGCAGGACGCAGTGCGCGTCCTCGCGCGCGGCGTGGATCGCGCTGTGGATGACGAAGCCCGCGGGGTTGACGGGGTGGGGCGTGGGCTCGACCGGTTGGCCCGACAGGTCGATCTTGACCAGGTTGGAGGCGGTGATCTCCTCGAAGAGGAGGCCGTAGGGGTTGATCAGGAAGTGATGGTCGGGCCCCGGCAGCCGCAGCGAGATGTGGGTGAAGATCAGGTCGGTCATCCGGAAGTGCGCCACGAGCCGGTAGACAGCGGCGAGTTCGCGGCGCAGCCGGGTCTCCTCGGCACGGTCCGCGTCCAGGGCGGTCGGCAGTGCGGTCACGAGGGGGCTCCTTCGGGGGTCGGGGCGACCACGGGGGTCAGCGGGCGCCCGGTGCGGTGCCAGGCGATGACGTTCTCGGCGGGTGCGCACACGTACGCCCGCTGCGAGGTGTCGGACAGATACGCGCTGTGCGGGGAGAGCTGGATGCGCGGGTGGGCACGCAGCGGGTCGTCCGGCGCCGGAGGCTCGACCGGGAACACGTCCAGGGCCGCGGCCCGGAGCCGCCCGCTGTCCAGGGCGGCCAGCAGCGCGGCCGGGTCGACGAGTTCACCGCGGGCGACGTTCACCAGATAGCCGCCCGGCCGCATACGGGCGAGCAGTTCCGCGTCGGCCATGCCGCGGGTCTGCTCGGTCAGCGGGGTGTGCAGCGAGAGCACGTCGCAGGAGGCGATCAGCTCGTCCCGGCCGAGCCGCTCGACGCCGGACGGCCACCCGGCCGCGCCGGCGTGCGGGTCGTACGCGGCGACGCGACCGAAGACGGGGCCCGCGATCCCGGCCAGGACCCTCGCGATACGTCCGAACCCCATGAGGCCGAGCGTCAGCTCACCGGCCCTGCGCGGCAGTTCGGCGAACTCGGTGTTCCAGCCCCCGCCGCGCACGGTGGCGTCGGCCTGGGGCAGCGCGCGTACGAGACAGAGCGCGGAGGCGAGCGCGTGTACGGCGACATCCTCCGTCGCGGAATGCGGAAGGTTGCTCACCCACACACCGCGCCTTCGCGCCTCCGCCGTGTCGATCATGTCGTACCCGGCGGACATGGTGGCCAGCATCCGCACACCGGGGAGGCGGTCGAGCAGCGCGGCGTCCACCGGCGCGTAGCCGACGATCAGCGCGACGGCGTCGCGTGCGGCCGCCGCGATCACGTCCGGGTCGCGGCTGCCCACCACCCGGGTGTCGAACCCCGCCTCGGCCAGCAGCCGCACCCCCGGACCGACATCGAGTTCCTCGGGGTCCGTGAACACCACCAGGGGCGGCCGGCTCATCCCATCCTCCTCAAGCTTCACAAGCTCCTCTGGACCTTCAGCCACAGCGAAATGCAGATTCGTTCGCCTCGGCCGCGCTGAACCTACGTTTCATCCGACAGAATTGTCCAGAGATAGTGATGCGTACGTCAGTGTCACGCGTCACTCAGCCCGCACCCGGAAGCCCCCGCGCCCTGGTGGTCAAGAATGGGCCCCGCCCCGGGTGCGCCCGCCCCGGGCAATCGAACCGAGGGGAAGCACCCAGGTGGATCTGGACCGGACCGATCTGGCCGTCGTCCGTGAACTGCAGACGGACGGCCGCCTGACGTACGAGACGCTGGCGCAGCGCGTCGGGCTCTCCCGCCCCGCCACCCGCGCCCGCGTGCAGCGACTGCTCGCGGGCGGCGGCGTACGCGTGGTGGCCGTCGTCCATCCCGCTGTACGGAACCTGACCGCCTCGGCCCATCTGTCGATCGGCGCGAGCGGACCGGCCGAGCCGGTGGCCCGCGCGATCGCCGCCATGCCGCAGGCGCCGTTCGTCACCCTCACTGCGGGCAGCCGCGCGATCATGGCGGAGCTGCGCACCGAGGGGCTGGCGGAGCTGGACCGGGCCATCGAGTCGGTCCGCTCACTGAACGGCGTCGACTCCGTGGACCCGCTGATCTCCCTCCAGCACCTCAAGGACCCGTACCTGCTGGCAGGCCGGCCCGATGTGCCGGAACTGGACGCGACGGACCGGCTGATCCTGGACGAGCTGGAGCGCGACGGGCGGCTGCCCTTCGCCGAACTCGCCGAACGCGTCGGGCTCTCACCCGGCGCCGCCCGCGCCCGCACCCTGCGCCTGCTCGACGGCGGCGTGGCCAAGGTGCTCGCACTGGTCCGCCCCGAGCTGCTCGGGCTCGGCTTCCTCTGCGGATTCGCCGTACGCCTGGACGGCGAGCGGGACACCGTCGCGCGGCACATCGGCGGCTGGGACCGGGTCTCGTTCCTCTCCGCCTGCATGGGGCGCGCGGAACTCGTCGGGACGATCAGCGCGGAGTCGCTCGCGGCGGTGCGCGACACACTGGAGGACATGCGGGCGTGCACGGGCGTGCGCGCCGTGGAGAGCTGGGTCCACCTGGAGCTGGTCAAGGAGCGGTACGACCTCGGCGCACCCACTCCCTGACCGCCCCCGGGCCACCACATCGAACGATACGTAAGCGAAATCCAGCGCAACATTCCGAAAAATTGGTGAACGAGGGGTCTAGGCAAGATAACGTCTGCCGCATATCGTCCAGGCGAACGAATCAGCCGTCGCGGACTCTCCGTGTGTACGGCCTCCCTCATGGACGTCCCAGGTCGAAAGCAGGCCCCCCTCATGCACCACCACCTCGACGACGCCGACCGCACTCTCCTCGTGACCGGCGCGGCCGTCGCCGCCCCCGGTACCGCCGAACGCGCCGAGGCACTGGCCGTCCGCGGCGGCCGGGTCGTCCACATCGGCACCACCGACGACGCCCGCGCCGCACTCGGCGGCCGGGCCGACGATGTCCTCGAACTCGACGGCGGCCTCGTCCACCCCGGCTTCGTCGACGCCCACTGCCACCCCGTGATGTACGGACAGGCCCTGGCCTGGGTGGACTGCCGCCCCGAGCGCGTACCGGACATCGAGACGCTCGTCGCCGTCCTGACCGAAGCGGCCCGCGAACTGCCCGCCGGGGTTCCGGTGCGCGGCTTCGGCTACGAACACCGCCGCCTCGCCGAACGCCGCCACCCCACCTGCCACGACCTCGACCGCGTCGCCACCGACCGCGAGGTCTACGTGATGAACGCCTCCGGCCACGGCGGCGTCGTCAACTCCCACACCCTGCGCACCTGCGGTGTCACCGCGGGCACCCCCGACCCCGAGGGCGGCAGCATCGGCCGGTCCGCCTCCGGTCAGCCCGACGGGCAGCTCTGGGACGCCGCCTGCGACCTGCTCACCGGCCCCGGCGGCGTGAAGATCGGCAACCACGGCCCGAACTTCCACCTCTCCGAGCCCGACGACATCATGGCCGACCACCTCCAGCGCGCCCAGGAGGTCTTCCTGGCCGCCGGAGTCACCACCGTCGGCGACGCCCAGGCGTCCCGCCGCGAGATGGAGACGTACCTGCGCGCCCGCGCCGACGGCTCACTGCGCCTGCGCGTCTCCGCCTACCTCACCTCCGCGCTCCTGGACACCGCGCTCGAACTCGGCGTCGTGAACGGCTTCGGCGACGACCTGTTCCGCGTCCAGGGCGTCAAGTTCTACGCCGACGGCACCCTCGGCGGCTGGACCGCGTACTTCCCCGAGGGCTACGCCGCCGACTGCTGCCACCACGGGCAGCTCTACCACTCCGCCGAGGAGTACGCCGAGCTCGTCGGCCGCGCCCACCGCGCCGGGCTCCAGACCGCGACCCACGCCCAGTCCCCGTACGCCATCGGCATGGTTCTCGACGCCGTCGAGAAGGCCCAGGCCGACCGGGAGCGCCCCGGCATCCGCCACCGCATCGAGCACTCCGGCCTGCCCACCGACGAACAGATCGCCCGCATGGGCCGGTTGGGCGTCGTCCCGGTCATGCAGCCCCAGCACCACCTGCGCACCGGCGACGGCACACTGACCGCCGTCGGCGACCTGGGTCACCGCTACAACCCGGCAGGCACCTGCCTGGCCGCGGGCGTCCCCGTCGTCTTCAGCTCGGACGCGCCCGTCGCCCCGCCCGCCCCGCTGGAGGCCGTCTCCGCCGCCGCGACCCGGCGCACCGTACTCGGCACCGTCCTCGGCGACGCCTCGCTGCGGATGCCCGTCGCGGACGGGCTGCACGCGCACACCGTCTCGGCCGCCCGCGCCCTGCACCGCGAGCATGCCGTCGGCGCCCTGGCCCCCGGCATGCTCGCCGACTTCGTCGTCCTGGCCGGCGACCCGCTCACCGCCGACCCGGCCGAACTCCCCTCCATCGGCGTACGCGAGACCTGGATCGGCGGCACCCGCGCCTGGGCGGCCCCCGGCCGCTGACCCGCCGCCCCACTTCACTCCGCTCCCCCTCCCCCTCCCCTTCCGCCGCTCCTCCCGCCCCCGGAGGCCCACGTGTCCTCGTCCCCGCAGTCCACCACCGGGCAGAGCCCGTACAGAGCCGCCTTCGCGGCGCTGGCAGGCACCTCCATCGAGTGGTACGACTTCTACGCGTTCGCCACCGCCGCGGCGATCGTGTTCAACGACGTGTTCTTCCCGCCGGACATGTCGCCGTACCTCAGGACCCTGTCCGCCTTCGCGACGTTCGCCGTGGGCTTTCTGCTGCGCCCGCTCGGCGGCATCGTCTTCGGACACATCGGTGACCGCGTCGGACGCAAGAAGACCCTGGTCATCACGTTGGTGATGATGGGCGTCGCGTCCTTCTCCATCGGCCTGCTGCCCACGTACGCCCAGGTCGGCGCGCTCGCCCCGATCCTGCTGATCGTGCTGCGCCTGGTCCAGGGCATCGCGATCGGCGGGGAGTGGGGCGGCGCGGTGCTGATCGCCGTGGAGAACGCCCCGCGCGGCAAGGCCGCGTTCTTCGGCTCGTTCGCCCAACTCGGCTCCTCGGTCGGCGCGTTGCTGTCGACCGGCGCCTTCAGCCTGATGAACCTCTTCGGTGACGACGCGTTCATGAGCTGGGGCTGGCGCGTGCCGTTCCTGGCCTCCGCCGTGCTGGTGATCGTGGGGCTGGTCGTCCGGGTCAAGCTGGAGGAGTCCCCGGTCATGGAGGAGGTGCGCAAGGAACAGCAGGCGAAACAGGCGAAGGACGGGGAGGAAGAGACCAGACTTCCCGTGGTGGAGGTCTTCCAGAAGTCCTGGCGGACGGTCCTCATCGGTGTCTTCGCCCTGGCCACCGCGACCGGCGGCTACTACGTCGTGACCAGCTTCCTCCTCTCGTACGGCACCGGCGACCTCCATCTGTCGGAGTCGATGCTGCTCAACGGCCTCACTCTGGCGGCCTTCCTGGAACTCCTCGTCACCCCCTGGCTGTCGTGGCTCGCCGACCGGGTGGGATCGCACAAGGTCGTCATCGCCGGCCTCGTGGGCGTCGTCGTCCTGGCCCTGCCGCAGTTCATGGTGCTGGGCACCGGCAGCGTCCTCCTCATCTGGCTGATGATGCTGGCCATGCGCCTGGTGATGTCCGCGCTGTACGGGCCGATCGCGTCGATCTTCGTCGAGGGCTTCGCGCCGCACGTCCGCTACACCGGCATCTCCCTCTCCTACCAGATCTGCAACATGATCTTCGGCGGCCTCGCACCCCTCGCCGCGGTCTCCCTCGCGGCAGCCGCGGGCGGTCACTACTGGCCGCCGGCCGTCATGCTGATGGTCATCTCGGCGATCGGCATCGTGTGCACGGCCCGCCTCCACCGGCTCGGCAGGACACAGGCCGAGGGACGGCCCCAGGCACCGGCGGCACGCGAGGCGGTGCCGACCGCTACATAACCGTCTGCGGACGCGCGTTCCCCTGCCCGCCCCGCGGGTAGGGGAACGCGTACGTTCAGGCACTCAAGGGGACAGTCATGCACGAGGCGCGCGAACAACAGCACCACAGAACCCGATTAGCCCGCCTGAAATCGCAGGGCACACTGCTGTATCCGCTGGCCCTGGCGGCCCTCCTGCCGCTCCTCGTCGCAGTATGGGTCGGCAGCAGCACCCGAAAACTGATCACAGGCGAGTCCGCCACCGTCCGCACCATCACAGAGTGCGTGGAAGGCGGCGCACAACAGGGGCCCTCCCACTGCTACGGATCGTGGGCGTTCGGGGACGGCCGTACAGCGGCCGGCGAGATCAGCGGCGCCAAGGTGTCCGCCGGTGACACGATCTTCGCGGGCAACGGCTGGGCGTACGACTCCACCTCCCCGCTCCACTGGCAGATATGGGTTCCGGTCACCGTCTTCGGCGCCGCACTCGTCGTACTCGCGGCCGCCTGGCTGAACCACCGCAGGAACCCGGGCAAGCCCGCCCCCGGTTAGCATCGGCCGCATGGCGATGTTCGTGCACCTGACACCCACAGCGAACGCGGCGCGCATCCGCCGTTCCGGAATACGGGCCACCAGCCACGGCCGCGACGGCTCACGGGGCCTCTACTGCTTCCCCGTCCTCCCCTCGTACACCCTCACCCACCAGTGGCTGCGCGAACTGGCCCGGCACGGCGGCCCACGCGGTCTCGTCGCCGTACACATACGACTGCCCGACGACGAACCCGTCACCGTGGGCCGCTACAACCACCACCCCTCGGCCACCACAGCCGCCGAGGCCGTCCGCCGCACAGCCGCCCTGGACGACCCGCGCGGCTGGGAAGTGTTCGTCCCCCGAGCGGTCACCAAACGCGAAGTGCACCGCCTCCGCACCGTCAAGCAGGTCACCGGCTGGCGCTACTTCCCGAACTCCAACGGCAGGACGCCCTGCACCTGCTTCGGTTGCAGGGTGCGCGGCGAGTACGGCTCACAGCGCCTGCGCCGACGGCGACCGCACCCCCTCGACGGCCCGGCACCCGCGGCCCCGGTCCTCCTGCGCCGGATCGCCGCAGCGGGCGACCCCGGTGATCCCTCGGCGCTCACCGAGACCCTCCACTGGTTCGGCCTGCGCCGACGCGGGCCGGTCGATCAGCTGGCCCACCTCGCGGACCACCCGGACCCGCAGGTCCGTGTGGCCCTCGTCGAGGCCGTCGCCAACTGGTCGACACCGGGCGTGACGGAACTCCTCGACCGCCTCGCCCAGGACCCGGACGCGGATGTCCGGGAGGCCGTCGAGTTCACCGTGCCCGAGCCGCAGCCCGAGCAACAGCCCTAACCGAACTCGCACCACACCACCTTGCCCGGGTTCCGCTCCCCCACGCCCCACACATCCGCCAACGCCGCCACGATCACCAGCCCGCGCCCCGACTCCCCGTCCGGCTCCCGCACCCCCGGCTGCCCGTCCCCACTGTCGTGGACCTCGACCCGCAGCAACTTCCCCTCCTCACGCAGCAGCAGCCGCACCAGATACCCCCGACCCGGCGGCACCCCGTGCACCAGCGCATTGGTGGACAGCTCGCTCACACACAGCAGCACGTCATCCAGCCGCGCGCCGAACCCCCAGTCGGTGACAGCTCCTCGTACGAACTCCCGTGCAGCAGGCACCGATCGACGTTCGCGCCGGTAGAACCGCTTGCGCAGCAGCGAGAGTTGCATCGTCTCGTTCATGGAACGAGAGTCACACTCTGTGACTACGCTGCCGCAGTATGCGCACCCGTACAGATTTCTTGTACGGGTCGTGCGCGCGTGACGTACGCACGTAGGTGGGAGTTCGAACCGTATGCACCCCAGGAAGCGGCAGCGCAAGAACGCGTCGGCAATGAAACTCGTGGGCAAACTGGTCGGCGTGTTCCGCGTGGCGGCCGGCCTGACCCAGGCCCAACTCGCGGGCCGGGTGGGCCACCAGGTGGAGACGATCGCCTCCATCGAGCAGGGCAGACGCGCGCTACTGCCTGATCTGGCCCGCCAATTGGACCATCTGCTGGAGGCCAAGGGTGCGCTGGAGACGGCGGTGGACAACATGCCGGAGATCGACCTGATCCCGGCGTGGGCGGAGCAGTACATGGACCTGGAGCGAGACGCACTCGCTCTCTGCTTCTTCGCAAACCAGGTTCTGCCGGGTCTGCTTCAGACCGAGAACTATGCCCGAGCCGTCTTCGACAGCCGAGTCCCCACGTTCAGCAGGGAAGAGATCGACGCCCATGTCGGCAAGCGATTGAAGCGTCAGGAGATTTTGCGCCGCAAAGTGCCCCCGACCACCAGCTTCGTCATCTCCGAGGCCGTTCTCCGAAACCGCCTCGGAGGAAACGAGGTGTACAGGGAGACCTTGCGTCACCTCCGTGCCTGCGCAGATCTGCCAGGCATCACCCTCCAAGTCATGCCACTGTCCCGGCGGACTCACGCAGGACTCGACGGGCCGTTCATCCTGGTGGAAACTCCGGACTATCAGCGCATCGCCTACACCGAAAGCCAGCGCGGCAGCCAACTCATCTCCGATCCCGACGAGATCAGCATCCTCGCGCAGAGGTATGCGATGCTGCGAACGCAGGCCCTCAACACCGAGGAAACGAGGGACCTGCTGGACCGGCTGCTAGGAGAGCAATGAACACCGCACGCAAGTGGTTCAAGTCAAGCTACAGCGGCAGTGACGGCGGCGAATGCCTCGAAGTCGCATACACCTGGCGCAAGTCGACCTACAGCGGCAGCGAAGGCGGGGCCTGCGTCGAGATCGCGGCACACCCCGCCGCCATCCACGTCCGCGACTCCAAGAACCCCGACGGCCCCATCCTCACCGTCGCGCCCACCACCTGGGCGGCCTTCGCCGGCTTCGCCGCCGACCGGCGACTCGTCTGATCCCACGGGAGGGATACCACCGCCATGGCTGTCATCCACCACACCACCCTGACGCCCACCAAGCTGGAACTCCTCTCCTCCTGGCTGCCCGCACAGCCCTGGTACCGCGGCAAGGGGCAGCAGCCCGAGCTGGCCAAGACCGGCGGATTCCGGCTGGACGACCCGAAGGGCGAGGTGGGGATCGAGTTCATGGCGGTCACCGACACGTCGGGGGACCAACCGGTCACGTACCAGGTGCCGTTCAGCTACCGCGGCGCACCGATCGCGGGCGCCGACAAAGCGCTCATCGGCACTACCGAGCACGGGGTTCTGGGGCAGCGGTGGGTGTACGACGGGACGCGTGACCCGGTCCTCGTCGCCCAGCTGTTCGCGCTGATCGTCGGCGAGGCCGAGGCGCAGATGCAGGGCACGAGCGACACCCCCGACCCATCCGTCACCGTTTGGTTCGCGGGGACCGGCGCCACGGCGGCGATCGCCTCCACGACCGTGACCGACGACCCGAGCGGTACGGACCTCCTCGTGGAGACGGCATCCGACGGACGCCGGCTGACCATCCACATCAACCGCGTTCTCCAGCCCGGCCATGACGCCGGTGGGCAGGCACTCGGCCACGTCACCGCAGAGGCGCCGCTGCCCGACGGCACCACTGCGCGCACCGCGTTCGCCGTCGTTCACGCACACCCGTAGTCCGACCCGTTCCGATTGCCGCCGGCCGGCCGCGCCCCACCGTTGTCAGTGGCCGCGTCTAGAGTCGCAGTCATGGCGACGCTCCCGAACCCGCTTCCTTCACTGGCCACCTCCGGGCTCCAACTACCGCCCGGCTCACTGGTCGACGCGACGATCGACGAGCCGTGGCACGAGCCGCTGCTCTGGTACACCGACGAGCCCGCGTCCCCCGGGACATGGACCGCGATGCGCGCCGAGGGGCGGCCGGTCGGGCTTCTGCCCGTGCTGATAGACGGCGGGATACGCGGCCAGTGGCCGGATACCTGGGATCTCGCCCCGGACAGGACGTCGTACCCCGGCGACCACGACGCCGAGGAGGTGCTCGGCGAGTACTGGGCGGACTGCGCGCCCGAAGAACTCGACGCCGCCGACGGCGAATGGCCGGGCCTGGCGCCCAGCCCGTCCGCAGACGGGCCCGACTCCCCGGACGACCTGGCGGCCGAGATGGCCGACCAGTTCACCGAACCGGGCGGATGGTTCCCCGGCGCGCGGCTGGCGCTGGTCCCGGCCCGGCGCAGTGCGGACATACCGGCGGCGATCGGCTGGTCGGGACCGGTCAACTACGAGGACGACGTGGCCCGGCTCTGCGCCGTGCTCCGCTCCTGGGAGGACCGCTTCGGCATACGGGTCGTGGCGCTCGGCTTCGACACCCTGACCGTTTCCGTCGGGCGGCCGCCCACCACCATCGCCGAGGCACGGGCGCTCGCCGCCGAGCATTTCGCGTTCTGCCCGGACACCATCGACCAGAACCCGCCGTACGACCTGGATGTGTACGCCGAGAAGATACTGCTGAACCAGGAGACCTGGTCGTTCTGGTGGGACTGAGTACGACAACTCATGCGGCGTCCCCGGACACCGAGTTGACTCGTACACATGCCCGAAGAAGTCACGAACATCCGCCCCTCGCGCGTCTGGATCGCGTCACTGATCTCCACGATCGTGACGCTCCCGCTCGCGTTCTTCGCCCTGGTCTTCGGCGCTCTCTCGCCGATGGCCTGCGACTCCTGCTCGGAGGCCGACTCCGGCCGGTTCGACGCAAGCTTCGACCCTGCGTGGACGGTGCTCGCCTGCGGCCTGGTACTGGCGCTGGGTGTGCTGATCGCGAGTTGGGTGTTCAGCCGACGCAGGCCGCCGGCCGGTCTCGGCCTCGCCGTGCTCGCGCCCGGCACGGTGTTCGTCGCGTGGGTGACGTTCATGGCTCTGGTCGACTGGCCCTGAGCCTCCAGCGGCGTACCCCTGCGGCGTCAGGGGACCTTGAGCAGGTCGCGGAGTTCGCTCACGTAGGCGCGGACGTCACGTTCGATGGCGGGCTCGGTGACGGCATCCGGGGCGGCGGCTGAGCCATGGACGGCCTGGCGGCAGGGGCGGCAGAGGCCGTCGGGGAGTGCGTCGGGGCGGCCGGGGGCGCCGCACCGGGTGCACTCCACCATCACGCGGCGGACGGGAGCGGCAGGGGCTTCCGGGTCCGGGGTGGCGGGCAGAGCGGGTGGGATCTTGTCGTTGAGCCGACGGCGCAGGAAACCGACGGGCGAGTCGACCTGGGCGGGAAGTCCGGCAGTGAGGGCCTGGGTGAGGTAGCCCGTGCTCACGCCGCGCGCAAGCCATTCGGTGGCGCGCCCCTCCAGCGCCTCGCAATCGGCGGCAGAGAGCGCCAACCTGTTGTCCACGCGTCCGAGTTGAGCCAATGCCAGGTACGCGGGCGAGGGGCACCCCGAGTCCGGCTGCGGGAGCACGGCAGGCTCGGCGGGTGCGACCGGCACGGCGGCCGGAAGCGACTCGTCGAGGGCCGGAACCGGGGGCTCCATGGGGGCCCAGGGCGGCGGGGGTGTGATCGTCGACGGTTCAGGCTCGGGCTCAGCCCCGACCCCGGCCCGGTTGTCCTCGGCAGCGAGGTAGTCGGCCCACCATTCGTTGTCGCGCGCGGTGCGGGACCAGAACGTGCGGAAGACCCAGCGGACCTGGTCGCCCTCGCCCACCAGGCGACGTACACGGCGGAGGTGACCGGCCACCGACAGGGCGGTCAGGGCGCTGCTGACGGCCTGCTGCCCGTAGAGCGGCAGCTGTTTGGCCAGGGCCTTCACATTCATCGCCGCGCCGTCGGGCAGGTGGTCGACGAACCCGGCGACATACCGCTCCCGCTCGGGCAGCAGCGCGAAGTCATCGGCGCGACGGGGATGTTGATCCGGCGCGGACCGCTTGCCGTAACCGGGCTTGGCCATCGGGTACGAAGCCGAGGATGCGGGCGCGCACAGGGCAGGGCTAAAGTTCTGGGTAGCCACAGGATCGCCTTTTCCGATCTTGAGGTGAGACCCCGGCCCGGTGCTTCCAACACCGCGTCGGGGTCGTTTCGTTGTCGGCACCGTAAGCAGTCACGACGCCACGCTGCAAGTCGGTCACGATTAGTCATACTTGCTGGCCGTGACGGGTCAGGGAGATGGGGAGGATTTCCCAACCCCCCTTATCTGCCTACCGGTTACAGAAGCCGCTCGAATCCCGGAACCCGAATCCCGCAGCTCGAATCCCGACGCCCGGATCCCGAAGCTCAACGCCCGGCCGCACCCCCGACCCGTACCCCGCACGAGTGAACCACCGGGTCCGAAGCCCGAATCCCGAATCTCGAATCCCGAAGCCCGGGTTCCGGGCGACGGGGGCCTCCCGGCACGGCGTTCACCGCATACGTAACATTCATGGCTCTGGTCGACCGGCCCCGAGAGGAACCCCGCATGAACCCGTCGCCGGACCGCCTCAACCGCCTCATCCAGGAGTTCCGCGCCCTGCCCGCCACCAGTGACCGCAAGCGCGAGATCGTCGCGGAACTGGACGATGCCCCCGACGCGCTGCCCTTCCTGATCGCGGTCGTCGCAGACCCGCAAGAGTACGACCTCGCCCGCGTCGAGGCCGCCACGATCCTGCGCCTGTGGCCCCCGTCCGACCCGGCCACCGCCCACACCGCCGCCCACGCCCTGCTGGCTGCCCTGAACGACCCCGCGGAGGACCTGGTCCGCCAGTACGCGGCCGAGGCGCTCGGTCCCTACGCCGACGACCCGGCGGTCCACGAGGCCCTCGCCGCCTCCCTGGAGCCGGACGAGGACCCCCTCGTACGGGACAACGCCCTGGCCGCCGTCGCGGAGGCGGGCCCGAGCGATGCCCGTACCGACGTACTGCGCGACCTCACCCAGGACCCCGGCCTCGGCCGGGCGGCGGCCCGCATCCTGACGGCGTGGGGCCGAAGCCCGGACACCCCGGCATAGGTGGCCCAAGCCCCCTGACCCGGACACCCCGGCATGGTGGCCCACCCCCCTCTGTCCGGCTACTGAATCCGGAAACTGTCCACGATCATGTAGTCGCCCGTCTTCATGACACCTCTGAGGGTGTGCGCCCCCGGCGCCAGCCCGGTGCTGCTGAAGACGGTCTTCTGATGCACGCGCGTGGCGTTGTAGTTGTCGATCGTGCCGACGGACCGGCCGTCGATGAAGAGCTCGATCTCGCCCTCATCGGTATTGACCTGGGTGATGAGATCGATCGCGGTCCCGTTGAAGGCGAGCTCGAAGGAGTCCCCAACGGCCTGGGTGGCGTGCACATCGTCGACCCAGCCGCCCGCGCCGCCCCGGCCCTTGTTCTTCCAGTCCCAGCCGGTGCCGCTGTAGACGACACCGGAGGTGTTGTTGATCTGCTCGCCGCCGACGGGCTTGCGCAGGGTCACGTCGGCGGACGCCTGATTGCGCCAGACCTTCAGCGGGACATCGGCACCAGGAGCGGCCTGGTTGTACGCGAGCCAGAAGCTGTTGCGGTCGGTGACCGGCCGGCCGTCGATCTCCCGGATGACGTCATTGGCACGCAGCCCCTGCCGGTACGCCTCCGAGGTGCTCGGCACGGAGGCCAGATGCAGACCGTTGGTGTCGGTCAGCCCCGTGGCGGACTTGATCTCGTCGGAGTAGATCCGGGTCACCGGCACACCCAGCAGCGGTTCCGGAAGGGCGTCGAGGGTGTCGGTGCCAGGCGTCTCCGTGGGCCAGGTGAGCGGCGGCGGGGTGGGTGAGCCCGCCTTGCCGAAGCCGTCCATCGCGATGTTGTGGAAGCCGAGGGCCAGGGCGGGCGAGTCGGACTGGACGGTGTAGTCGAGCTTTGCCGGGTCGGCGAAGGGGGACGCACCCGTGAACTTCGGGTCGGCGATCACCGAGCGGGTGTCCAGCCCGTTCGCCCGCCAGGCGTCGTCGAGGCCCTGGACGGCTTTGCCGTTGTTCCAGAACAGGTTGTCGTTGATGACGGGCTTGCTCCTGGCCATGTCGGCCTGGATCAGGCTGTAGGGGGTGTCGGTGACGAAGACGTTCTTCTCGACGACATCGTCACTGTCCGCGAACCAGACGTGGAAGTGCGCGCCGCCGTTGACGAAGACGTTGTTGCGTACGGTCCGGTGGAAGCCTTCGCGGAGCTTGACCCCGCCGTTGAGCAGCAGATTGTCTTCGATGAGGTAGTTCGAGCTGCCGTCGTCGAGGTCGATGTCCCAGTGCGAGGAGTGCCGGATCCGGTTGTGGCGGATGACGGTGGTCTCCATCGCGTCGAGCTCGGCGTACGACTTCTTCGTTGCGTCGTCGGCGGTCAGCGGCCAGAAGCGGTCGCGGCCCCAGGAGTTGATCGGCCCGTGGTCGGATGTCTCCTTGACGCAGTTGAAGATGTCGTTGTTCTCGATGAGGTGGCCGCCCCAGGTGCCGTCGTTGATGTCGATGCAGGCGCGGGGACCGTCGTGGAGGGTGTTGCCGTCGACGGTGACGCGGCGGCTCATCGATATCTGCACGCCGGAGGTCTGCTTCTCGAACTGTCCGTTGTCGTGCATGTAGTTGTCGCGAATGCTGATGTCGCGAGGGTAGTTCTCGCTCTTCGGTCCGGGCGTGGTGTCGCTGATGGTTCTGCGCATGTTGTCCCAGGTGGAGGGCTCGCGGACCGCGTCCGGGTTGCCGATGACAGCGACATCGGAGGCCCCCGAGTGGCTGAACTCGTTGCCCGAGACGACGTCGTGGCTGTTGTACCCGTCGATCAGGAGCGCGTTGCCGCCGAGCTGATCGAAGCGTGAGTCGCGTACGGAGACGTCCTCGGTGTTCTTCAGATGGACGGCGGCCACCCGCGCCAGAGCCCAGTCGCCGAGCTGGAGCTTCTCGTACGGCTGGTTGAACAGGGTGCGGTGGGTCTGGGTGAACGTGAAGCCGGAGAAGGTCAGATGGCGGACTGCGTCGCCCGGCCCGTTGCCCTCCACCCGGATCAGTTCGTTCTGTTCGGCCGTCTCGACACGGGCCCGCGCGGGATCGACGCCCGCCGGGGGATAGAAGTACAGCTTTCCGGCGGGCTTGTCGTAGAACCACTCGCCGGGTGCGTCGAGCTCTTCGAAGACGTTCTCGACCATGCGGTACGTGGCGTGCAGGCCGCTGCCCCGGTTGTTGTCGCCGACCCAGGCCAGCTCAGGTGTGCCGTCCGCCTTCACACCGGTGACCTTGAAGGAGTTCCCGCCCCACATCCCGTCGTGCAGTCCGCGTACGAGCGCCGTCGTCGGATTCTTCCAACGGGCCACGCGCTCGGCGGAGATGGCGTCCGACGCGTACCCGCCGAGGATCGCCGTATCCGGGTCGTAGTCGGGGTAGCGGGCGAGCGTCTGCCGCTGTCCGTCGACGAAGAGCCCGTCGAAGTCGAGGCCGGCTCCGATGTCCGCGACCTTGATCGTGCCGGAATAGGACTGCCAGCGAGGTGCGAGCGAACGGCCGCCACTGATGACGACGCGCTCGCCGGGCGCCGCGGCGTACCGGACCGGAGCCTTGGCGGTACCGGAATCGGCGGCGCTGAACTTCAGGGAGGACCGCAGCCGGTACGTACCCCCGTGCACCACGACGTCGACCGGTCTCTGCTCCCGCACCCCCTTGCGCAACGAAGCACGGACCGCCTTCTGGGCCCGCTCCAGCGTCCGGAACGGCTTGGCGGCCGAGCCGTTGGCCCGGTCATTGCCGTGGGGCGAGACATGAAAGGTGACGGCCTCACCGCTCCTGCCGCCGGCGGCGGCCGGCACGACGGGCAGCACGGCCAGCCCGACGCCCAGCGCGGCGGTGGCCACGACGGCAGTCAGTGCTGAGGCCGGGTTTCGGCGGCGGGGGCGGGAACCTGGGACGGCGCGCACGGGCACTCCTCATCGACGGTCACATCGGGTTGGCTTCCACGAAAGTCAGGCATCCAATGTCTGCGCCCAACTTCTGCGAGTTGTACGGGGATTACCGCGCCGAAAGCTATAAATACATCGGATGACCGTCAAGAGATTGAACCAAAAAGAGTCCCCGCCCGCCCCAGCATCGGGACAGACGGGGACTCATCGGTCCGGCGTCACCAAGGGGCAGCCGCTCAGCGCCGCCCCAGCCGCTGCGCGACCTCCGTCGCCCAGTACGTCAGGATCATCTGCGCACCGGCCCGCCGGATCCCGGTCAGGCTCTCCATGATCGCCGCGTCCCGGTCGATCCAGCCCCGCTCGGCGGCGGCCTCGATCATCGCGTACTCACCGCTGATCTGGTACGCGGCGACCGGCACGTCCACCGACTCGGCGACCTTGGCGAGGATGTCGAGGTACGGTCCGGCCGGCTTGACCATGACCATGTCGGCGCCCTCTTCGAGGTCGAGCGCCAGCTCGCGCAGGGACTCACGGGCGTTCGCCGGGTCCTGCTGGTACGTCTTGCGGTCGCCCTTCAGCGCGGAGCCGACGGCCTCGCGGAACGGCCCGTAGAACGCCGACGAGTACTTGACCGTGTAGGCGAGGATCGAGACGTCCTCGTGGCCCGTCTGGTCGAGCGCGTCACGGACGACGCCGACCTGGCCGTCCATCATGCCGCTGGGGCCGACCACATGGGCGCCCGCATCAGCCTGGACCTGGGCCATCTCGGCGTACCGCTCCAGCGTCGCATCGTTGTCGACGCGGCCGTCGGCGGTCAGGACACCGCAATGGCCGTGGTCGGTGGACTCGTCCAGGCACAGGTCCGACATGACGACGAGATCGTCACCGACCTCCTCGCGCACCGCGCGCAGACCGACCTGGAGGATGCCGTCCGGGTCGGTGCCCGCCGTGCCCCGGGCGTCCTTCTTCTCGTCCAGGGGAACGCCGAAGAGCATGATCCCGGAGACCCCGGCCGACACCGCCTCGACGGCGGCCTTCCGCAGGGTGTCCAGGGTGTGCTGCTGAACGCCGGGCATGGCCGAGATGGCGACGGGCGCGTCGATGCCCTCGCGTACGAACGCGGGCAGGATCAGGTTCGCCGGGTCGAGCCGTGTCTCGGCGACCATGCGCCGCATCGCCGGGGTCGTCCGCAGCCGCCGGGGGCGGGAGCCGGGGAAGTTTCCGTACACAGTCATGCTTCGAGACTAGACCCGTACACATCACCGTCTTACCGACACCCGTGCCGGAAAAACGGGCGGGCGGCCCGGCCGCCGAAGCAGCCGGACCGCCCGGTCCTCACACGTCACTCGGGTCAGGTCGTCGTACGACGCCGCCGCGCACCCGGACGCCGCTCGCTCGGCCGCGTCACCGGGTCACCGGCCTCCTTCGCCGCCTCCCGGCGCTGCGCGCCGAACTCGGCGAGGGCCTCGGCCAGCTTGTGCACCGAAGGCTCCGGGGACAGGACGTCGACGCGCAGGCCGTGCTCCTCCGCGGTCTTCGCCGTCGCCGGGCCGATACACGCGATGACCGTCACGTTGTGCGGCTTGCCAGCGATGCCGACCAGGTTCCGTACGGTCGACGACGAGGTGAAGAGCACCGCGTCGAAGCCGCCGCCCTTGATGGCCTCACGCGTGTCGGCAGGCGGCGGCGAGGCGCGGACCGTGCGGTACGCGGTGACGTCGTCGACCTCCCAGCCCAGCTCGATGAGCCCGGCCACCAGCGTCTCGGTGGCGATGTCGGCGCGCGGCAGGAAGACACGGTCGATCGGGTCGAAGACCGGGTCGTACGGCGGCCAGTCCTCCAGCAGACCGGCGGCGGACTGCTCACCGGACGGCACCAGGTCCGGCTTCACACCGAAGTCGACGAGCGCGGCGGCGGTCTGCTCGCCGACGGCCGCGACCTTGATCCCGGCGAAGGCACGGGCGTCGAGCCCGTACTCCTCGAACTTCTCCCGGACGGCCTTCACGGCGTTGACGCTGGTGAAGGCGATCCACTCGTAGCGGCCCGTGACCAGGCCCTTGACCGCGCGCTCCATCTGCTGGGGCGTCCGAGGCGGCTCGACGGCGATCGTCGGGACCTCGTGCGGCACGGCACCGTACGAACGAAGCTGGTCGGAAAGCGACGCCGCCTGCTCCTTGGTACGCGGGACGAGCACCTTCCAGCCGAACAGCGGCTTGGACTCGAACCACGCGAGCTGGTCGCGCTGGGCGGCGGAGCTGCGCTCACCGACCACGGCTATGACGGGCTGGTGCCCGTCCGGCGACGGGAGGACCTTCGCCTGCTTCAGGACCTGGGCGATCGTCCCGAGGGTCGCCGTCCAGGTGCGCTGGCGGGTGGTCGTACCGGCCACCGTCACGGTCAGCGGGGTATCGGGCTTGCGGCCCGCCGAGACCAGCTCACCGGCGGCCGAGGCCACCGAGTCGAGGGTCGTCGAGATGACGGCCGTGGCATCGCTCGCGCCGACCTCGGACCAGCAGCGGTCCGAGGCGGTACGGGCGTCGACGAACCGGACGTCGGCGCCCTGCGCGTCACGCAGCGGCACACCGGCGTACGCGGGCACGCCCACGACGTTGGCGACACCCGGCACGACCTCGAAGGGGATACCGGCGGTGGCGCAGGCGAGCATCTCGGCGCCGGCGTTCCCGTCCAGTCCCGGGTCGCCCGAGACGGCACGGACGACCCGCCTGCCGCCCTTCGCTGCCTCCATGACAAGATTGGCCGCATCCCTGAGAACGGGAACACCGGCGGCTGTTGACTGCGCGTCAACAATCGCCAGCTCAGGCGTGCTTACGCCTGCCCGCGCATGGCAGCGAACGACGCCGAGAACGTCCGGTTCGGCGACAAGGACGTCCGCGCTCGCGAGCGCCTCGACGGCGCGCAGAGTCAGCAGTCCCGGGTCGCCGGGACCGGCGCCGAGGAAGGTGACGTGCCCTGCGGACAGGACAGGAAAGTCGGATGCGGCGGGGCCGGTGGGGCTCAAAGTGCTCGCTCCCCCATAAGACCGGCCGCACCCTTGGCAAGCATCTCGGCCGCGAGTTCGCGACCGAGGGCCGCCGCGTCGTCGTGCGACGTGGGGACGGGACCGGTGGTGGACATCTGTACCAGCGAGGAACCGTCGGTGGAACCGACGACACCGCGCAGGCGCAGTTCGTTGACAACCTGCCCGTCGACCAGGAGGTCGGCCAGCGCACCCACAGGTGCGGAGCAGCCGGCCTCCAGGGCGGCGAGCAGGGCACGCTCGGCGGTCACGGCGGCCCGGGTGTACGGGTCGTCGAGCTCGGCGAGCGCGGCGGCGAGGTCTGCGCTGGTCGCAGCGCATTCGATCGCCAGTGCTCCCTGGCCGGGAGCGGGCAGGACGGTGTCGACCGACAGGAAATCGGTCACCTCACCGGTCCGGCCGAGGCGGCTGAGTCCGGCCGCGGCGAGTACCACCGCGTCCAGCTCCCCGCTTCGTACAAATCCGATACGCGTATCGACGTTCCCCCGGATCGGCACGGTCTCGATGTCGAGGCCGTGGTTGCGGGCGTACGCGTTGAGCTGCGCCATGCGGCGCGGCGAGCCGGTGCCGATGCGGGCACCGGACGGCAGCTGCTCGAAGGTCAGCCCGTCCCGCGCCACCAGTACGTCGCGCGGGTCCTCGCGCACCGGTACGGCGGCCAGGACGAGGCCCTCGGGCTGGGCGGTCGGCAGGTCCTTGAGCGAGTGGACGGCGAAGTCCACCTCGCCGCGCAGCAGCGCGTCGCGCAGCGCGGCGACGAACACGCCGGTGCCGCCGATCTGCGCCAGGTGCTCCCGGGAGGTGTCGCCGTACGTGGTGATCTCGACGAGCTCGACGGCGCGCCCGGTCACCTCGCTGACCGCGTCGGCGACGAGGCCGGACTGCGCCATGGCGAGCTTGCTGCGCCGGGTCCCCAGCCGCAGCGGCGTGGTGGCCCCCGCGCCCAGGGGTGAGTTGTCGGTCATGACCGCCCTCGATTCGGGTCGTTCAGGTCTGCCCGGGAGACGGCGGCGACCGTCTGCGGGTCGAGGTCGAAGAGTTCCCGCAGCGCATCGGCGTACCCGGCGCCGCCGGGCTCGCTGGCGAGCTGCTTGACCCGCACGGTGGGCGCGTGCAGGAGCTTGTCGACGACGCGGCGCACGGTCTGCGTGATCTCGGCGCGCTGCTTCTCGTCCAGGTCGGGGAGGCGTCCGTCGAGCCGCGCGATCTCGCCCGCGACCACTCCGGCGGCCATCGTGCGCAGGGCGACGACGGTCGGGGTGATGTGGGCGGCGCGCTGAGCGGCACCGAAGGCGGCGACCTCGTCGGCGACGATGGTGCGCACCTGGTCCACATCGGCGGCCATCGGGGCGTCCGCGGACGCCTCGGCGAGCGACTCGATGTCGACGAGGCGCACACCGTCGAGGCGCGCGGTGGCTCCGTCGATGTCGCGCGGCATGGCGAGGTCGAGCAGGGCGAGGCGGACGGGGCCGGTGCCCTGGGCGGGCACGGTGGCCCGGCGGACGGCCTGGCGCACCGTGCCGGCGGTGCCGTTCTCCACCCAGGCGGCGTGCCGGTCGGGGTCGGCGGGCGGCGCGGGGACGGACGCGGCGGGCGCCTCGTACGCGGGGTCGAAGGCCAGGCCGAGCGCTCCGGCGACGGCCTCGGCGGTCAGCACGAGACCCGTCGCGCCGGTGCACGAGACGACGACATCGGCACGTGTCAGTTCGTCGGAGACCGCGGCCATCTCCACGGCGTGAGCGGCCACTCCCGTACCGCCGGGCTGGCCCAGGATCTCGACGAGCCGGTCGGCGCGGGCCCGGGTCCGGTTGGCGACGACGATCTCGGCGACACCGGTACGGGCCAGGGTGGCGGCGGCCAGCGAGGACATCGAACCGGCGCCGATCACCAGGGCGCGCTTGCCCCTGGCCCAGTCGGCGACGTCCGCACCGGCCGCGAGCTGTTCGAGACCGAAGGTGACGAGCGACTGCCCGGCCCGGTCGATCCCGGTCTCGCTGTGGGCACGCTTGCCGACCCGCAGGGCCTGCTGGAACAGGTCGTTCAGCAGCCGGCCGGCGGTGTGGATCTCCTGCCCCAGCGCCAGCGCGTCCTTGATCTGGCCGAGGATCTGGCCCTCGCCGACGACCATCGAGTCCAGCCCGCAGGCCACCGAGAAGAGGTGGTGGACGGCCCGGTCCTCGTAGTGCACATAGAGATACGGAGTGAGCTCGTCCAGTCCGACGCCACTGTGCTGGGCGAGGAGCGTGGACAGCTCGGCGACGCCCGCGTGGAACTTGTCCACGTCGGCGTACAGCTCGATGCGGTTGCAGGTGGCCAGCACGGCGGCCTCGACCGCGGGCTCCGCGGCAAGGGTGTCCTGGAGGAGCTTGGCCTGCGTCTCGGCAGCCAGCGAGGCCCGCTCCAGTACGGAGACGGGGGCGCTGCGGTGGCTCAGCCCTACGACAAGAAGACTCATGCCGGCATCACGGCGGGCATGTCCCCGTCGGGTCCCTTCCGGCTGCCGGTGGCGGCGCGCACGGGCGGTGCGGCCGGGTCCGGGCTGCTCTCTGCCCCGTCCTCGCCGGCCTTGCGCTGCTCGTGGAAGGCGAGGATCTGAAGCTCGATGGAGAGGTCGACCTTGCGGACGTCGACGCCGTCGGGCACGGACAGCACCGTCGGCGCGAAGTTCAGGATGGAGGTGACACCCGCGGCGACGAGCCGGTCGCAGACCTGCTGCGCGGCACCGGCCGGGGTCGAGATGACGCCGATCGACACACCGTTGTCGCCGACGATCTTCTCCAGCTCGTCGGCGTGCTGCACGGGAATCCCGGCGACGGGCGTTCCGGCCATCGCGGGGTCGGCGTCGATCAGTGCGGCGACCCGGAAACCACGGGAGGCGAAGCCGCCGTAGTTGGCGAGCGCGGCGCCGAGGTTACCGATACCGACGATCACGACCGGCCAGTCCTGGGTGAGCCCGAGCTCGCGGGAGATCTGGTAGACGAGATACTCGACGTCGTACCCGACACCACGCGTCCCGTAGGACCCGAGGTAGCTGAAGTCCTTGCGCAACTTGGCAGAGTTGACCCCCGCCGCCGCAGCGAGCTCCTCGGACGAAACCGTGGGGACCGAGCGCTCGGAGAGCGCGGTCAGTGCGCGCAGGTACAGCGGAAGTCGGGCGACGGTGGCCTCGGGAATTCCTCGGCTACGGGTCGCCGGTCGGTGATTTCGGCCAGTTGCCACGGTGCTCCTGCGGGATGAGCGGGGCTGCAGGCGGCCGTATGTCCCAAGGCCGCCCCGTCGAATGCAGGCTATGTCTTTGTGAACGCGTGCACAAAGATAGTGTCCGTTTTGTCCGGTCAAAGTGACCGGGGTCACGCACATTCGTTGCGCGATCCCGGAACCAAGGATCGCATCAGCCCGTTGCAGGCCCGAAGGGGGCAAAGCGGTACACACTCCTCACAGCCACTCCCCCGAGACCACTCAAAACGCCCACGATGGTAACCGCGTTTTCCTCACGAACGCAGCGCGTTGCGCAGCCTCGCCGGGTCCACCCGCCAGAACGTGTGCTGTTCGTTATCGATCAGGACAACCGGGATCTGCTCCCAGTACTCCCGGTGCAGCTCCTCGTCCTGGGTGATGTCCTTCTCCTCCCAGGACACACCGGTCTCCGCACAGACCTCCCGCACCACCGCCCTCGCGTCGTCACAGAGGTGACATCCGGGCTTCCCGACCAGGGTCACCACCCGGTCCGCGGGCTTCTTCTTCGTACGTCGCAGCAGGGCACTCATGCCTTCATTCTGCGCCGGAAAAGGCCGCCCCTCCGAGCCTGAAGGGGACCGGCACTCCGAGCCGGAAGGGGAATGCTTCCACCCTTGATCCGATACGCCCCGAATCGCCCTTTTAACAAATCGGCAGCCGAGAGTTCACGGCACGGCATCCCGGCAGGTCGGGAAGGGCCGAACAGACTGGCTATGCTCACGACATGGCCGCTCTTGGATGGCTCACACCCCGCAGGCGCCCCGCGACAGCACGGAGCGTGCTGGCAGGCGAGGCCGCAGCTGAGGCAGCGCGGAAGTCCTCCCTCCCCTCCGAACTCCCCGACGACCAGTCCTCCGCCACCGACCAGGGCACCTCTGTCCTCACCGCGACCGAGGAACCGCCCTTCCCCGTCGTCGGCGACGACCGGGCCGCCGCCTTCTTCGACCTGGACAACACCGTGATGCAGGGCGCGGCGATCTTCCACTTCGGCCGCGGCCTGTACAAGCGGAAGTTCTTCCAGCGCCGCGAGCTGACCCGGTTCGCCTGGCAGCAGGCCTGGTTCCGGCTGGCCGGCGTCGAGGACCCGGAGCACATGCAGGACGCCCGCGACAGCGCCCTGTCCATCGTCAAGGGCCACCGCGTCTCCGAGCTGATGTCCATCGGCGAGGAGATCTACGACGAGTACATGGCCGACCGCATCTGGCCCGGCACCCGCGCCCTCGCCCAGGCCCATCTCGACGCCGGACAGCGCGTCTGGCTGGTCACCGCCGCCCCGGTGGAAACCGCCACGATCATCGCCCGCCGTCTCGGCCTGACCGGCGCGCTCGGCACGGTCGCCGAGTCCGTCGACGGCGTCTACACCGGCCGCCTGGTCGGCGAGCCGCTGCACGGCCCCGCGAAGGCCGAGGCGGTCCGCGCCCTGGCCGCGGCCGAGGGCCTGGACCTCGACCGCTGTGCGGCGTACAGCGATTCGCACAACGACATCCCGATGCTGTCCCTGGTCGGACACCCGTACGCGATCAACCCGGACTCCAAGCTCCGCAAGCACGCCCGCGCGCTCGACTGGCGACTGCGGGACTACCGGACGGGCCGCAAGGCGGCCAAGGTCGGCATCCCGGCCGCGGCCGGCGTCGGCGCCCTCGCGGGCGGCACCGCGGCCGCCGTCGCCCTGCACCGCCGCCGCCGCTGACGCTGACGCACATCCGTTCGCGCCCCGCCCGGTCCCGCCGGGGGCCGCCGGGGGCCGCCGAGCCACGCCCGAACGCCTGCCGCCAATCGGGACCCCTTACCCGCCGGCCGCGCCCGCCAGTCGGATTGCTCGCACCCGACCACAACCCGTCGCGCCCGTAGGCAGATCGCGAAGTAATCCGATCAATAATCGGTCACGATGTGCTACTTGATGCATCGATTAGTCGCTACAGAAACGACGTAATCGATGATTTGCGCAACTGGGTGTAGCACTGCCTGTACGAAGCGTTATTCTCCTCAGACGCATTCCGGAACCCACCACTCACTACGACGAGTGACGGTTTCGAACTGCACGTGATGGAAGCTCTGCCTCTGGGAGTCCCGTGTACCCACACGTCGGGGTTGACGCCTCGGGCCTGGCTACGCTGCGCGCAACGGTCGCCGACCGCTTGCGCGGCTTCGTCCCCACCGCGTACGCCGTACCCGCATTTGCCACCCCTGCACCTGTCGGCCCTTGCTACGCCCTGGCCGAACGCGGTGCAGCGGTCGGAAGACGCAGCAACCGCGGCGCAACTACTACGTCCACCGTTCGCCGGCCCACCGCCGACAGCGACAGCGCGCGCATGATGGATCTCGTCGAGCGCGCACAGGCCGGCGAGGCTGACGCCTTCGGCCGCCTCTACGACCAGTACAGCGACACCGTCTACCGCTACATCTACTACCGCGTGGGCGGCAAGGCCACAGCGGAGGACCTCACCAGTGAGACCTTCCTGCGCGCCCTGCGCCGTATCTCCACGTTCACCTGGCAGGGCCGCGACTTCGGCGCCTGGCTGGTCACGATCGCCCGCAACCTGGTAGCCGACCACTTCAAGTCCAGCCGCTTCCGGCTGGAGGTGACCACCGGCGAAATGCTCGACGCCAACGAGGTCGAGCGCAGCCCGGAGGACTCCGTCCTGGAGTCCCTCTCCAACGCCGCACTGCTGCAGGCCGTGCGCCGACTCAACCCCCAGCAGCAGGAGTGCGTGACCCTGCGCTTCCTGCAGGGCCTCTCGGTCGCCGAGACCGCCCGGGTCATGGGCAAGAACGAGGGCGCGATCAAGACCCTGCAGTACCGCGCCGTCCGCACCCTGGCACGGCTCCTTCCGGACGATGCCCGCTGACCCCACCCCAGGCCGAATCACTCTCGGCAATATGTTCATCACGCACTGGTCCGATCATCCTTCGTGCGTAACCCATGTGCCGCATCCCTCGTTGTGCCGGTTGCAGGCCCCCTGTCGTCACCCCATGTCCGCCGACACTCACTCATTCGTGTGGAAGCGCTCAAGGTGTGCAACCTTCCGGACCCCCAGGGGAGTCGACCGTCATGACGAGAGGAGGTGCCGCCAGTGATCGCAAACGTTTCGGCACACCGGCGGGCGAACGCCTTCGCCCAGGCCCTGGAGGAGCAGTCACTCCACGGTGCGGCGGCCGTACAGCCCGAGGAACCGGCCGAACCGGCCGACCACGGAACGCTGTTGGCCCTGGCGAACGGCCTCGGTGAGCTACCGCGGCCGGAGTTGGATCCCGAAGTCAAAGTGGTGCAGCGAGCCCAGCTCGTCGCCGCCATGGAAGCCATGTTCGCCGAGGGCGGTGCGTCCGCGGGCCCTACGGTGCCCGAACAGCGGACCAAGGGGGCCCACCGGGCCTCCCCGCTCCGGAAATTGCGTCCGCGCTCACGCTGGACAAAGGGCCTCGCGGCCGGCGGACTCACCGTCGGTGTGGCGGCGGGAGCCTTCGGCGGAGTGGCCGCTGCCAGTTCCGACGCCCTGCCGGGTGATTCGCTGTACGGACTCAAGCGCGGCATGGAGGACATCCACCTCGGCATGGCCAGCGGCGACGCCGACCGCGGCGAGGTCTACCTCGACCAGGCATCGACCCGGCTCAGCGAAGCCCGCCGCCTGATGGAGCGCGCCCGCTCCGGCGATCTGGACCACGAACAGCTCGGCGAGGTCAGGCGCACGCTCAACGGCATGACGCACGACGCCACCGAGGGCCACCGCCTGCTCCACTCCGCCTATCAACAGAACGGCGCCATCGGCCCGATCCAGACCCTGGAGTCCTTCTCCCGCTCGCACCGCGACAGCTGGAGCAGCCTGCGCGACCGGCTGCCCGTACAGCTGACCGATGTCGGCGACCAGGTCAGCTCGGTCTTCGACGCCATAGACGAAGAGGTCGAACCGCTGCAGTCGCTGCTGCCCCGCACCCCGGGCAGGAGCAGCGGCTCGCAGCAGTCGGACGAAACGGAGCAGGGCACGGGACCGTCCCGTACGGACCAGTCCTCGCCCTCGTCACCGGGGGCCTCACAGGGCCGTACGGGCGACAGCGCCTCGCCCCACCCGTCCGGATCCGGCAGCACCCCGGCCGGCGGCCTGATCACCGGCGGCACGGACGGCCTCTTCGGCACCCCACCCCCGGGGACCACCCCGTCCGCCGACGGCCGGATCAGCCCCCCGCCCACCCCGGACGTCACCCTGCCCCCGCTCCTCCCCGGCCTGCTCCCCGGCCTGGGAATCAACGGCGAGGACCTGAACGACTAGCGCAACCCCTCAAATCGCCGGACGGGCCCTCCAAGCCCACTCACTGCCGCGGATCAAGTCCGACGGGCGGCAAAACCAAGCCCGTCCGGCGATTGAGGACAAAAGCGCCCCCGGGCGCCCCGGTACGCCCCTCAGAAGAACACCGACCTCCGCTGCACCAACAACTTGTACAGCGTGTGCTGAATCTGCTCCCGCACCTGATCCGTCAGATTGAACATCAGCATCGGATCCTCCGCCGCCTCCACCGGATACCCACTCGTGGAAATCGGCTCCCCGAATTGGATCGTCCACTTCGTCGGCAACGGCACCGCCCCGAGCGGCCCCAGCCAGGGAAACGTCGGCGTGATCGGGAAGTACGGAAAGCCCAGCAGTCGCGCCAGCGTCTTCGAGTTGCCGATCATCGGGTAGATCTCCTCCGCCCCCACGATCGAGCACGGAACGATCGGCACCCCGGCCCGCAGCGCCGTGGAGACAAAGCCGCCCCGCCCGAAGCGCTGCAGCTTGTACCGCTCGCCGAACGGCTTGCCGATGCCCTTGAAGCCCTCCGGCATCACCCCGACGACCTCGCCCCGACGCAACAGCCGCTCCGCGTCCTCCGCACAGGCCAGCGTGTGCCCGGCCTTGCGGGCAAGCTCGTTGACCACCGGCAGCATGAAGACGAGGTCGGCGGCGAGCAGCCGCAGATGCCGCCCCGCCGGATGGTTGTCGTGCACGGCGACCTGGAGCATCAGCCCGTCGAGCGGCAGCGTCCCCGAATGGTTGGACACGATGAGCGCCCCGCCGTCGGACGGGATGTTCTCGATGCCCTTCACCTCGACCCGGAAGTACTTCTCGTACACCGGCCGCAGCATCGACATCAGGACCTGATCGGTCAGTTCCTTGTCGTACCCGAACTCGTCGACGTCGTACTCACCGGTGACCCGCCGCCGCAGAAACGCGAGCCCGCCGGCGATCCGCCGGTCCCAGCCACCGCGCCCGGCCCCCTCCAGGGGCTGTCCGGCCTGCTGGGGCTCCTGCTGCGGCAGCGAGGCGTCCTGCTGCCCCGGCAGGGCACTGACGGCCGCAGTCCCGAACACAGAGGCCGCCGAGGGCCCCTGGCCCCGGCTGGCGCCCCCTGCGGACCGGCGTCGCGCGGAGCGCGGTGAGCCGCCCGGCCGCGAACGGTCGTCGTCGAACGGAATGACCTTGGCATCCGCCATCGTCGGTGCGCTCCTCTACCTGGCGCTGGGGGTCGGGTGTGTGTCGCCCGCCCCGGTGATCCCCGGAACATCGCCGGCCGCCCCGGCGAACGGCATGGCGGCCAGCCGGTCGACCGCCCTGCCCACCGCCTCCGGCGGCAGCAGTCCCGGCCCCTGGCTGCGCGCGAACTCCGCGAACGTCTCCGCGGTACTGAACTGCGGGTGGAAACCCAGGGTCTCGCGCATCTGGACGGTGGAGACCACCCGGCCGTGGGTGAGCAGCCGGATCTGCTCGGGCGAGAAGTCCGTCATGCCGACCGTACGCAGCGCCTGGCCGACCCAGGTGACGGCGGGCAGCAGCAACGGCATCGTCGGCCGCCCCAGCCGTCGCGAGCACTGTGAGAGCAGCAGCACGCCGTCCCCGGCGATGTTGAAGGTGCCGCTGTTCAGCGTCCCGCGCCTCGGCTCGCGCGAGGCGATTCCCAGTACGTCGACGACATCGTCCTCGTGCACGAACTGGAGCCTCGGGTCGTATCCGAACACTGTCGGCAGTACGGGCAGCGAAAGGTAGTCGGCGAGCGGCGAATCCGCCTGCGGCCCCAGGATGTTCGCGAACCTGAGCACGCACACGGCGACGTCCGGCCGACGGCGCGCGAAGCCCCGTACGTACCCCTCGACCTCCACCACGTCCTTGGCGAAGCCCCCGCTCGGCAGGGACTTGGGCGGGGTGGTCTCGGTGAAGACCGCGGGATCGCGGGGCGCGGAGCCGTACACATTCGTACTGGACTTGATCACCAGCCGCCGCACGCTCGGCGCCTTCTGGCAGGCGCCGAGCAGCTGCATGGTGCCGATGACGTTGGTCTCCTTGACGGTGGTCCGGCCACCCGTGCCGACCGCCTTGGCGGAGACGTCCAGATGGACCACCGTGTCGACGGAGTGCTCGGCGAGGACTCTGGCGATCGCGGGCTGACGGATGTCCGCCGTCACAAAGTCGGCATCGCCCAACTGGTGTCCGGGCGCGACCGCGTCGACAGCGATCACCCGGTCCACTTCCGGATCACGCTGGATGCGCCGCACGAAGCGGCCGCCCAGCTGCCGGGCCGCTCCCGTGACCAGCACGACCTTCCCCAAGATCAGCGCCTTCCGTCGAAAGGTTTCCCCTGGCCGTCACCGTAGCGGGTGGATGTTGCCCTGTGATGACCGCGCGGCGGCCTTCTGCCGAGTCTTTGGCCCGAATGTGCGTACGTACCGCCCCACAACGCACCGCAGCCCTCCCGCCATGTCGGCGGGAGGGCTGCGGATTCACGAACTGCGTTCGCTTACTTCTTGTTGCGACGCTGAACGCGCGTGCGCTTGAGCAGCTTGCGGTGCTTCTTCTTGGCCATCCGCTTGCGCCGCTTCTTGATAACAGAGCCCACGACTACCCTCGCTCACTTCTTCTTCACTGGTGCGGGGCGTCTGGGCCCACACGACCTACGTCGGCCTAGCCTACCCGCCACCGCGTGAGGGGCGTAATCCGAGGTGAACCTCAGGCGGACTCCACCCCCACAAAGGACTCGCGGAGATACTCGTGAACCGCTTGCTCCGGAACCCGGAAGGACCTTCCCACCCGGATCGCCGGCAGATGACCGCTGTGCACCAAGCGGTACACGGTCATCTTCGACACCCGCATGACCGAGGCGACTTCCGCCACAGTCAGAAACTTGACCTCGTTGAGAGGCCTCTCGCTGCCAGCAGCCATGACCCACCTGTACCTTCCGCACGAGACGCGCACCGGCTTCCCCTCCGGTGACTCTTCGTCGTTGTGCGCTCACTCCCCAGGTTAGGGGCGTGTGATGCGAGTGGGGAAGAGGAGAGACGATCGGCCGCCTACTGTGACAGACACGCCCGATTGAGTACATAGCGAGTGAGCGGCCGGTAGTAGGCGGCCCGCACGCCGTCGTCGAGCGGAACGGCGACCGACACCCGCCCCTCGGCCTCCCCGACGAACAGCGCCGGATCGTCCGTATCCGCAAGACCGATCGCCTCGATGCCCAGCTGACCTGCCCCGCAGACCCATCCGTGGTCCCCGACGACCAGTTCCGGCAGCCGCCCGCAGCCTTCCGCGACCGCCTCCAGAGCGACCCGGACCGGCAACGGCGAATGGGTATGTGCGCCGGTGTCACCACCGGGAGCCCGCACGCCGGGTTCGCGCACCATCGCGACTCCTCGTACGTAGTCGAGGCTGTGCGTGCGTACGCCGAACCGGGTCGTTATGTCGATACATTGCCCCTGCGCGGGGGTGAGTACGGGGCACCCGGCCGCCGACATGGCGTCTGCCAGCTCTGCGTAGAAACCGAGCAGCCGGTGCGGATGACCGGTCCCGAACAGCACCGGCGCCCGCCGGACCGCGGCATACGACAGCCGCACGGCAAAGGCATCAAGACCTGCCAGGGTCCGCTCCGGATCGATCACATCAGGGCCCGAGACATGCGCAGGATTGTCCGAAACCCCGCATTTGTCGGCCATGAGGCGAAGAAGATCGGGCTCCTTCCAGCCCCATTCGGGGTCGAGGCCGAGCATCACCCGCGGGTCGCGGGCCGCGAAGAGCCGATAGCTCCGCAGACTCACTTCCCTCGATGTGGCCACGGGCCCGGCCAGCCGGGCCGCCAGCAGATGCGCACGCAGCGCTCCGGTGCTCAACACCCCACCGATGCTCCCCCAATCACCCAGACGGGGGGCCAGAAGCCCGGATACACCCCACAGTTGGCGTAACCCTTCCTCACCACCGCACGGAAACGGCCGCACCGCAACCGTCCCCCGCGCGCCTCAGGTCAGCAGCCCCCGCAACGGGAACGCCGCCCGCCTGGTCGCCAGCACCGCCTGATCCAGCCGGTCCGCGGGGTCGTACCCCTCCTCCCACGACTTCCAGGAAGGAGTACGCCCGTCCGTCATCCGGGCCGGCCCCAACTGTCGGGTCCGGGCATAGACCTCGTCCCGCCACGAGGACGGAATCACCGCCTCCGGGGCGATCGGCGCATGCGCGGCGATCCCCACCAGATGCGTCCAGGACCGCGGCACCACATCGACCACCGCATAACCGCCCCCGCCGAGCGCCACCCAGCGCCCGCCCTCCACGTACTCATGGGCGAGATCGTGACAGGCCGCCATCACCGCCCGCTGCGCGTCCAGCGACACCGCGAAATGAGCGAGGGGATCCTCGAAATGCGTATCGGCCCCGTGCTGACTCACCAGCACCTGCGGCCTGAAGTCCGCCAGCAGCTCCGGCACCACCGCATGGAACGCCCGCAGCCACCCCGCATCCCCCGTACCGGCCGGCAGCGCCACATTCACCGCACTGCCCTCACCCGCACCCGAGCCGGTCTCCTCCGGCCAGCCGGTCTGCGGGAAGAGCGTGCGCGGGTGCTCGTGCAGCGACACGGTCAGGACCCGCGGATCCTCCCAGAAGGCCGCCTGCACCCCGTCACCGTGATGGACATCCACATCGATGTACGCGACCCGCTCGGCACCCAGCTCCAGCAGCCTCGCAATGGCGAGCGCCGGATCGTTGTAGATGCAGAACCCCGCCGCACCGCCCGGCATGGCGTGGTGCAGCCCGCCCGCGAAGTTCACGGCATGCGCGGTGTCACCGCGCCACACCGCCTCGGCCGCCGCCACCGACTGCCCGGCGATCAGCGCAGACACCTCATGCATCCCCGCGAACGCGGGATCGTCCACCGTCCCGAGACCGTAGTTCTGATCGGCGTGCTTCGGATCCGCCGAGGCGGCGCGCACGGCGGCCACATAGTCCTCGCGGTGCACCAGCCGCAGCGTGGAGTCCCCGACGGGCTTGGCCGCCACCACATCCACCGCACCGTCGAGCCCGAACGCCCGCACCAGCCCCATCGTCAGGGCGAGTCTGACGGGATCCATCGGATGGCTTTCCCCGAAGTCGTATCCCGTTACTGCGTCATCCCACATCAACTGTGTGCGGCCGCTCATGCCCGCCACCGTATCGGGCAGGCTCCGCACCGAACGACTTGGCGTACACGAGCGTCGCCAGCACCAACACCATCGGCACCAGCATCGCCCCCCGATAGCTCCAGGCATCCCCGAGCGCCCCCACCAGCGGCGACCCCACCAGGAATCCCACGTAGTTGAAAATGTTCAGCCGCGCGATGGCCGTATCACTCGCCCCGGGGAACATCCGCCCGGCGGCGGCGAACGTCTGCGGCACGATCACACACAGGCCGAGCCCCAGCAGGGTGAACCCGAGCATCCCGACCCACGCCCCACCGGCCACCGCCACCACACCGAACCCGGCAGCAGCCAGCACACTCCCGGACCGCACCACGGCCACAGCCCCGAACCGCCGCACCCCGAAGTCCCCGACGGCACGCCCCAGCAGCGTCGTCACCATGTAGACGTTGTAAGGAACGGTCGACAGCTGCTCCGAGCTCCCCAGCACATCCTGCAGATACTTGGCACTCCAGTTGGAGACCGTCGAGTCCCCGATGTAGGCGAAGCTCATCACCAGACAGAGCGGCATCAGCAACTTGAAGGAGACCGAGGCGGCCCCCTTCCCCTGCGGCTCCCCCGGCCCCTCGTCCACCGACACGCCCTCGGCGTACCACCGGCTCCCGATGAACGCGACGGGCAACAGCACGACAACCGCCGGCAGGTACGAGACCAGCAGCGAAAGATCCCAGTGCGCCCCGGCCCACGCCATGGACGCCCCGGCGATCCCGCCCAGGCTGTACGCGGCATGGAACCCGAGCATGATGGAACGCCCGTACGCCCGCTGAAGACTGACCCCCATCATGTTCATGGAGGCATCGAGCGCCCCGACGGCCAGCCCGAACACGCCGAGCGCCAGGGCCGCCTCCCACAGCGCGCTCCCGGCCCCGACACCGAGCAGCGCAAGCAGCACAACGGGCTGCGCCCACCTCAGTACGAGCCCGGGCCGCACCCGCGCGACCACCTTCTCGGTGACCACGCTGCCCACCCCGGCCAGGATCGGCACCGCGGCCAGGAACGCCGGCAGCAGCCCGTCGGATATCCCGTACCGGTCCTGGATGGCGGGAATCCGCGTCACGAGCAGAGCAAAGGTGACTCCCTGTACGAAGAAGCTCAACGCGAGGGAGGCCCTGCCGTGCCGCAAACGAGCATCTGTCATGGCCGCGAGCGTAGGGCCAGTCTCTACCCGTGGGTAGATGGATCAGGCGAGCAATTCCCGTAGTTGGCTCATGTCGGAGAAGTGCCCGGTCACCCCGGCGAGCCGGTCCGCCGGCATCATCGACGCAAACCCGTACACATCCATCCCCGCGGCCCTGGCCGCCTCCACTCCGAGCGGGCTGTCCTCGATGACGACGCACCGCTCGGGAGGTACGCCCATCCGCTCGGCGGCATGCAGGAACAGATCGGGCGCCGGCTTTCCCTGCCCCACATCCTCCGCGCTGAAGATCCACTCCTCCTCGAACCACTGGTCGAGCCCGGTCTTGCGATGCCCGACCCGGATCCGCTCATGGCTGCTGGAGGACGCGACGCAGTAGGCGACCCCGTCGGCGACAAGCTTCCCCAGCACATCGTCGACACCCGCCACCGGCTCCAGCTCCCGCTGGAACGCGGCGAAGATCCGCGAGTGAAGCGTCTCGTCGAAGTCCGCGGGCAGCTTCTCCCCGGTCCTCTCCTCGACGAGATCGTGCACCCGGTGCACGGCAGCCCCCATGTAGTCGCGAAGACACTCCTGGTACGAGGTGGGGTGACCGAGCTCTGTGAGGTACTCGGCCAGGATGGTGTTGGAGATCGGCTCGCTGTCCACGAGCACACCGTCGTTGTCGAAGATGACCAGTTCGTAGCGCATGGTTCGAGCCTAGACGCTCAGAACGCAGAAAAGCCCCGTGCCACAAGGGCACGGGGCTTTCCCGTAAAAGGAGTTCGGCGGCGTCCTACTCTCCCACAGGGTCCCCCCTGCAGTA